>NZ_CP094723.1:1200000-1530426 GCF_025558585.1 Staphylococcus sp. IVB6214 | reverse complement strand
CGCACTCAATCAAAGGTTGAATGCGAATTAGGAATCGCACTTATGGCAGTAAACATCAGAAAACTAGCCAGATAAGTGCTAGTTTTTTAGTAAATAATAAGAAAAAAGCCGTTAAAATCTTAAAAAAGAATTTTAACGGCTTTTTTTGAAGGGAAATTGAGCGCCTATGTCTCAGCCCCTTCTTTTTTATTATAGTATTTTCTTATGGTCCCTTCAGTAAATGAATACATATTGCATTTGTATTTGATGGATGATATTAAAAAGTCTAGAGAAGGTGTGAATGAATCCATAAGTAGCTAAAACATATAGTGATAGTATGTTTATATTTTCTTAGATATTATTGAATAGTAATTTAAATCTGTAAAAAATACGATATAAAAATAGTTATTGATAAAAGAATAGAATATTTATATTATTAAGTTGTATGAACGTTTAATAAAAACTTGTCATATTTTGAATTAATACACAATAATCAAAAAATATTTTAAAGAAAATATTTTTGGGTTATAAAGGGAGGAAATATATGTTATTTAGAAGAAAACATCGCTTTTCTATCCGTAAGTTTACCTTTGGCGTATGTTCTGCACTTTTAGGAACAGCGTTAATTATGGGAGCAGACTCGGTAAAAGCAAGCGAGACGGACGCAACAGCAGAAACGCAACCAGCAGAAAGTACAAATGATTCAGCGGATTCAGATCCTGAACCCTCAGCAGAAGAAGTAGCTTCAACGAATATTGATGAAACAACGACAACTACTGAAGACACAGCTGAACCAACTGATACAACCACTGATGAAACAGTAGACACATCAGCGACAGAAGAATCTGAAGCTACTTCAGAAGTGTCAGATGAAGCAGTAGAACCTGCAGAAGAAGCAGTGCCAGAAACAACTGATTCTGAAGAAAAAGCTACTACAACTGCCACAGAAGACAAATCAACTTCATCAGAAACAACAACACCCGAACCGACAACATCCGAAAAAACTGAAGAAGCAACTGAAGCATCAACAGCAACATCAACTGTTAAGCCCAAAGCACCTACGCGTGAAGAAGCTTTCGCAAAAGAAGGACAACCATTACCAACAGGCACTTATTTACGTGCTGCAGTGGAACCAGTTGCACAAGCGGCACCATCAGGTACACAAGTAACACCTGAAGTAACTGTAACAGGTACACACAGAGGTTATTCTCCAACACCAACAATTTATAACAATGAAGGTACGACACTTAAATTCTCATTTGGCGACCAACCATTGCATAAAGGTGATTATTTCTATGTCGAAACACAAGATACACCAGTAACTTTACCAAGATATTTCCGTTTGAAATCAAATGAAACTGATGGTCAAGGTCCTATAATTGCAGAAGTTGAACGTGTTAGTTATACAAGTGACTATATAAAAGGATCAGATTCGACAGATCCATCACGTTTTAACTTAAAAAATGATACATTGACAACGACGTCAGTGAAATACAAAGTAACATTTACTGAAAATGTTGAAGGACTTAAAGATGTGAGTGCCACAGTATCAGGTCAAGCAGGTACACCGACTTTAGCAACAACAGAAGTACGCCCGACAGAATTTAAAGTGAAAGTTAATGATAAAACTGTTTATACAAGTGTTTATCAACAGCCAGCTTGGGATGATGCTAACGGTTCTCAATATAAGAGACAACCATACAACACTGGTTTACAAGGTGTAGTAGCTCAAGGTCTATATAATCCAAATCTTGATAGAAATAAAATTGATTACGATAATGGAAATCGAACAGAACTGCACCCATATATTAGTATGGAAGCAACAGTATATGATAATCGTAGTGATACACCAGGATCAGATGTTGGATTCTTAACACATACAGTTGGTGATGGTTATGTACAATTAAGTGGTCAAGCTGGTGGTTTACCAGATGGCTTTTTAACGACAATCTCGTCACCAACAGATCCAAATAAAAACACTTATACGTGGGATACAGATAAGATAGAGATTGGTAAACGTTTACCAGTTTACTATATTCCATTCCAAGATATTATCACGGGAGAAAAACCAGCTAATGCTGATGGCGGGAAATTGTATGTGACGCCTGACGACATGTACTATACAGTTGAAAGTGTTTCTGAAGACAAGAAAACGATCACATTACGTTTCCATGGTGACTACACAAAACCGGGTCGTATTATCAACACATTTGGTAATCCAATGGAAGATATTGCCACAAACATGTCAACACGTTTACCAATCAAGTTTGATAAACCAACTTACAATGAAGAAGTTGCAACGAAAGTATTACTAAATGGAGATGGAACCCCTGTAATTGACCAAAAAACTGGGAAACCGTTAATGGTACCAACGACTGATAACTCAACACTTACTGTTTCGAAACCAGATGGTTCACCATTGGAAGAATTTGCATTCGATGCTGAAAGTCAATCTGACTCAATTGGTACAGAGCTAGTTAAACAAGCTGGACAAGGTGGTTTAACTTCGCAAGTGACTCGTCCTAAATATGATGCAAAAGCAACAGGTGTACCAATCGAAACATCAAACCCTGAACAAATCGATAAAGGTACAGTTATCGTTCAATATGTTGATGAAAACGGAAATGTTATCAAAGAAGAAGTTCAAGATGTGACAGACGCTGAAGTGGATACAGAGTATGATACAGTTACAGATAATCGTACACAAGAAATCACAGTTGGAGATAAAACGTATAAACTAGTACCAGCAGGAGATTATGGTGTTGGTTCTGTATCTGATCAAGGTCATTTAACAACTAGTAAATTGAGAACTGTTTACGGATCAACAGATGCTGAAGGAACTGACCCGACAGGTGTTGTAACACAAGGTACGAAGTATGTAACTTATGTATATAAAGAAGTTGTTAAAGAAGGAACAGTAACAGTTAAATACCAAGATGAAGATGGCAAAGAAATTAAAGATCCAGTTGTAGATACGCCAAAATCACCAGTAGATACGCCGTATGATACGAAAGATAATCGTCCAGAAGAAATCAAAACAGAAGACGGTAAAACATATGAACGTATTCCTGAAAAAACAGAAGGTGATGAAGAAGGCGAAGTTGTTGAAGGTAACACGGATGTCACATACGTCTACAAAGAAGTAAAAGGTGATGTCATCGTACATTACATCGATACAGAAGGGAATCCCCTTGCTAAGGATGAAGTAGACACACCATTATCATCAACAGGAACAGACTACAATACAGCTGATGATCATATGCCACCATCAATCACAAAAGATGGTGTGGAATATAAGTTAGTTCCAGCGCTTACTAAAGGTAATGAACAAGGTAAGGTTGTTAAAGGAACAACAGAAGTCACATATGTCTACAAGAAAGTTGAAGAACCAAAAGAAATACCAACAGGTGATGTTATTGTTCACTATGTAGACGAAGAAGGTAAGACAATTGCGAAAGACAAAGTCGATACGCAAGGAAGTAAGATTGACACACCTTACGATACGAAAGATAACCGTCCAGAAACAATTACAACAGAAGATGGTAAAACGTATAAACGCGTTCCTGAGAAAACAGAAGGTAATGAAGAAGGAAATGTTGTAGAAGGAACAACAGAAGTGACATACGTCTACAAAGAAGTAAAAGGTGATGTCATTGTACACTACATCGACACGGAAGGTAATGTTATCGCAGATGATGAAACAGACACACCATTATCATCAACAGGAACAGCCTATGATACTTCTGATGATCATATGCCACCAACAATTACAAAAGATGGCGTGAAATATAAGTTAGTCCCAGCCCTTACTAAAGGTAATGAACAAGGTAAGGTCGTAGAAGGAACAACAGAAGTCACGTATGTGTACAAAAAAGTTGAAGATCCTGGTATGCCACCAGAAGAAACACCAAACAAATATATTCCGTACATTCCTGAAGATCCAGAGAATCCAAAGTATGATGAAAATGTACCACCAGTAGATCCAAAAACAGGTGATCCAATCGATCCAGTAGATTATGACGAAACACCAGAAGACCCAAGTGATAATCCACCGTTCCCAGACATTGAAGAACATATTCCAGTAGATCCAGAAGATCCAACGACACCGTTGAAACCAAAAGATCCAAACGATCCAACAAAAGGATATGAACCACCAAAACCGGTAGATCCTAAGAAAGATACACCAGTACCATATGTACCAGCAGGTACAGTTACTGTTCACTATGTGAATGAAAAAGATGAAGTGATCAAGGATCCAACAGTGGATACATCAAAATCACCAGTAGGTACTGAGTACAATACAAATGAAAATGACAAGGAAATTCCGAAAGAAATCACTACTAAAGATGGTAAAGTCTATGTACTTGTGAAAGTGAAAGATGGAGATCAAGAAACAGGTAAAGTGGTGAAAGGTAATACAGACGTCACTTATATCTATAAGTTAAAAGAAACACCAGAACAACCGGAACAACCAGAACAACCAGAACAACCGGAACAACCGGAACAACCAGAGCAACCGGAACAACCAGAGCAACCGGAACAACCAGAACAACCGGAACAACCAGAACAACTGGAACAGCCAGAGCAACCGGAACAACCAGAGCAACCGGAACAGCCAGAACAACCGGAACAACCAGAACAACCGGAACAACCAGAACAACCAGAACAGCCAGAGCAACCAGGACAACCTGAAGAGCCAGGTATGCCACCAAAAGATTCAGAAAAACCAGGTCAACCATCACCAGATCAACCGGAAGACATGAATAAACCATCTAAAGGTATGACTGATAAAGATGATAAAGACATGAAACCATCTGATAAGATGACAGAAAAAGAATTGCCTGAAACAGGTAATACGAATAATCCATTCGTAACAACATTCGGTTTCTTAACATTATTAGCTGGTATGAAGTTAACAAAACGTAATCGTCGTGAAGAAGACTAATACGGAATAAGCTAACTAATAAGAAACGGTAATCTCTTTTATATAAGGGGTTACCGTTTTTTTATGTCTATTTTTTGTGGTGACAGAGTAATATATGTCAATCAATTACTTTAAGCAACTAATCGTGTGAAGATAAATGATTTTATCTAAGAGAAATATCAAGTACTCACCACTCTTTCAGTGAAATTCCTTTAGTTAAAATAAGTTATTGAATCGTATATAATGTTTCTATAAACATGTGAGAGAATGGAGGTGTCTGCGATGGAAAAACGAATGATACATATAGATATGGATTATTTTTATGCACAGGTAGAAGTGCGAGATAATCCTAAGTTGAGAGGAAAGCCTGTTATTGTGGGTGGTCGTGCAAGTGGTCGTGGTGTTGTGGCAACAGCCTCCTATGAAGCAAGGGCCAAGGGGGTTCATTCTGCGATGCCTATGGCTCGTGCCCATCAGTTATGTCCAGATGGTTATTATATAACGCCAAGATTTGAAGTTTATCGAGCTGTTTCACAACAGATTATGGAGATTTTCCATCGCTATACATCGTTAGTTGAGCCTTTGTCTCTAGATGAGGCCTATTTAGATATTACATCAAGTGTGAACTCTAAACGTTCTGCTTCACAAATTGCGCAAATGATTCGCCACGATATTTGGCGAGAAACGGGTTTAACTTCAAGTGCGGGTGTATCATATAATAAATTTTTAGCAAAGCTAGCGAGTGGGATGAATAAACCGAATGGCATGACGGTTATTACGTATCAAAATGTACATGATATTTTGATGAATCTTGATATTGGAGACTTTCCAGGTGTTGGAAAAGTATCTAAAGAAAAAATGCATGAACAGGGTATTTATACAGGGAAAGATCTTTATCGAAAATCTGAACGTGATCTCATATATCTATTCGGCAAAAGAGGGAAGTATTTATATGAAAGAGTGCGAGGAAAAGATGAAAGAGAAGTAAAAAGTGAGCGACGACGAAAAAGCGTGGGAGCAGAAAGAACGTTCTCAGTGGATACCAATCAAGATGAAGAGATATTGCGTAAGATTGAAATGTTGTGTGAAAAGATTGAAGGTCGTTTAGAAAAACTGCAAAAAGCGGGATATACAGTGACTGTGAAAATAAAAACAAGTACATTTGAAACGCATACGAAACAGCAAAGTTTAAAAACACCTGTACAACAAGCAAGAGATATTTATCGAGTCGCTTATGACTTATATTATGAAGTAAAGGATCCAGATATCCCAATACGTTTAATAGGTGTCACAGTCGGAAGTCTACAAGATGCCGCTTTTCGTAATATGACTATATATGATTTTTTATAGAGCATCTTTATCGCGTAGTTTCTTACCATAAACATTAAGCACTGTTTGTAGATCTGGATAGTGTTTGAGTAAACGATAGGTAATCATAGCACAGGCTTTGGCATCATTTAATGCATCATGATGACCATGAAAGTCCAAGCCGTAGAAGTCCATCATATGTTTTAATCCATAACGTCGTGAAGATACAGTGCGACGTGCAAGTTGACAAGAACAAAAATATGTAAGGTCTGGTGTATCAATCTGTGCAGCCTTTAAGCTAGCATGAAGTACAGACATATCGAATGCTGCATTATGTGCAACAACAGGGAAGTCAGTAATGAAGTCCAACATGTAAGGTAATACTTCGTTGAAAGCTGGTGCGTGAAGCACATCTCTTTGTTGAATACCATGTACTTGTATATTACGTTCTGAGAAGAAATCATTTGGATTGACTAATGTATGAAATGATTCAGTTAATTGGTGGTTAACGATTTTTACCATTCCTACCGAACAAATACTCGTTCTTTTATAGTTTGCTGTTTCAAAGTCTAATGCGATAAAGGTATTATCAGCCATCTAACCAACTCCGTAAAATAATTGAAAATGTGATAATCATAGGAGCTATAAAAGTAGGTTTAACGCTCATATGTTATTAAGAAAATATTGGCTGAATAGCAATTGAAAAACAATTACTGCTCAGCCAAATAAAAAATATATTACGCTTCTTCGTTAAAAGTACGTGCGGCAAGTTCTTTTTCATATAAATACAATGTGTTTGAATCATCACCGATACGTTTTAAGTAATCAATATGTGTTTCAAACATAGATTCTTCTTCAACTTGTTCATCTAAGAACCAATTCAAAAATGAAATTGTCGCATAATCTTTTTTGTCATTAGCAATTTCAGATAAGTTGTAGAATCTTCTAGTCACTTCTTGTTCTTGTTTTAAGCCATCTTCAAAAGTTTGTAAAATAGAATCAAAATCAACTTTTGGCGCATCTAAAGCTTTGAACTCTGCTTTTTCACCACGATCATTGATATAATCATAAATCTTTTGTCCGTGGAAACGTTCTTCTTTTGCTTGTTCAATATAGAAGTTTGCAAAGCCGTCATAAGAATTGTAGTCGCAGTATGCAGCCATCGCCATATATGCATGTGCAGCAAAAAATTCATGGTTCATTTGATCATTTAAAGCATCTAATAATTGTTTATCTAACATGTCATACCTCCTAATGATTGATAAGTTTAGTTTACACATACACCTCGTGTGATTGCAATAAATATGGAGATGAAGAGTTTTAATTTTCTAAATGAATGTCGCATGGTATAATACAATAGGAAAAATGGAGGAGAAATCGAATGAGACAATGGACAGCGATTACGTTGGCGAAGCTTGCGCGAAAAGCAAGTCGTGCCGCGGGTAAAAAAGGGACAGACTTACCTGGACAAGTTGCGAGAAAGGTAGATTCAAATATACTAAGAACAATGGCGGCTAAAGTAGATGAAGTTGTGTTTGTCAGTGGTACAAATGGAAAAACAACGACTTCAAACTTGATCGGTCATACATTAAAACAAAATAATATTCCAATTATTCATAATAACGAAGGGGCGAATATGGCAGCAGGGATTACGTCTGCGTTTATCGTTCAGTCGACCCCAAATACTAAGATTGCTGTAATAGAGATTGATGAAGGTTCTATTCCACGTGTATTGAATGAAATGACACCGACGAAGATGGTTTTCACAAACTTTTTCAGAGATCAAATGGATCGCTTCGGTGAAATAGATATTATGGTGAACAATATTTTATCTGCCATTAGCGGAAAAGGTATACAATTGATTTTAAATACAGATGACCCATTCGTCAGTCGTTTGAAAATTGCGAGCGACAATGTCACATATTATGGTATGGATGCAGATGCGCATGTATTTGAACAATCGACAATGAATGAGAGCCGATACTGTCCAAATTGTGGAGAATTACTAGAGTATAGTCACATTCATTATAATCAGCTTGGACATTATCGTTGTCAATGTGGATTCAAACGCCATGAGCCAGACTATAATGTATCATCATTTGACGTGACACCATTTTTGAATATGACTGTCAATGATGCGACATTTAATATGAAAATTGCAGGGGACTTCAATGCTTATAATGCCCTTGCTGCTTATGCTGTATTGAGAGAAATAGGACTCGATGATGTAGCGATACAAAAGGGATTTGGCACATATACGTCAGATAATGGACGGATGCAATATTTCGAGAAGAATCACAAGAAAGCATTGATAAACTTAGCAAAAAATCCAGCAGGGATGAATGCTTCTATGGCGATGGGAGACCAGTTAGAAGACCGAAAAGTTTATTTGTTTAGCCTGAATGACTTTCCGGCTGATGGACGAGATACGTCATGGATTTATGATGCAGATTTTGAAAAACTTCAGCATCAAGATATTGAAGCAATTATTGTAGCTGGAAATCGTGCGGAAGAATTGCAGCTACGATTGAAGTTGGCAGAATTAAATGTCCCGGTCATTGTTGAAAGAGATATTTACAAAGCAACAGCATTAACAATGGATTATCCAAGCATGACGGTTGCGATACCAAACTATACATCTCTTGCACCAATGTTGGATCAGTTAGAACGTTCTTTCAAGGAGGGCCATGGTCATGCATGAGTTAACAGTATTTCATTTTATGCCGGATAAATTGAACTTATATAGTGATATTGGTAACATCATGGCGTTAAAATATCGTGCAAAACAGCGTAATATTCAGATCAACGTTATTGATGTTAACGAAACAGAAGGCATTAACTTAAAAGAAGCAGATATTTTCTTCATCGGTGGTGGAAGTGATCGAGAACAAGCGATTGCAACGAAAGAATTAACAAAGATTAAGTCGGAGTTAAAGGAAGCAATTGATGCCGGATTACCGGGACTTGTTGTATGTGGTGGCTATCAATTTTTAGGTGAAAAATACATTACAGCAGATGGAAAAGAACTTGAAGGTCTGCATATTTTAGATTTTTATACGGAAGCTCAAACAGATCGACTCACTGGTGATATTGTTATTGAAAGTGAGCAGTTCGGTACGATTGTTGGCTTTGAGAACCACGGGGGCCGTACGTATCATTCATATCCAACATTAGGTCATGTCACATATGGTTATGGTAATAATGACAAAGATAAACAAGAAGGCATTCATTACAAAAACTTACTTGGGACGTATTTGCATGGTCCAGTTTTACCGAAAAACCATGAAATGACGGATTACTTATTACGTACTGCTGCAGAACGTAAAGGAATACCATTCGTACCAGAAAAGATTGATAACATGGCTGAAGAACAAGCGAAGCAAGTTTTAGTAGATAGAGCGAAAAAAGATAAGAAATAGCATAGAAAAGCCCGTACCCTTTGTGTTTAGGATACGGGCTGAATTTTTATTACTTCACACGATAACGAAGTAATAAAATACGGTAGATTAACAAGATTTCATATATAGTATGGCTTTTGATTTGGTTAATATCAAATTCGTTTAAACCTTTAACTGAATTTTTTAATATGGAAGCAGATTTGCGTTTTGGTTTAAAGGTGCCACATTGGCTGATTTGATCAATACTTTGTGAAATATTGATCACGGCTTCTTTTTCTTTGTCTGTAAAGACGATCATAGCATCTTGTGGTAAGTAGATAATGTTCGACAAGTGCGTCAATAATAATCGATTTTCATGTGCACGATTGGTAAGTTTACGTAAGCGCATCCAATCATCTGAGCGATTTTTTGACTTGTGATATTTCAGTTCATCACGCTGATAACCAATCAATTCTTCAATACGTGTGTTACATGTATGCAATTGATCGACGAGTTTATCACTTTTGGTTGATTGGAAATGACCAATCAATAATTCCTTCATACGTTCATCGAATAAATAATAGATTTGACGTTCTGAAGATGCGATGAGTGCTTCAATTTGTTCATAATATTTAGGTGGCAATACCATGAAGTTCACAAGACCAGCAGTGACTAAACCGATAATAGCTGTTAGCAATCTTGAGAAAAAGTTGAACATGTAATCATCATGAATATCTGGGATCATCGCCAATGCAGTCAGAGTTGCAACGAGTATCCCTGGATGTAGATTGAAACGAATACACAATACAATTGTTAATGTCGCAGTTAAACCGTATGCAATAGCGGATTCGTCACCAAAAAAGTATGTGGAGACGACCGCAATAAATGCGCCCATGACGGTTGCAGGTAATCGTTTATACCCTTTGTGGATGGAAGCTTTAACAGTAGGCTCGATTGTGACAACTGCTGATAAGATCGCAAAAATAGGGTTTAAGTTAAGTGACAGACAGAATAAAGCCGTTAAAAAAGTGGCTAATCCGGTTTTGATGGTACGGGCACCAATGACTTTTTTATACCATTTCATTTTCATACGTATAGCTCCTGATTTGTACTTACTTCTAGTATATCAGAAAAATTTTGTTATAATAAGTACGGTATAGCATTTAGAAAGGAAAGGGATAAGAATGATAGTAAAAACGGATGAAGAACGTCAAGCATTGCTAGAAATTGGCGCGATATGTGCCAAAGTAAGAGATACGATGCGTGAAGCGACAAAACCGGGTGTAACAACGAAAGAACTTGATCAAATAGCGAAAGAGATGTTCGAAGCGGAAGGCGCTTTGTCAGCACCGATTCATGATGAAAACTTTCCAGGACAAACTTGTATTAGTGTCAATGAAGAAGTTGCACACGGCATTCCGAGTCAACGAGTGATTCGTGAAGGAGACCTTGTAAACATCGATGTATCTGCACTTAAAAATGGCTACTATGCAGACACAGGTATTTCATTTGTTGTTGGAGAAGCAGATGATCCAGTGAAGCAACAAGTGTGTGATGTTGCTGAAGAAGCATTCGAAGCAGCGATGACAAAAGTAAAAGTGGGCAGCAAGTTAAGTCAGATTGGGAAGGCAGTTCATGCAACTGCACGAAAAAATGGCCTAAAAGTTATTAAAAACTTAACTGGACATGGTGTAGGACAATCTCTACACGAAGCACCTGCACATATTATGAATTACTTTGACCCGAATGAAAAAACATTACTCAAAGAAGGCATGGTTCTAGCTGTGGAGCCGTTTATCTCTTCAAATGCTACATTTGTCACAGAAGGTAAGAATGAATGGGCATTTGAAACATCTGATAAAAGTTATGTTGCTCAAATCGAACATACGGTGATTGTCACAAAGGATGGACCAATCTTAACGACAAAGTTAGATGAAACAGATTAAGCTTCGGACTTTAGTCTTAAATTAAAATGGTTCCGTAGCCTATTACTTAGGTTGCGGAACTTTTTTATAATGGTATTAATAGATGAGGTGATACCATTATGATGCAACAGGTTAAAACTTATGTTGAACGATTTTTGAAACAATGCTATAAACAAGGAATTTATCAATATATGATGTCATTAGACCTTAAAGTGCAGACGATAGATGATACGATGCACTATATTCAGCAAAAAAAGTCACAAGTGCAACTGATGATTGACAGACGTATGCTAGAGCTAGAAAATAAATATATTACTTTGGCAGATACACATCAATTTGAGCATGTGGCGAATATATATGATGAAACATTGGCATCTTTAAAAGAAGAATTGAATAAAATAGAAAGTGAGTATGCACGACTTGAGCGTTACTATTCGCAACTTGATGCGGACAAAGCATATACGAAGTATGAATGTCGCTTGTTACGAACATTGGTTAATGCATACTAGAAAGGTGGAAATATGACTCAGAAATATATTTCAACTGAACTACTCATTCTTTTTACTGCCCTCATGGTTATTGCCAACTTTTATTATATCTTTTTTGAAAAAATTGGATATATATTAGTTATTTTATTAGGCGGTATATTGATGTATGTCGGTTATATATATTTTCATAAAGTACGAGGGTTGCTCTGTTTTTGGATCGGCGCACTGATGATTGCTTTTACACTGTTATCCAATAAATATACGCTTGTCATCTTATTTATCTTTATGGTGATTGTAGCTTTTCGTTATATCAAATATAAACGCCGTCCATTATCTATTATTGCAACAGATGATGAATCAGCGGTACAAGCGTCATTTCTTAAACAAAAGTGGTTTGGAGAGCAAAAGACACCGATTTACGTCTATAAATGGGAAGACTTACAAATTCAACATGGTATCGGAGACGTACACATTGATATGGTCAAGGCGGCAAATCTAAAAGCACAAAATACGATTGTGCTCCGTCATCTAATTGGTAAAATTCAAGTCATTGTCCCGCTCAATTATCATGTGAATTTGAATGTATCTGCATTTTATGGTACGGCGATTATGGGCCAACAACGACAAAAAATTGATAATACAAATATGACGATGCATACAGAACAAAAACAAGATAGTTATACCGTAAATATCTATGCATCAACATTGATTGGTGACATAGAGGTGATCTTCCGATGAATCATTATATCCGAACGATTGGCTCTATGTTGATATTGGTTTATGCGATGTTCACTGTGTTTTTCTTCATTGATAAGGTATTTGTCAATATTATCTTTTTTCAAGGTATGTTGTATAAACAGATATTTGGGATTTCAGTTTTTTTATTTATCAACTTAGTTGTTGTATTTTTTTGTATTCTCGTTGGCAGTGTCATTGCATATAAAATCAATCAGCAATACGATTGGTTACAAGAACAAATCGAACGTGCAATACAAGGAGAGACAGTGGGGATTAATGATCATCAAATTGAACTATACAATGAAACAATTGGACTTTATCAAACATTAGTGCCATTGAATCAAGAGTTGCATAAATTAAGAATTAAAACACAGAATTTAACAAATGAACAGTACAATATGAATGACTTAAAGGTGAAAAAGATTATAGAAGATGAACGACAACGTCTAGCACGTGAGCTACATGACAGTGTATCTCAACAGCTGTTTGCGGCAAGTTTAATGTTATCTGCGATTAAAGAGACAGAACTTGAGCCACCTTTAGATCAACAGATTCCAACATTGGAGAAAATGATTCAAGAATCACAACTTGAGATGCGTGCATTGCTACTACACTTACGACCAATTGGTTTGAAGGACAAGACACTGGGAGAAGGTATTAAGTCGTTAGTGACAGATTTACAGCGCAAAGTGCCGATGAAAGTGATGTATGACATCGATACGTTTGAAGTGCCAAAAGGGATTGAAGATCATCTATTTCGTATTACACAAGAAGCGATTTCTAATACATTAAGACATGCTAATGGGACACAAGTCAGTGTAGAGTTGTTGAATCGTGATGGTCATCTTCTGTTGCGTATACAAGATGACGGCATCGGATTTAACCCAGATGAAAAGATGGAACAGAGTTATGGATTGAAAAATATGAGAGAGCGTGCGACAGAGATTGGTGCAACGTTCCATATCGTATCATTACCGAATGCAGGAACGCGTATTGAGGTAAAAGCACCATTAGATAAGGAGGGTCAGCAGTATGACGATTAAAGTTTTGTTTGTAGACGATCATGAGATGGTTCGTATTGGTATTTCGAGCTATCTTTCAACACAATCAGATATTGAAGTTGTTGGAGAAGGCGGCTCAGGTAGAGAAGCGATTGAAAAAGCACACGAATTAAACCCAGATGTGATCTTAATGGATCTTGTCATGACAGATATGGATGGTGTTGAGGCAACAGCACAAATTAAAAAAGATCTGCCTGGGATAAAAGTAGTGATGCTGACAAGCTACATAGAGGATAAAGAAGTCTATCGTGCGTTGGACGTGGGTGTGGACAGTTATATTCTGAAAACAACGAGTGCGAGCGATATTGCGTCTGCAATTCGTAAAACGAGTCTTGGTGAGTCGGTATTCGAAGCGGAAGTATTAGTAAAGATGCGCAATCGAATGAAGCAACGTGCCGAGCTTTATGAAATGTTAACAGAACGAGAGATGGAGATTTTATTGCTGATTGCAAAAGGGTATTCTAACCAAGAGATTGCGAGTGCATCACATATTACAATTAAAACCGTTAAAACACATGTGAGCAATATATTGAGTAAACTAGAAGTGCAAGATCGAACACAAGCTGTCATCTATGCCTTCCAACATGGACTCATCGAATAATAATAGAAAGCGCATATGAAACCTTGCGAAGGTTTCATATGCGCTTCTTGGTTGTTAAGATAATGCTTTGTAACCATCATGTATTAGTTCGAGTTCTCCAGTATGTGGTTCGATTACAAGGCCGTGAACCGGTACTTTGTTATCGAACAGTGGATGATTATAGATCATCTCGATACTTTTTTGAACATTTTCGTATACATCATCAAAACCCTTTAAGAAATCAGTAACCTCAATGCCTGAGTATTGCAGCCATTCAAAGATTTCAGGTTTTATCCCTCTTTCCTGCATTGTGGTCATCACTTCATCTACATTCAGACTCCCCATCCCACAATCTTTATGTCCCATAATAATAATTTCTTCCGCGCCTAAAGCATAAATACCGACAAGGATACTTCTCATCGTTGAACCATAGGGATGTGTAATCATGGCGCCAGCATTTTTGACGACCTTCAAATCCCCATTGTTAAATCCAAGCGCTTTCGTTGATAAGTCTTGCAAGCGCGTATCCATACATGTAACGAGAACAGCTTTTTTGGCCGGTACTTTCGTCGCCTTATAAGCTTCATATTCTTTATTTGCAACGAAAGTTTGATTGTAGGTTAAAATATCTGCAAGTAATGTCATGGTGATTTCCTCCTAAATACAGGTATGTTACTGTGATAGAAGTAGTGCATATCAAATAATATGATGTTTCAATGCCGCATTCCAAGTCACAGTTACATACACTTATTGAAAATGGGCAAATAAGATATCAATGAAGATGTGTTAAATCTTATTTTGTTTTAATGTCACGTGAGTAACCATCGTTCTCACGTTCAGCTTTTTCGGGTGCTTGGTAGTCAGTTTGCAGTATTGCATCGTTTTGTGATGATGGCACCTGTTCATCATCATTGTGTTGTTCATCTGTTGATTCTGCTTGTGCATCATAATTGTTATATGATTTTGCTAGGTTTTGTTCGTGTTCTGCTTCTAACTCATCATATGTTTGTTCTTCAGGTGTTTTTCCTTTTACAACTTTGCGTTGATGAATAATTGCATTGATTTCGGCACCGATAATTAAAATAAAGCCTGTGATATAGAGCCATAACATCAATACGATAACGCCTCCGATACTACCATATGTTTTTGAATAGTTACCGAAGTTAGACACATAATAACCGAATGCGAGTGTCCCTATAATCCAAACAACTGTTGAGAAAAGAGCACCAGGTAGTACGGATTTTAATTTGATTTTTACGTTAGGTGCTGCTGTATAGAGCACTGTGAATGTAATAAAGATTGCAATGACAGGCAACGCTGTACGCAATAAGCTAAATATCCATCGAACTTGATCGTCGAGTCCAAGCGGCCCGAACAAGAGATTGCCAATTTGTTCACCGAATGTGAAAAGCACCATTGTAATAGGTAAAGTGATTCCTAAGATTAGCGTAAAAGTAACAGCTAGCGCTTTCGACACGAAGAAATTTCGACTATCTTCAACGTCATAGGCTACGTTGAATGAATTCATCAATGCTGTCATACCGTTTGAAGCAGTCCATAGTGCTAAAATCAAACCGATTGATAAAATGCTACCACTTGCATTACCCATAATGTCATCGATGATTGATGTCACGATAGAAGCAGCATCTGCAGGTGCACTTTCAGAGATTTGATTCACAATTGTTTTGCGGTCAATATTGAACAGTGGGACGAGCGATAAGATGAAAATAAGCATTGGGAATAGCGATAGCATAAAATAATATGCAAGTTGTGCTGCTAATCCAGACGCATCATCTTTACCAATACGATATATCAAATATTTAATAAAACTCGGTCTGTCCGAATATTTGACAGGCTTGTTAATACGTGAAACGAAGAATGTTTCATTGTCTTTTGGTGCTTCTTTAGATTGGAAAAGCTGCGGTTTGACAAAGTGATGATCGGGTTCAATCTCACCTGAACCATCGCCTTTACGATCTGGGTTGTTGCCGGTATCATCATCTTTATGACTGTCGATTTTATGTTTAATCTTATCTACAATACCTTCAGATGATTCGTGTTTTTCTGACATAATAGTACTCCTTATCTTTAGATTGTTATAACATTCATAGACATATCAAAAGAGTGAGATAGGGGAGAATGATTGAAATCTATTTGCAAATGAGATTTCTATCCGAACTGCCACATCTCACTCTCATATTGAACAGCTATTTAAGAGATCGAGACATGATGCATTAATACTTTGAAAAAAAGTGTCTCAATCTCGATTAATAAGGTTAATGATGACCAATTTGTTTGTTATTTTTACGCGCAACTAATGTGTCTTTAGCATCGATTAGTGAACGTTCTAATTCAGGATTGTTACGACGAATTTCTTCGAGCGTATCCTTCCAGTACATCACTTCGTCAACAAGTGCAGTGACTTTTGATGGTTTGTTTGAACGTTGTCCAGTTTTAATGTTATGAATAGAAGTTTTAACTGAGTGACGTGTGTTTTTATCGATCAGTGCAATGGCACCTCCGATTGTTGCGCCGATTAAAATACCTGGTACAAATTTGTTTTTCATTATGAATTGCTCCCTTCATTATTTACGATATAGTCGATTAATTGATCACATGATGATTGTATCATGTCATAAACACCTTCAAAGTTACCTGTGTAGTATGGATCTGGCACATCAGTGTCAGATAGTGAACTAAACTCTAATAACTTAAAAAGTTTTCCTGTAAGATTAGGGTTGATACGCTTTATATTATCCACATTGCTTTGATCCATTGCAATAATATAGTCAAAGTCATCTTGCTCTGTGAAAAGTTCGCTCACAATCCCATCAAAAGGAATTTTATGGGTATTGAGAATTTTTTGAGTCCCACGGTGAGGCGTTTGACCTAAATTCCAATCGCCTGTCCCTCTTGAAGTGACTTCGATACCTGTAATATTGCGATCTTTGAGACGTTGGCGCATAATTGCTTCAGCCATCGGAGAACGGCAAATATTACCAAGACATACAAATGCAACTGTTGTCATACTTCAAATCCTCCATATTTACATTTATATGCCCATTTTATCGTGTTTCAAAACAATTCTAAAGTAAATCTAGTAAAAATTTTTCAAAATATGATTTTCTCCATGCAATCTGCTGCTTAATCAGTGAATAAAACGTTATCTTAGGTGTTATTAACAGTATTTTTTTGTTTCATTTAACAGAATAAGAGACTTTTGATTGAAGTATGTTAAAATATTGGAATGAAAGGGTGATTAGAGATGGAAAAAGATATTGCAACAATGATTTTAGCGATTCGAGACCGTTTAAAATTAGTAAATCCCGGCTTGATTGATCCGGATTATTATTCTGACTCACATCGTGAAGACATAGAAGATATTTATACGTATGTGATGTCGAAAGATACATTCACACCCCAAGAAATGACTGGTATTACTGAAGCATTAGGGGAACTACGTCAATCATAAGAGGAGGCAAATCTATGACGAGAGAAGAAAAGTTACAACAATATGCCCAATTACTCGTACGTGTCGGCATGAATGTACAACAGGGACAACCAGTGTATATTCGAACAACCGTTGATGCAGTTGACTTTACAAGACGTATTGTGAAAGAAGCATATGAAGCGGGTGCATCTGATGTACATGTCAAATACACAGATCCTATATTGAAGCGCTATGCGTATCAATACGAACCGCTAGATTTCTTTGAACAAGAAGTAAAAAGTTTTGATGTTGAAGAGCGAATGGATTATGCGAACCGTGGTGCAAGCAATCTTGCGTTATTAACAGAAGACCCAGATTTGATGAATGGTATTGATGCTGAAAAGTTAAAAGCAACGCAGTTACGCTATGGACAAGCATTCAAACCCTATATGGTTCAATCACAAAAAAATGCATTTCCATGGCTTGTTGCAGCATATCCATCTGTCGATTGGGCAAAAAGAGTGTATCCACAATTAGATGATCAAGAAGCGTTTGATACATTTTTAGATGATATTCTTGCGATTGTCCGTGTAGATGGTCATGACCCAGTCGAGAATTGGCGCGTTCACACTGAACAACTGAAAGAACGTGCAGCTTGGTTGAATGACAAAGCATATACAGCATTGCATTTCATATCGAAAGGGACAGACCTACGTATCGGACTTCCTGATCATCATATTTGGGAAGAACCGACGAGCTATACACCAGATGGGCAAGCATTCGTTGCAAATATCCCAACAGAAGAAGTGTTTACAGCACCACATTGTGAACGTGTCGATGGATATGTATCTAACACATTGCCATTAAGCTATAATGGTACGATAATCGATGGATTCAAGCTGACTTTTGAACAAGGTCGAGTTGTTGACTTTGAAGCGGAACAGGGAGCAGAAGTACTGCGTTCTTTATTAGAAACGGATGAAGGCGCACGTCGACTTGGCGAAGTGGCACTTGTCCCTGATGATTCACCTATTTCTAACCGCAATACAATATTCTATAACACATTGTTTGATGAAAATGCTTCTTGTCATATTGCGCTTGGTTCTGCGTATGCCTTTAATATCAAAGGCGGTACTGAAATGGATGACGAGACGTTGGCAAAGCATGGTCTAAACGACTCATTAACACACGTTGACTTTATGATTGGTAGTGCAGATTTGAACGTCTACGGTGTCAAAGCTGATGGTCAGGAAGAACCTGTGTTTGAAAATGGTAACTGGGTTAACTTAAAATAATTGAGGTGGAAAGATGACAGTCAATAAAAAATCGATGAGAGAATCTAAAACGTATAAATCACGTCAAGTTTTCCCTCAAGATACGAATCATCTAGGCACATTGTTTGGCGGGACATTGATGGCGAACATTGATGAAATTGCTGCAATATGTGCGATGAAACATGCAAATAATACAGTTGTAACAGCATCGACAGATTCAGTCGACTTTCTCTTACCGATTAAAAACGGGGATATTGTAACCTATATCGCAATGGTGACGTATTCAGGTAAGTCTTCAATGGAAGTATGCGTTCAAATTATGATTGATGATATTTACAAAGGCAAACATCAGTTAGCAGCATTAAGCTTTTTAACTTTTGTTGCTCTCGATGAATCAGGTAAACCTACGCCAGTCGCTGAAGTCTATCCTGAAACAGATATTGAACGTTGGTTCCATGAAACAGGGGAAGCACGTGTAAAGCGTCGTAAAGAGCGTCGTGAAGAAAGTAAAAAGACAATACAATTTTTATCTGAAATTGACCAAAATCAGTAATTTAAATATGAACAAAGGCACGGATTTTATTCAACGAAATCCGTGCCTTAATTTTATCTGTTTTGAAGGTATTGCTGATGCATCTGTTTTTCTAACGCTTTAAAGTCTTCATTAGGATAATACATATTTTTGACTAATACATTTGGACCTAAACAGCTTACGTGTGGACAGTGACAATTGATGCTGTTTGATAACGATGATGCAAGCCACTTGTCAAATACAGACGTGAGTGTGTCAGTTTGGATATTTGCCAGTGTGCCCGTTTCGTCACCAAAGTCTGTTACAATGACGTTTCCGGTGAACACATTGACATTTAAACGACTACGTCCATCTGGATCGTTGCGCATTGAGACATTAGGTGCTTGTTGAAGTCTTTGACGTAGCACTGTATCTTCTTCACTATCTAGACATGGGAAGATAGGTAGTGTACCAAAAAGCATCCATACGTTAGGATCACGAAAATCGAGTAACTGATGAATGGCATTTTTCATTTCAGTCAATGATAAGACTTCGAGCTGACTGGCGAAATCTGCTGGATACATCGGATGAATTTCATGACGCTGACATTTCATAGTCTGAACAACTTCTTTATGAATTTTTTCAAGATATGGGGCAGTTTGTTTGTTCAACATTGTTTCTGCTGAGACAAACATACCTTGTTCACTCAATGTTTGTGCATTGCTTAGCATTTGTTCAAATAAGCGTGTACGTGCTTGTAATGGCGGTTTCTTTTCCATCGCACCGAAGCCGACTTCAGTGAATGTCTCGATTGTTCCCCAGTTGTGAGAGATATGCATAACATCGATGTACTCTGCAATATCTAAGTAGCGATCGAGTGGTAATGTTAAGTTTGAGTTCATTTGAACATAAATACCACGGCGTTTCGCATATTGCAGCAATGGTTTAACGACATCACGAATTGATTTTTTAGAAAACATTGGCTCTCCACCGGTAATTGAAATGGTACGAAGTGTTGGAATTTCATCGAGCCTTTTTAGAATAAGAGACATTGGGAGTGGGTCAGGATCACGGGTTTGAAGTGTATATCCTACTGCACAGTGGCTACAACGCATATTACATAAGTTGGTCGTTGTGAATTCAACGTTACTTAATGTCAGTTGTCCATGTTGTTCTATATCACGATAAGGTTCCCATGGATCATTGTTGATCGTTATTTTATTCTTTAAGCTGCCTTCTAAAGCCATTTGTCAGATTCCTTCTTTCTTAGACGGTATCAAACTGATAACGCTAAAGTTTTATAATTGTTAATGTATTTATGCTCACGACATTTCATTTTCCAATTCTTTCGCCTTTTTGTCAAATCAATCTTTATTTTTAAAATCATGATCTATTTGATATGATAAAATTAAGAAGTAAAAAATAATTGTAGTTATTCTTGATAAAATAGAATCATAAAAGATTCGAGTCATTACACATAGGATTAGTATCATATGCCTGAACCTATGAAACTAAGTTCAATTACATTAAAGGAGAAGACATTCGTATGAAAGAACCACAAACAATTAATCAAGTGAAGGAACGTTTATCACAATTTATTGAGGAGATGTCACATGTTAACCCAGATGAAGTTGAAGTGGCAGATATTGATGAATGGATTGCGTTGTTAGATCAACTTGAAGAAAAAGTAAATCAATTACGTCATTAATTAAAAAATTTCTTTAATTATGTTTAATTGAGATGATTATCGGTTAAATGTAAAACATCAAGAAATGAAGAAAGGTGAGTATTTATGACGAAACAAGTTGCAGTATTATTAGCAGATGAATTTGAAGATATCGAATTAACGAGTCCAGCGGAAGCGATTGAAGCAGCGGGACATAAAGTCGTAATTATCGGTGATACAGAGGGTGCAACGATTAATGGTAAGCATGGCGAGAAAGCAGTCGCTGATGTAAGTATTGCAGATGCAAAACCAGAAGATTATGATGCATTACTATTACCTGGTGGCTTTTCACCTGACCATTTACGTGGAGATGAAGAAGGGCGATATGGTAAATTCGCTGCACACTTTATGACAGCTGACTTACCTGTGTTTGCTATTTGTCACGGACCACAAATCCTTATAGATACAGACGCACTGACTAATAGAACAGTAACAGCAGTACTTAATGTTCGTAAAGACTTACAAAATGCAGGTGCAACAGTTGTGGATCAATCTGTTGTTGTAGATCGCAACATCGTAACAAGCCGTACACCTGATGACTTAGGTGACTTTAACCGTGAAATTCAAAATCAACTAAAATAATAATTTGAATAAGCGAAAAACCGCAATGTCTTTTTAGGCATTGCGGTTTTTTAGGTGCAAATTTATAAGAGCATATCTTCATATATGATATGAGACATTATTTTTTATTTTCAAATCGTTTTTAAAGTTATAAAAAGCGTTTAGCAGCTGTTGACATAGGTGGCATCTCATCAATCACAACTTTGCCATCTTCTGTTAAGCTTCGATATGCCCATTTTGCATAGTTCTTCGCTTCTTCTGGTAAAATTTTACCTGGAAGAGGAGCAGCATTTGGGTCTACATATACATTGACAACAACTGGTTTATGTTGTTGTACTGCTGTTTGCACAATAGCGTCGATGTCTTCTGGATCTTTCAACGTATAACCGATACCACCGCATAATTCAGCAAACTTCGCAAAATCCATATCACTGAATGAAATACCATATTCCAGTTCTCCTGCAGCTTGTTGCTCATATTTAATGAATGATAGTTCTTGATTGTTCAAGACGAAAATCACCATTGGAAGATGGTATTGCACGGCAGTCGCAAAGTCTTGCATCACCATTTCAAATGCACCATCACCAGTAATCGCAATGACTTGACGTTCAGGAAAAGCGATGCGTGATGCGATGGCAGTTGGTAGGGCACAGCCCATCGTACCAAGCCAGCTTGATGTAATAAAGTGATTGCTTGTTGATAATTTCAAGTAACGTGTAGACCAAACAGTTGAAGTTCCGACATCTGTGGCAATCACGCTGTCAGGTGTAATGACCTTGTTGATTGCATCCATAAGTCGCTCTGGACGAATCGGTTCAGATGTATTTTGGGCATCTTCTTGCATCCATTGATCCCAAGTTTGTTTATGATCTAACATTTCATTCAAGAATGGTCGTTTTTCGACTGTTTCGACAGCATCAATGAGTAACTGTAAGGCTGTTTTTGTATCACCGACAATTGGTGCATCAATATTGAATCGATGGCCAATAGCGTCAGGATTGATATCAATTTGAATGGCTTTAATATCTTTTTTAGGCAAATAATTTACGTACGGATAGTTCGTACCAATTAAGATTAGCAAGTCAGCACTTTGCATTGCTTGATAGGATGGCTTTGTTCCAATCTTGCCGATATTCCCCAAATTGTATGGGTGAGCATCACTTACAACTGTTTTTGCAGGAAGCGTCACCATCGTTGGGATTTTCAATTTCTCAATCAATGTACGAACTTCATCTTTCGCATGTTTGGCACCAAGCCCTACGAGTGCAACAGGTTTTTTGCTGTTTTTAAGCAGTGTAGCGGCATTTTCAATTTGATGTGCTGATGCCATTTGTACAGTTGGCAATGACTGATCTACACTGTCAGGGAAATCAGCATTAATTTTTGTATTTAAAATGTTGTTAGGCAATGTTAAGACGGCGACACCATTTTTTTCATAAGCTGTGCGAATTGCCTCATCAACAATGTCGAATATGCGAGGGGCATCGCTATCGTTCAGTTGATAATTGTACACAGCAACATCTTCGAATAAGTGTGTTAAGTTCACCTCTTGGAATGCTTTTGTACCGAGTTGGTCGCTATCCGCTTGTCCAGCAAGAATTAGCTGAGGGACGTTATCCATTTTTGCATCATACATCCCGTTCAAGAGATGAATCGCACCGGGTCCACCAATACTTAAAGCAACACCAATTTTTCCGGTTAATTTTGTATAAGCAGCTGCAGAAAGACTTGCAACTTCTTCATGGCGTACATGAACAAATTTAATGCGAGACTCCGCCGCTTTTAACCCATCTACGACCGCATCGATGGAGTCACCCGGAATACCGTATACGTGATCAATATCCCAAGCTTCTAATGCACGAATTAATCCCATATTCGCTTTTACTTTTGACATACAACATACTTCCTTTCTTAAAATAAGACTACTCATTATATACCCACTTTTTAAGAAATTAAGACATTCTGTCAATCATATTCAAGGTGATTGATACGTTTATTCTCATGCTGGAGACTGATTTTAATCGTATAGTATAGATTAAATGATAAAGTCTTGATACACTTTGAATAATAAGACTAGAGAAAGTAGGTCAACATGCATGAAAAGATCTGACCGAATAGCACGAAGCCAACAGCCATATGCTAAAAATGAGCCGCACTACAATACGTATTATCGCCCAGTTGGAACACCACCAAGTAAAAAAAGACCGAGACGAATTTTTCGTACTTTGCTTCTTACATTAATAGTCATTGCGCTTTTATTTATTGGAGTCATGTTCTTCCTATCACAAAGAGCAGATGTGTCGGACTTGTCTCAAATTGAACAAAAAGCGACGTATGTAGATGCTGAAGCAATGCCGAGCTATACAAAAGGCGCTTTTGTTGCGGTGGAAGATAGACGCTTTTATAAACATCATGGTGTCGATTTTAAAGGGAGTATCCGAGCGATTTTTTCATCGATTAAAGATCCGGATCAACTGCAAGGGGGAAGTACAATAACCCAGCAATTAGTTAAAAATTATTATTACGATAATCAACAGACGATGACAAGAAAGCTAAAGGAAATGTTTGTCGCATGGCGTGTAGAAGATGAATATGAAAAAGATGAAATCTTGAGCTATTATTTGAATAACATCTTCTTTGGTGATAATAGCTATACGATTGAATCGGCTGCCAATTATTATTTTGGCACGACGACAAATGTCAATAATACGAATCTCCCACAAATTACCGTTTTACAAAGTGCAATCCTGGCGAGTAAGGTCAATGCACCATCAGTATACCGTGTCAATGATATGTCACCATCATTTGTCAATCGCACAAAGTCAACATTGGAAAAGATGAAACAGCAAGGTTATATCACAGAAACACAATATACGGAAGCACTGCAACAATTAGGTGCCTCATAACATATTTCGTAAAGTCTCTTTTGAACTTTATCCCACAGAACACCATGATTTATAATTGGATATGTGGGATTTCTTTTTGGTTATAAATCCGTACATTATATGTGTTTTGCATGTGTCAAATCGAATAATTAACTATAATGAAATAATTAGACCGAGTATATGGAGAGAGGTGATAGGATGGCGACAATTTCAAAAATTGAAGTTCAAAAAAAACATCATGAGCGTTTCAACCTTTATATTGATGGTGAATTTAAGGCAGGTATCTCAATCGATACACTTGTTGATTTTAATTTGAAAAAGGGAGATATCGTCGACGATGCACAATTGAAGCGTATTCTTGAGAGAGAACATCAACAACAAGCAAATAATGATGCGATTAATTATTTATCTCATCGCAAGCGTACACGACATGAAATAAGTACGCACCTAGAGAGAAAAGATTATTCAGAATCAGTGATTGCCAATGCGATTGCCTATTGTGAACGACTCCGCTTAATTGATCACGAAGATTATGTTGAAAGTTTAAAGAACACGATGTTGCGAACGACTGATAAGGGACCTGAAGTGTTTCGACAAAAGTTATACAAAGCGGGAATTGAAGGGTCGTTATTGGAAGCAGGTGTTGAGCAATACAAGGAAGAGCAGTCATTTGAACAAATTTGTCGTGTTGCACAAAAAATAGTTCGCCAAAAAAAAGGTCCTGTGGCAAAAATCAGACAGCAAGTGCAACAGTCATTGATGCAAAAAGGATATCAGATGGATACGATTCATTCCGTCATTGAGGCGTTAGATTTTCAACAAGATCCAGAAATCATCGATAACTTATTGCAACGTGATCTAGAGAAAATTTATAATAAATATCAGAAACGTTATAATGGATATACATTAACAATGAAAACAATGGAAGCACTCGTAAGAAAAGGATATGCGTATGAGGATGTCCAACGAAAAATAAGAGAGAGTGGGATTGAAGATGAATCATAAACGTCTAAGTGACATGAATCGACAAGAAATATTTCACGAAATACAAACCTACAAGGAAAAAATGCGTAAAGCTGAAATGAATGGTATTATGAATGAATATGATGTCTATCAAAATAAAGTGGTCATTGCTGAAAGTTATTTAGTTGACCCAGAAGACGTTGAATTAGGCAAAATATATGCACTTTTAGATGGATCGGATGACCATTTTAAAGTAGAACGTCTTAAAGGTGTATTTGCATGGGGATACCGTTTGAATCGTACAAGATTTGAAGAAGGTCTCCCATTGTCATTACTAAAATTGTAGAAGGGGTTTACACGGATGAGCAATGCAATTGTGTTGAAGATGATCAATGTGACGCACTATTATCGTAATCAAAAAAAACAAAATGTGCTAAAGCCCTTTAGTTATCAACCTGAAGATATTGAATTAAATAATATCACGTTACATATTTATCAAGGTGAGGCGCTCGGGATCATCGGTGAAGAAGCGTCTTCCAAATCATTAGTGGGTGAGATTCTAGCGGGAACAGTCTTACCTGACAAAGGACGTATTGTTCGTAAAGCTTCGTTATTCTATGCAAATATGAATCAAAAACTCGCAGAGCATGTGCGTGTCATTGATTATATCAATGATGTGATTCAACTCTATGAATTCGAGGTACCTGAACATAAAGCAATTCAAGTATTAAAGTATGCCCATCTAGATGCTCAGAAAAACGATTGGATACATGATTTGACGGATGAGCAATATGCGCAACTGATGTTTAGTCTTGCGCGTTCCTCGAATGCTGAAGTTGTGATTTTAAGTCACATATTATCGTATTTGGATCAAGGTTTTTTTGAAAAAGCGAAAGAGATGGTTCGGGAATATGTTGAAGAAGGTTTGACTTGGGTTGCGATAGACAACGATGTGGACAAAATTAAGGCGGTCAGCAACTATATCGTGTGGATATCGCACGGGCAATTGCGCAAAGAAGGATATGTTAAACAAGTTATACCTGCCTTTGAACAACATATGCAAGATAGATTAAGCATAACATCACAAGAAGCGTTAAATCATTTTGATGAGGATTGGAAACGCAATCGTTCAAAGATGCCAGAAGTCACGTATAACTTTAAACGAATTGAGCGATATCATCATGCGACACCACCTGTCTTTTTAGCACGTATATGGACATGGACAGCTATTTTTATTGCTGGGATGTTCGTGTCGAGTTTGTTGATATTCAATAATTTAGGAAAGTTAGATGCAACACAATATATATCCCATAATACGTTGACAGATCAGCCGAAACATCAATATACTGAAAAACTTGCATATGGCATTGTGAATGCGGATCAAACAACAATGACAGCACTTCATCAAAAAGGGGCAGATGTCAAAGTACCACAACATGCAATAGTTACAATTACAGGAGAGAGTAAAAGATCGTACCGTGTGACACACAATGATAAAAACTATCGTATTGCTAAAGAGAATGTTCATTATTTTAATCCGGCAGCCCTGTACAATCCAATTGAAAGAGATGCGTTAGCGCCTTTTATGAAAGATAACTATATCAATTATGTTGATTATTTTAATGGAGAGCTGCACAAATCACATGGTGAAGTCAATGAACAGTTAGTACCAGAAAAGAAAAATCGCTATGTTGAACCAATCTTACAACAACCGATTGCGATGTTGTTCAATGATCAAAATAAGTTAATAGGGTATCGTTTTCCAATTGTGAAAGAACAAGAATTAAAAGAAAAATATCATATTGATGAAGAGACATGGACGGCCAAAACAGAAGCGGGATATTTTATTGCCGATTTTAAAACACATCAATGGATTTTTATAGAATTGTAGGTGAGCACAGATGTTAGAGCGTTTCATTCAATTTTTTCATGAGATTCCTCGATATTTCCGCTATGCATTGTATCGTGTCATGATGCATAAAAGATGGGTTGTTTTAACGTTTTTAGTCAGTAGTTTAGTTATGTTCGTCACAGTGCTAGCCTTCAAAATATTAGGGACAATTGATATTACACAAGCTTCTATCAATTATCGACTGACTGGTCTGATTACGTTTGCTGTAATTTGGATTGCTATATATAATAACTATCGATTATTTCCAAGAGATTATTATGTGACAAGACACTTTAACAGTAACCCATTTTTACATGTTGCACTATCTGGGTTGCTGTATGGTCTGACACTTTTTCTATTAATGGTTGTTATGATTATTACAAAATCTATCAATACAGATACAACATGGTTTGGCGTCTTCTTTTATAGTTTGATGAGTCTCTTTTTTATGATTACATTGTCATTTTTATTAGGTATCATCTATATGCTATATCCTAAGTTAAATCAATTGTACATCATTATTTCTGTTGTACTATTATTGTTGTTGCCAATATTCTATCTCCCAGATAAAGTAACAGGTGTGATGGAACACCTATTAATGCTGAATCCTTTATACTACTTAGTAAATGGCATGCAACAATCCGTTATCGTCGGACATGATGCAGTGAATCACTTAGGTTATCACTTATACTTTTGCTGTTTTATGGGATTAATGATTGTGTTTAGCTTTGCACTGAGAGATTATGTGACACAACTAAAACCGAACGAACATTCACATAGTCATTCAAATGTTGAGGAAGAAGAAACAATCGATTAGCATACAAAAACCCGATGAACTTCAATCTGTATTGGAGTCCATCGGGTTTTCTGTTCGTTATGATTAGTGGGCATATAGCTTTTTCATTAACTTATCTTCACTGAAGACCCACCCTGTAAATGAATGTAGAACATGTAAATCTTTATCTAAATGTACGATAGCTACAAACTGATAGTGGCCATTTTTTAAATAGCGCAAATCAATCAGTCGCAATTCAATCGTTTCATCATCGATATATTCAATGTGCCAACGATAGATTGACGAGAAATTTAAAAATGCACGGACATTTGGATCGGTTCGAACAGGTTCCATCATGTCGATGTCTGGAAGCGGTTGGCGTTTTACTTTGTCACTAAAAACAATGTTTCGGCCATAACTTCTTCCAACGTAGTCATATGTTTCTGTTTGGATGGCAATGCGCCACTGCATAAAACGAATCGTAGGCGCAACAAATACTTTTGTAGGGCGACCGAGATGTTGTACTTGATTCAATGCTTGTTTTTTGAGCCAGTTGCGCATGACAAAACGTAAAATATAGTACGCAATCAGGATCATTACAACGGAACCAAATACGAGATATGCTTGTCCACCTAATGACCATAACACAATCGCTGTTAATAGAATAATGAATATAATCGGGTCAAATGTATTGATGACACTCAACTGTATCCATTTATTAGAGAAGGGACGCAAAGCTTGTGTACCATATGAGTTGAAAATATCAACGAAAACATGAAGTGCCACAGAGAGTTGTGCCCACATCCAAATTTGTAGTGGTGGTACACCTGATACAAATATATAGGTGATAAAAGTTATTAATAAGGGCCACAAGAGCGTGAACGGAATCGAATGGGTAATTCCTCTATGATGGGTAATATAGGTTGCGTTATTTTTTAATTTTAGTACAGTATCTATATCAGGAATTAAAGATCCTGTGATAATGACGGTAGCAGATGCAGCAAAGTGTTCACTAAGTGTTGGGTCAGTCGTTGCAAGTGCTGTTAAACCTACACCAATTGCTATATGTGTTGCTGTGTCCATTTATCTCACTCATTTCAATCATTCTTAATTTAATTATAAGGGAAATTTTATAGGAACTAAACTATTTAAGGTGTACAAAGGAGCAATTTATGTATTCAGAACCATCATTTAAAGAAACATTGATTACTTGGTTTGATCAACATCAACGCCAAATGCCTTGGCGTGAAACGAAAAATCCTTACTACATTTGGGTCAGTGAAGTGATGCTACAACAGACGCAAGTGGATACAGTGAGAAGTTATTATGAAAGATTTATTTCAGACTTTCCAACAATTGAGTCACTAGCGAGTGCAGATGAAGATGATGTATTAAAGCGCTGGGAAGGCCTTGGTTATTATAGTCGTGCGCGCAATTTTCATGCAGCAGCGAAAGAAGTAGTTGAAAAACACCATGGTGTCGTGCCAGACGAGCCTGATGCATTTCTTGCGTTGAAAGGTGTTGGACCATATACTCAGGCTGCGGTGATGAGCATTGCGTTTGATTTAGCATTGGCAACAGTTGACGGCAATGTTTTCCGTGTATGGTCGCGTTTGAACGATGATACACATGATACAGCACTACAAAAAACACGAAAAATATATGAACAAGCCTTAAATCCATATGTTCAAACAAAATCTGGGACGTTTAACCAAGCGATGATGGAACTTGGCGCTTTGATCTGTACGCCGACATCACCAATGTGTTTATTTTGTCCTGTACAAGAACATTGTGAAGCATTTGAAAAAGGGACAGTTTTAGAGCGTCCGATTAAAACGAAAAAACAAAAGAAAACATTGCATAAATATCAAGTCATCTACATTGAAGATGCAGATGGAAATATACTTGTTGAGCAACGTGATGAAAGCTTACTTCGAGGAATGTGGCAATTTCCACTCTATCCAGTTGATATTGCACATACTGATATTGAAAAAGAATTTGCCGATACAATTTCAATAGATGAACAACCCACTTTGCGATTAAAACATCAATTTACACATAAAACTTGGGATATTGAAGTATATCGAGCAACGATAACCTCTCATCATATGGGAGGTAATCCATTTCGTCGTTGGATACCGAGTGTCGAGAAGAAACGATACACATTTCCTGTTCCAATGACTAAAATATTCAATGCGATACAGCAAGCGGATTAATTAAGTCATGGAAAGTTATATGCTATAATAATGTAGCATTTATGAAGTCGTAATAACATGATAAAAAGGTGGTGTAACAAGTGGTAAAAGCAAGGATCCCCAAAGAGGGGACAGCAATTAAAATCCAATCCTACAAGCATGATGGCAGTATTCATCGTGTATGGTCCGAAACAACAATCCTTAAAGGAACGGAAGATGTAGTGATTGGTGGTAATGATCACACACTTGTTACGGAAAGTGACGGTCGTACTTGGGTGACACGTGAACCAGCCATTGTATACTTCCACTCAGAGTACTGGTTCAACGTTATTTGTATGTTTCGTGAAGATGGTATTTACTATTACTGTAATCTTTCGTCCCCCTTTGTCTGTGATGAAGAAGGGTTGAAATATATTGATTATGATTTAGATATAAAAGTGTATCCGAATGGTAAGTATCATTTGCTTGATGAAGATGAATATGAGCAACATATGAAACAAATGAACTACTCCAAAGAAATTGATACTATTTTACGTGCGAACGTTGATATTCTGCAACAGTGGATTGAGCATAAGAAGGGGCCATTTGCACCAGATTTTATCAAAGTATGGCGCAATCGATTTCAAAAAATAAATAAAAGATAAATGAATGGGGCGTAAGGGGCGATGATGTATCTCAATAGATACGTGCTTTCTTACCCCCATCGATTTGTGTCTTTTTCATTCTAATATACGCTTGTGAAATTTTAGAAACCAACGAACAATCATAAGATAACGATATGATTTAATGCACTATTTTATGACGAACCTAATAAAAATTGAATATGGAGGGAACACCATGATTAGACGCTATCTTGAGTTTGTAAAGCCTTACAAATGGCTCATCTTCGGTACCATTATTGTAGGTATACTCAAATTTGGCATCCCATTGTTGATTCCATTATTGATTAAGTACGTGATTGATGATGTGATTAATAATGGGGCGTTAAGTATTTCTGACAAATATACACAATTGATGATCGCAATGGGTATTGCGGCATTTATTTTTGTCATTGTACGACCGCCCATTGAGTTTTTACGTCAGTACATGGCGCAATGGACAAGTAACAAAATATTATATGATATACGAAAAAAACTTTATGATCACTTACAGGCGCTCAGCTCTCGTTTTTATGCCAACAATAAAGCGGGAGAAGTCATTTCCCGTGTGATCAATGATGTGGAACAGACGAAAGATTTCATATTGACAGGACTTATGAATATCTGGCTTGACTGTATTACGATTATCATCGCTTTATCAGTCATGTTTTTCTTAGATGTAAAACTAACATTTGCAGCAATTGTCGTCCTCCCATTTTATATATTAACCGTGTATTTCTTCTTCGGTCGTTTGCGAGAATTAACACGTCAACGTTCTCAAAAATTAGCCGAAACACAAGGCTTTTTACATGAACGTGTCAACGGTATGGCCGTTATTAAAAGCTTTGCAATTGAAGACAATGAAGCGAAAAATTTTGATAAACGAAATACCAATTTCTTAAATAAAGCCTTTCGTCACACACGTTGGAATGCGTATTCATTCTCAGCAATTAATACAGTTACTGACATTGGACCACTGATTGTGATCGGTTACGGTGCATACCTTGCCATTTCAGGAGATGTTACAGTCGGAACATTGGCGGCATTCGTAAGTTATCTTGAACAATTGTACGGGCCATTACGTCGACTTGTTTCTTCTTTTACAACGTTGACACAAAGTTTTGCATCGATGGACCGTGTATTCCAATTATTCGATGAACCATATGACATTAAAAATCTACCGAATGCACAACCTTACAAAATAGAACGTGGTGATATTGGTATTCATAATATCTCTTTTCGTTACAATGAAGACGAACGTGAGGTACTTAAAAATATCAATCTAGACATTCAACACGGTGAAACTGTTGCATTTGTCGGCATGAGTGGGGGCGGCAAGTCAACATTGATCACTTTGATTCCGCGTTTTTATGATGTGACATCAGGTGATATTACGATTGATGGTCATCCAATTCAAGACTTCGAAACAGGAAGTTTGAGACGACAAATTGGCATGGTACAACAAGACAACATTTTATTTTCCGATACTGTTAAAGAAAACATCTTACTTGGGCGTCCTGATGCTACTTTTGAAGAAGTGGTCGCTGCTGCTAAAATGGCAAACGCACATGATTTTATTATGACGTTACCGAACGGATATGATACGGAAGTCGGTGAGCGTGGTGTGAAGTTATCAGGTGGTCAAAAACAACGCTTATCGATTGCACGTATATTCTTAAACGACCCACCGATACTCATATTGGATGAAGCAACAAGTGCATTAGACCTTGAAAGTGAAGCAATTATTCAAGATGCACTTGAAACACTCAGTCACGATCGTACGACATTGATTGTGGCACATCGACTCTCAACGATTACACATGCTGATCGCATAGTTGTCATTGAAAATGGTCAAATTGTCGAAAGTGGTTCACACGAAGACTTGATGCAGCGACAAGGCGCGTATCAACGACTATACAATATTCAAAATCTATAATGAAAAACCGTCCACTGCACTTGGTGGACGGTTTTTGTGTTATAAATCGAAATCTTCTTCTAAAATATCAATTTCTGGATCATTTGCATGATACTTAAAGTAACTAATACTCAAGCGGTTTAAATGTTCTAAGTTATAACGATATTCTTCCAAAGCAGAAATCACATGAATAATATTGCGATATGAATAGTCCTGCTGATCCGGGTTGTGCGTCACTTCATCTTGAAAAGCATCCATGAGTTCTCGCTTTAAAGGGTTTGGGATTTTTTCTGTCGTTTCAGGCATGTTGAACTTCGCCTTTTTCGTAATACTGATTAAAATCTGCTCGTGAAATTGTGTTAATTCATCAATTTCTAACTTCATTTGTAATCGTAATGTGTCACTTAAATGCGTCATATCATTTTGATAACGGTTCATTCGTTTCAACACATCATAGGCATCACGTGTAGAAAGGACCATTTCTTTGAACAATATCTTTTTTCTAATAAGGGCATAGCGCTGTTTTTTCGTAAATGGTCGCTCTTCTTTGTAATACTCTAACAACTGCTCTAAGTTCACAATACGTTGCCTTAACACTTCGAGGTCAGTTTTTACATGATTAAACTCTGTGGCATCATTGAGTACAAGCTTGAACCATTTAAAAATGTCTGTTGTGATGTGCAAGGAGTTATAGTAAATCTTTGTTTCAAACTTTGGTGGTAGGAAAGTCAAGTTGACAATGAAAGAACTAATGACACCAATCATTACCAAAGTAAAACGATAAAATGCAGAAACATAAAATGAACCATCATGTTGCCCCATAATAATCAATGCTGTAACGGTTGCTAATGTCGCAACATGTGCAATGTTCAATTTGTATAGTAGGGCGATCAGTAGAATAACCGTTGCTCCCATGATAAGCATATTGTTACCGAATACAGTAACCATTACCACTGCTAATAACGCCCCGATAATGTTTCCTTGAAATTGATCAATAATGGTTTTAAAGGTTCGATAAACACTTGGTTGCATTGCGACAACAGCTGCAATACCTGCGACAGTCACCATACCTGCTTCGGTTGGTAACAGTGAAGCGACTGCAACTGCCAGTATAATCGCAATACCTGTTTTTAAAATTCTTGCTCCTAATTTCAAATAATAGCGCTCCTTTAATCATATTCCCTTTGTTATTCGATATGCAGATTGTGTTTTATATATGGTATAAGCATATTTTAACAACTGTCAATCATTTTGTTGCAGAACAAGTCAATGAGATGCGCTATTACAATATTTTTATAATTGTTGGAAAGCGTAATCCGCAGCAGCAAGTGTCTTATCGATATCTGCTTCCGTATGCTCTGTTGTTAAGAACCAAGCTTCGTATTTTGAAGGTGCTAAGTTAATCCCTTGTTTTAGCATTAATTTGAAAAACTTCGCGAAAACTTCACCATCAGATTGATCTGCTTGTTCATAGTGTGTCACTTTTTCATCGGTGAAATACACTGTTAAGGCACCTTTAACACGGTTAATTGTTGCTTTAACTTGATATTTGTCAATTGATGCTTGTAAGCCTTTTTCTAATTTTTCACCTAAGTGATCGAGATGTTCATAGACACCGTCTTGTTCCAATACTTCTAGTAAGGCAATTCCTGCTTTCATTGAGAGTGGGTTACCTGCCATTGTTCCAGCTTGATAGGCCGGTCCGAGTGGCGCCACTTGTTCCATGATGTCTTGTCGGCCGCCGTATCCACCGATTGGCAAGGCACCACCAACAATTTTACCGAATGCAGTTAAGTCAGGGTAAACACCTAATAAGTCTTGTGCTGCACCGTAATGGAAACGGAAAGCTGTAATGACTTCATCATAAATAACGAGTCCACCATGTTCGTGTGTAATGTCATTCACTTGTTCTAAAAAGCCAGGTTGTGGCTCTACCATACCAAAGTTACCGACAATCGGTTCGACGAGAACACCTGCGACCTGTTCACCCCAGTGATCCATCGCTTCTTTAAAAGCATCGATATTATTAAATGGAACAGTTATGACTTCTTGTGCAACACTTTGTGGGACACCAGCAGAATCAGGAGAACCTAACTGAGAAGGGCCACTTCCTGCAGCAACAAGGACTAAGTCTGAATGACCGTGATAGCAGCCTGCAAATTTGATAATTTTATTGCGACCTGTATAGGCACGAGCGACACGAATCGTTGTCATTACGGCCTCTGTACCAGAATTAACAAAACGCATTTTTTCAAGAGAAGGGATCGCTTCACGTAACTTTTTAGCGAATTCGATTTCTAGTTCTGTCGGCGTACCATATAAAACGCCAAGAGCAGCTTGTTCTTGAATTGCTTTTGTAATATGTGGGTGTGCATGACCAGTGATGATCGGGCCGTATGCTTGTAGATAATCGATATATTGGTTTCCATCGACATCATACAAATAGGCACCTTTACCAGACTTCATTACGACAGGTGCACCGCCTCCGACTGCTTTATAGGATCTAGAAGGAGAGTTGACACCACCTAGAATATATTCGTTAGATTGTTGTTGTAATTGCTCGCTTTTTGTAAACTCCATCTTGACTTCAACCTCTTTCTATTTAATCTTTTTCCTTATTATCGTATCATAATTGTAATGAAAATAAGAGAGAGGGATGTTTATGTTACAAAAAGGTATGCCATTTCCAGAGTTTACACTTAAGAACCAAGATGGAGAAGTTTTATCAAAAGAGACATTGAAAGGTAAGAAGGCAATTGTGTATTTCTATCCAAGAGACAATACACCAACATGTACAACAGAAGCTTGTGATTTTAGAGATAATCTTTCATATTTTAATGATTTGAATGTAGAAGTGTATGGAATTAGTGGAGATTCACAACGCAAACATCAAAATTTCATTAACAAACATCAATTGAATTTTGACTTGTTAGTCGATGAAGAATATGAATTATCAGAAGCAGTCGGCGTTTATCAATTGAAAAAATCGTTTGGCAAAGAATCAATGGGGATCGTGAGAACGACTTTTGTATTAGATGAAGCAGGAACTATTTTAGAAGTTATTGAAAAAGTTAAAGTCAAAGAACAGATCGCACAGCTAAAAGAGATATTGGAGGGGTAGAGAAATGTTAGTTGTAAGCTTAATGCGTTTAGGGGAGGAAGAGTCAGCATTACAAGAACAATTTCCCGATGTTACATTCCAATTTTATAAATATCCAGGTGAATTACCTTCAGAAATACAAAAAGACATGGATGTTTTGATTTCATACCATGGTGCAGTCGATGCGGCACTTATTGATGCAGCACCCAACCTTAAATGGATTGCATGGTATGCAACGGGTGTCAACAGCTTACCTTTGGAGAAGTTACGAGAACGTAATATTTTGCTGACGAATGGTAAGGGTGTACATGCACAACAGTTAAGTGAATGGTTATTTGCTTTTATATTAGATGACTACAAACAGTTAAAAGCAGTATATGATGAACAACAGCAAAAAATATATAATCATAAAAGGACAGGGGGTACGTTAGAAAATACGACAATGATGTTTTTCGGGACAGGTGTGATTCCACAACGGGCAGCACAAATTGCGAAAGTATTTGGTATGCGCACAATTGGGCTCAATACATCTGGACATGCAGTTGAAAACTTTGATGAAACGTATGCTATCGATGAAAGAAAGGCAGTTTTGAATCAAGCGGATATTATTGTGAATGTCCTACCTGAAACGAAAGATACACAGGATCTGTTAAAAGTCTCGGATTTTGAAGCGATGCAAGAAAGTGCACTTTTCATTAATTTAGGTAGGGGATCTGTTGTAAGTACAGAAACTTTGGTACATGTTTTAAAAGAGAAATATATTCGGGCAGCTTACCTTGATGTTTTTGAAGAGGAGCCTCTCAAACCAGATTCTCCACTGTATACGCTAGACAATGTGGTATTAACGAGTCATATAACCGGAAACGGGGCTAGCAATAAAATAAAAGCGACCCATATCTTCAAGAAAAATCTCACACATTTTCTCAATAAGAAGCCTCTAATTGAGAATGAAGTTGATTTAAGTAAGGGATATTAGTATTTCCATTGACATTAGATTATAAAAAGTCTTATATTATTGTTAAGTAATAATTATTATTAATTGGAAAGAAAGGTGAGAAATATGCAAGCAGATTTGGAAACACAACAACAACATGAGCATCAATTGGAAGAATCAATTGCTTCATTAAGAAAAGCAGGTGTTCGTATCACACCACAGCGACAAGCAATTCTAAAGTTTCTGATCAAGGTTGACACACACCCAACTGCTGACGAGATTTATCAGTCTTTATCACCTGATTTTCCTAATATTAGTGTTGCAACGATATATAATAATTTAAAAGTCTTCAAAAAAATAGGGATTGTCAAAGAGCTTACATATGGAGATGCATCAAGTCGCTTCGATTTTGATACGCACAATCACTATCATGTGATTTGTGAAAAGTGTGGTAAAATTGTTGACTTTCATTATCCATTATTGAGTGAAGTTGAACAGTTAGCACAACACGTGACCAATTTTAATGTATCACACCATCGTATGGAAATTTATGGCATTTGTGAATCATGTCAGCAATCAGAAGAAAACAAATCTTAAATTTAAATAGATGTCACTTCTTTCAAAAATACTTATAGAGAGAAGTGACTTTTTTATTTAGCAAATAGAATAAGTTAGGCAGTTTTCTAAGTTTGACTTATCGTATAGTCTGTATCACTTCCAATCATATATGGAAAATGGATAGACATAGAATAAAAAAGCAGATTTCAAAGCATATTTTCTATCAAATTAACTCTAAAGGTGTTTCATTTCTTTAGTATAGTAATTTTATTATAAAAAACCTCGATATTATTATTGACGTTTTATATATAGCTTGATAAGATATAGCAGTCGTCGAAAGAAATCACTTTAAGAAGCTAATTAAAATGCTTTTTAAATTAAATAAACGAAGTGTAAAATTAACACTTGAATAATTCGGCGATAAAATATATGATGAATATTGTTGAAAAGACGAAACGCTTCAACAAAACATCAAAAGCTGATTCGAAAAAAACTTAAAAAAGTAGTTGACACAACGAAAGCTTTTAAGTATAATAATTAATCGTAACAGCAAAAATGAACATTGAAAACTGAATGACAATATGTCAACGTTAATTCCGATAATTTGAGTACTCAGAGTAGTACTTTCGAGAGTGATTGACTTAAACAATCAAAAAGAGCTAATCAAGCTTACTTCTTTTATGGAGAGTTTGATCCTGGCTCAGGATGAACGCTGGCGGCGTGCCTAATACATGCAAGTCGAGCGAACAGACGAGGTGCTTGCACCTCTGACGTTAGCGGCGGACGGGTGAGTAACACGTGGGTAACCTACCTATAAGACTGGAATAACTTCGGGAAACCGGAGCTAATGCCGGATAACATATTGAACCGCATGGTTCAATAGTGAAAGACGGTCTTGCTGTCACTTATAGATGGACCCGCGCCGTATTAGCTAGTTGGTAAGGTAACGGCTTACCAAGGCGACGATACGTAGCCGACCTGAGAGGGTGATCGGCCACACTGGAACTGAGACACGGTCCAGACTCCTACGGGAGGCAGCAGTAGGGAATCTTCCGCAATGGGCGAAAGCCTGACGGAGCAACGCCGCGTGAGTGATGAAGGTCTTCGGATCGTAAAGCTCTGTTATTAGGGAAGAACAAACGTGTAAGTAACTGTGCACGTCTTGACGGTACCTAATCAGAAAGCCACGGCTAACTACGTGCCAGCAGCCGCGGTAATACGTAGGTGGCAAGCGTTATCCGGAATTATTGGGCGTAAAGCGCGCGTAGGCGGTTTTTTAAGTCTGATGTGAAAGCCCACGGCTCAACCGTGGAGGGTCATTGGAAACTGGAAAACTTGAGTGCAGAAGAGGAAAGTGGAATTCCATGTGTAGCGGTGAAATGCGCAGAGATATGGAGGAACACCAGTGGCGAAGGCGGCTTTCTGGTCTGCAACTGACGCTGATGTGCGAAAGCGTGGGGATCAAACAGGATTAGATACCCTGGTAGTCCACGCCGTAAACGATGAGTGCTAAGTGTTAGGGGGTTTCCGCCCCTTAGTGCTGCAGCTAACGCATTAAGCACTCCGCCTGGGGAGTACGGTCGCAAGACTGAAACTCAAAGGAATTGACGGGGACCCGCACAAGCGGTGGAGCATGTGGTTTAATTCGAAGCAACGCGAAGAACCTTACCAAATCTTGACATCCTTTGACCGCACTAGAGATAGTGTTTTCCTCTTCGGAGGACAAAGTGACAGGTGGTGCATGGTTGTCGTCAGCTCGTGTCGTGAGATGTTGGGTTAAGTCCCGCAACGAGCGCAACCCTTGAGCTTAGTTGCCATCATTAAGTTGGGCACTCTAAGTTGACTGCCGGTGACAAACCGGAGGAAGGTGGGGATGACGTCAAATCATCATGCCCCTTATGATTTGGGCTACACACGTGCTACAATGGACATTACAAAGGGCAGCGAAACCGCGAGGTCAAGCAAATCCCATAAAGATGTTCTCAGTTCGGATTGTAGTCTGCAACTCGACTACATGAAGCTGGAATCGCTAGTAATCGTAGATCAGCATGCTACGGTGAATACGTTCCCGGGTCTTGTACACACCGCCCGTCACACCACGAGAGTTTGTAACACCCGAAGCCGGTGGAGTAACCATTTGGAGCTAGCCGTCGAAGGTGGGACAAATGATTGGGGTGAAGTCGTAACAAGGTAGCCGTATCGGAAGGTGCGGCTGGATCACCTCCTTTCTAAGGATAATATACGGAATATCACCTTTAGGTGATAAGCGGATTAACGTGACATATTGTATTCAGTTTTGAATGCTCATATTTGAGAATTCAACATTTCAAATGGGCCTATAGCTCAGCTGGTTAGAGCGCACGCCTGATAAGCGTGAGGTCGGTGGTTCGAGTCCACTTAGGCCCACCATTTGAAAATTTAATGATTATGGGGGCTTAGCTCAGCTGGGAGAGCGCCTGCTTTGCACGCAGGAGGTCAGCGGTTCGATCCCGCTAGTCTCCACCATTTTAATTAAACTTGTACATTGAAAACTAGATAAGTAAGTATAAATGATTTTACCAAGCAAAAACCGAGTGAATAGCGAAAGCTTGAAACTAAAAAATTATCGCTAGTCGTCAAATGACGACTCACATAATTAATGACTGGTGGATGTTGGTGTCGTAAATTCGGTAGACAGATGATGTTTTGAAAACGTTTGTCAGTCTATGAATTTCTTGATGAGCGAAGCGAAGATTACTACACGTAACTGAGCAAGCGAAGAAAGAAATGAAGCCGAATGCAAGCGATTGCCAAAACATCACAAAGATTAAGTTATTAAGGGCGCACGGTGAATACCTTGGCACTAGAAGCCGAAGAAGGACGTTACTAACGACGATATGCTTTGGGGAGCTGTAAGTAAGCTGTGATCCAGAGATTTCCGAATGGGGAAACCCAGCACGAGTTATGTCGTGTTATCTACATGTGAATACATAGCATGTAAGAAGGCAGACCCGGAGAACTGAAACATCTTAGTACCCGGAGGAAGAGAAAGAAAAATCGATTCCCTGAGTAGCGGCGAGCGAAACGGGAAGAGCCCAAACCAACAAGCTTGCTTGTTGGGGTTGTAGGACACTCTATACGGAGTTACAAAAGGACATGTTAGACGAATAACCTGGAAAGGTTAATCATAGAAGGTAATAATCCTGTAGTCGAAAACGTGACCTCTCTTGAGTGGATCCTGAGTACGGCGGAGCACGTGAAATTCCGTCGGAATCTGGGAGGACCATCTCCTAAGGCTAAATACTCTCTAGTGACCGATAGTGAACCAGTACCGTGAGGGAAAGGTGAAAAGTACCCCGGAAGGGGAGTGAAAGAGAACTTGAAACCGTGTGCTTACAAGTAGTCAGAGCCCGTTAATGGGTGATGGCGTGCCTTTTGTAGAATGAACCGGCGAGTTACGATCTGATGCAAGGTTAAGCAGAAAATGTGGAGCCGTAGCGAAAGCGAGTCTGAATAGGGCGAATGAGTATTTGGTCGTAGACCCGAAACCAGGTGATCTACCCTTGGTCAGGTTGAAGTTCAGGTAATACTGAATGGAGGACCGAACCGACTTACGTTGAAAAGTGAGCGGATGAACTGAGGGTAGCGGAGAAATTCCAATCGAACTTGGAGATAGCTGGTTCTCTCCGAAATAGCTTTAGGGCTAGCCTCAAGTGATGATTATTGGAGGTAGAGCACTGTTTGGACGAGGGGCCCCTCTCGGGTTACCGAATTCAGACAAACTCCGAATGCCAAATAATTTAACTTGGGAGTCAGAATGTGGGTGATAAGGTCCATATTCGAAAGGGAAACAGCCCAGACCACCAGCTAAGGTCCCAAAATATATGTTAAGTGGAAAAGGATGTGGCGTTGCCCAGACAACTAGGATGTTGGCTTAGAAGCAGCCATCATTTAAAGAGTGCGTAATAGCTCACTAGTCGAGTGACACTGCGCCGAAAATGTACCGGGGCTAAACATATTACCGAAGCTGTGGATTGTCCGTAGGACAATGGTAGGAGAGCGTTCTAAGGGCGTTGAAGCATGATCGCAAGGACATGTGGAGCGCTTAGAAGTGAGAATGCCGGTGTGAGTAGCGAAAGACGGGTGAGAATCCCGTCCACCGATTGACTAAGGTTTCCAGAGGAAGGCTCGTCCGCTCTGGGTTAGTCGGGTCCTAAGCTGAGGCCGAAAGGCGTAGGCGATGGATAACAGGTTGATATTCCTGTACCACCTAAATTCGTTTTAAGCGATGGGGGGACGCAGTAGGATAGGCGAAGCGTGCTGTTGGAGTGCACGTCTAAGCAGTGAGATTGAGTGTTAGGCAAATCCGGCACTCGTAAAGATTGAGCTGTGATGGGGAGAAGAAACACGTTTCTTCGAGTCGTTGATTTCACACTGCCGAGAAAAGCCTCTAGCTAGAAAATAGGTGCCCGTACCGCAAACCGACACAGGTAGTCAAGATGAGAATTCTAAGGTGAGCGAGCGAACTCTCGTTAAGGAACTCGGCAAAATGACCCCGTAACTTCGGGAGAAGGGGTGCTCTTTAGGGTTCACGCTCTGAAGAGCCGCAGTGAATAGGCCCAAGCGACTGTTTATCAAAAACACAGGTCTCTGCTAAACCGTAAGGTGACGTATAGGGGCTGACGCCTGCCCGGTGCTGGAAGGTTAAGAGGAGTGGTTAGCTTCTGCGAAGCTACGAATCGAAGCCCCAGTAAACGGCGGCCGTAACTATAACGGTCCTAAGGTAGCGAAATTCCTTGTCGGGTAAGTTCCGACCCGCACGAAAGGCGTAACGATTTGGGCACTGTCTCAACGAGAGACTCGGTGAAATCATAGTACCGGTGAAGATGCCGGTTACCCGCGACAGGACGGAAAGACCCCGTGGAGCTTTACTGTAGCCTGATATTGAAATTCGGTACAGTTTGTACAGGATAGGTAGGAGCCTTAGAAGCGTGAGCGCTAGCTTACGTGGAGGCATTGGTGGGATACTACCCTAATTGTATTGGATTTCTAACCCGCAGCACTTAGCGTGCTGGGAGACAGTGTCAGGCGGGCAGTTTGACTGGGGCGGTCGCCTCCTAAAGAGTAACGGAGGCGCTCAAAGGTTCCCTCAGAATGGTTGGAAATCATTCAAAGAGTGTAAAGGCATAAGGGAGCTTGACTGCGAGACCTACAAGTCGAGCAGGGTCGAAAGACGGACTTAGTGATCCGGTGGTTCCGCATGGAAGGGCCATCGCTCAACGGATAAAAGCTACCCCGGGGATAACAGGCTTATCTCCCCCAAGAGTTCACATCGACGGGGAGGTTTGGCACCTCGATGTCGGCTCATCGCATCCTGGGGCTGTAGTCGGTCCCAAGGGTTGGGCTGTTCGCCCATTAAAGCGGTACGCGAGCTGGGTTCAGAACGTCGTGAGACAGTTCGGTCCCTATCCGTCGTGGGCGTAGGAAATTTGAGAGGCGCTGTCCTTAGTACGAGAGGACCGGGATGGACATACCTCTGGTGTACCAGTTGTCGCGCCAGCGGCATAGCTGGGTAGCTATGTATGGACGGGATAAGTGCTGAAAGCATCTAAGCATGAAGCCCCCCTCGAGATGAGATTTCCCAACTTCGGTTATAAGATCCCTCAAAGATGATGAGGTTAATAGGTTCGAGGTGGAAGCGTAGTGATACGTGGAGCTGACGAATACTAATCGATCGAAGACTTAATCAAAATTTTTTCACAAGGTTTTGTTTGTGTAAATGATATACTTACTATCTAGTTTTGAATGTATAACATTCAATTTTATCTGGTGCCAATGGCAAAGAGGTCACACCTGTTCCCATGCCGAACACAGAAGTTAAGCTCTTTAGCGCCGATGGTAGTTGAACTGACGTTCCGCTAGAGTAGGACGGTGCCAGGTAAATATATGGAGAATTAGCTCAGCTGGGAGAGCATCTGCCTTACAAGCAGAGGGTCGGCGGTTCGAACCCGTCATTCTCCACCATTTATGCCGGCCTAGCTCAATTGGTAGAGCAACTGACTTGTAATCAGTAGGTTGGGGGTTCAAGTCCTCTGGCCGGCACCATTATCAAGAGCCATTAGCTCAGTTGGTAGAGCATCTGACTTTTAATCAGAGGGTCAGAGGTTCGAATCCTCTATGGCTCACCATTTTCAAGCGGGTGTGGCGGAATTGGCAGACGCACTAGACTTAGGATCTAGCGCCTTACGGCGTGGGGGTTCGACTCCCTTCACCCGCATTAATGCAGAAGTAGTTCAGCGGTAGAATACAACCTTGCCAAGGTTGGGGTCGCGGGTTCGAATCCCGTCTTCTGCTCCATTATTTTGCCGGGGTGGCGGAACTGGCAGACGCACAGGACTTAAAATCCTGCGGTAAGTGATTACCGTACCGGTTCGATTCCGGTCCTCGGCACCATTTAGAATATGCGCCCGTAGCTCAATTGGATAGAGCGTTTGACTACGGATCAAGAGGTTATGGGTTCGACTCCTATCGGGCGCGCTTCTTATTCTTTCGGGAAGTAGCTCAGCTTGGTAGAGCACTTGGTTTGGGACCAAGGGGTCGCAGGTTCAAATCCTGTCTTCCCGACTTACTAAAATAATTTATGGGGGCTTAGCTCAGCTGGGAGAGCGCCTGCTTTGCACGCAGGAGGTCAGCGGTTCGATCCCGCTAGTCTCCACCATTAATTTAATACTTTACAACTATATATGGCGGCGTAGCTCAGCTGGCTAGAGCGTACGGTTCATACCCGTGAGGTCGGGGGTTCGATCCCCTCCGCCGCCACTAATTATTAGTTGATAGAAATGATTATTAGGACCTTTAGCTCAGTTGGTTAGAGCTAACGGCTCATAACCGTTCGGTCGCAGGTTCGAGTCCTGCAAGGTCCATATAATTTTGGAGGAATACCCAAGTCTGGCTGAAGGGATCGGTCTTGAAAACCGACAGGGGCTTAACGGCTCGCGGGGGTTCGAATCCCTCTTCCTCCGCCATTTATTTTAATTTCTATTATCGCGGGATGGAGCAGTTCGGTAGCTCGTCGGGCTCATAACCCGAAGGTCGGTGGTTCAAATCCGCCTCCCGCAATATTTTTGAGTGGTCCCGTAGTGGAGCGGTTTAACACGCCTGCCTGTCACGCAGGAGATCGCGGGTTCGATTCCCGTCGGGACCGCCATTATTATGGTTCAGTAGCTCAGTCGGTAGAGCAAAGGACTGAAAATCCTTGTGTCGGCGGTTCGATTCCGTCCTGAACCACCATTTTTTATTTATGCCGGCCTAGCTCAATTGGTAGAGCAACTGACTTGTAATCAGTAGGTTGGGGGTTCAAGTCCTCTGGCCGGCACCATTCATTTGGAGGGGTAGCGAAGTGGCTAAACGCGGCGGACTGTAAATCCGCTCCTTCGGGTTCGGCAGTTCGAATCTGCCCCCCTCCACCATCCTTATAATAGGGGCATAGTTCAACGGTAGAATAGAGGTCTCCAAAACCTTTGATGTGGGTTCGATTCCTACTGCCCCTGCCATGGCGGCTGTGGCGAAGTGGTTAACGCATCGGATTGTGGTTCCGACACTCGTGGGTTCGATTCCCATCAGCCGCCCTTAAAGTTATTATTGATGGGCTATAGCCAAGCGGTAAGGCAACGGACTTTGACTCCGTCACTCGCTGGTTCGAATCCAGCTAGCCCAGTTCCTTTTGGCGGCATAGCCAAGTGGTAAGGCCAGGGTCTGCAAAACCCTTATTCACCGGTTCAAATCCGGTTGCCGCCTCCAATTTTTACATGCGGGAATAGTTTAATTCTAGAACACTTTCCTTCCCGGAAAGAGGTACAGGTGTAAGTCCTGTTTTCCGCTCCATATTTTAATTATGCGGGAGTATTTCAATTTCAGAATACTTTCCTTCCCGGAAAGTGATATAGGTGCAAGTCCTATCTTCCGCTCCATATTTTATATTTTGTGTACCGAACCAACTTAGCAGATTGTTATCTGATGAGTATATGGACGGTTTTTTTGTTGTGTTTTTAGGATGTTTACCTTTTGTGGTGGGATGGCATGAACTGCTGTCTCGCCTTTTTTGTTTTTTATCATTTAGATACAAAAAAAGCGCGCATGCCTCTATCATTTTAAGTAATTAAACCAAAAATAAAGCGGAGACATGAGCGGCACATTATACGTAGTGCTAAACGGTGTCCCAAAAGCAGGATTTTCGACAGAACATCCACAATGTGACAAAATTTGAAAATCAATTTTGCACATCGTTCGGTTCTGCTCAAATCCTAAACGCTTTTGTCCCAACCTAAAAGAAAAAGGCACAGTAAGTATAAATACTTACCGTGCCTTTTTAAGTAGTACCGGTGGTCGGGGTCGAACCGACACGTCCTAATGGACACGGGATTTTGAGTCCCGCGCGTCTGCCAATTCCGCCACACCGGCATTATTTGTGATTATTAATGTACAATCAAAATCACAAGTACTATTATATTACGTTCGCGATGTTTCGTCAACAATTTTTGAAATAATTAATGTCTATGTTTATTTTGAAAGTTTATCCATTAGAATGCATACAAATCGTTATAATGTATATTGTAGATGCTATCGTTTTGTATTATGATAAACGTATTATAATTGAGGAGGATTTCTCTGTGGGAAAAACGCAAAGTAGTGGTAAGCAGTTTTTCAATAATATATTAAATGCAGTAGGTGCAGGTGTTGTCATTGCATTATTACCGAATGCATTATTGGGAGAATTGCTAAAGTTTTTTAAAGATGGTAATGAAGCATTAGAGATGATTTATCAGCTTGTGATTGTAATTCAATCATTTATGGCCTTCATTATTGGTGTTGTTGCAGCGCATATGTTTAAGTTTTCAGGTCCTGGTTCTGTGTTCGTTGGGACATCGGCAATGCTAGGGTCTGGTGCGGTTGTTTTTGAAAATGGTGTGATTATGTTACAAGGTATCGGTGATATTATCAATATCATGATCATTGTAACACTTGCCTGTGCCATGTTTATGTTATTAAGTGGGAAGTTTGGTTCGCTGGAGTTAATTATTTTACCTGTTTTGATTCCAGTAGTTTCTGGATATATCGGGTTACTGATATTGCCATATGTTCGAAAAGTAACGGGTACGCTTGGTGCAATGATTCATTCGTTTACAGAACTCAATCCGTTATTGATGAGTATTTTAATCACTGTTACATTTGCCTTATTGATGGTTACACCAATCTCGCTCGTTGCGATAGCGACGGCAATTTCACTGACTGGATTGGGCAGTGGTGCAGCCAACATGGGTATAGTAGCAGCGTGTGTAACGTTCCTATTCGGTTCATTACCTGTTAATAAAGCAGGAGTGAATATTGTTCTGTTGATTGGTGCTGCCAAAATGATGATTCCAGTATACTTAAAACATCCGATTATTATGATTCCATTAGCTATTAATGGTGTTGTTGGCGGTTTATTAGCATATTTTGTTGATATAAAAGGTACACCGATGTCAGCAGGATTTGGATATACAGGTTTAGTAGGGCCGATTAATGCATTTAACCGTATGGATGGTGATCCGATGATGAATGCATTGATGCTATTGTTTGCATACTTTATCATACCATTCACAATTGCATTTTTTGTGCATCAAATATGTAAACGTGTTATACCAGGATATTCTGACGACATATACCGTTTTGAATTACCAAAGCAATAAAATTGTATAACAGGCTTGATCGCTTATATCTAGTAATTATAGGTATAAGCGATTTTTTTAAAATGTTATTGCATAAACTTACAGTTATATGTATAATAATGAATAACGTTAGAGGAGGTTGTTTGATGAAGTATATACAAAAGTTAGGTTCTATTGTTTTCATATTGGCTATTTTATTGACGATTGTACCTCTTGATAATCGTGCTCATGCTGCGGATGACAAGTGGAAAGAAATTGAAAAGCGTGGAGAGCTGCGTGTTGGATTATCTGCAGACTATGCACCGATGGAATTTGAGCGTACTTTGAATGGAAAGCGAGAATATGCAGGTATTGATATTGAGCTAGCAAAAAAATTGCAAAAGATCATAATTTAAAATTAACGATTGTTAATATGCAATTTGATAGCTTATTAGGTGCCTTAAAAACTGGGAAAATTGATATGATTATTTCTGGTATGACACCGACACCAGAACGTGAAAAAGAAGTTGATTTTTCGGATTCTTACATGACAGTTAAACAAACTGTAGTAATTAGAAAAAAGGATGCAGATAAATATCAAAAGCTAGAAGATTTAACGGGTAAACGTATTGGTGCTCAGAAACAAACAACGCAAGAGGAATTAGCACAAACTGAGATTAAAGATGCGGATGTCCAGTCTTTAACAAGGTTACCGGAAGTTATTTTATCTTTAAAGAGTAATAAAATTGATGGTGTCGTAATGGACAGTGCTGTTGCAGATGCTTATTTGAGTCAAAATAGTGATCTTATGTTATCAAAAGTTGAATTTGCAAATTCTGAAAAACAAACAGCAGTTGCTGTCCCTAAAAATTCACCTGAACTTTTGGGAAAAGTGAATGATACGATTTCGGATGTGAAAGATAAAAAGTTAATTGATCAATATGCGGAAAAAGCCGCACAAGCCATGAAAGAAGATGGTAGCTTTTTTGCTAAATATGGGACGTTCTTCATTACTGGTTTGAAAAATACAATAGTTATCTCAATTATGGGTGTGTCATTTGGTGCAATATTTGGTGCATTATTTGCATTGATGAAGATTAGCAGTATAAAACCGTTAAAATGGTTAGCTTCAGCATATATTGAATTTTTGAGGGGAACACCACTTCTCGTACAAGTGTTTTTAGTCTATTTTGGTACGACAGCAGTACTAGGCCTTGATATTTCAGCATTTATATGTGGTACTATCGCACTTGTCATTAACTGCTCAGCCTACATTGCTGAAATCATTCGTGCAGGTATTAACGCAGTCGACAAAGGGCAGATGGAAGCTGCGAGAAGTTTAGGTTTGAGTTATGGTCAAACGATGAAAACAGTCATTATGCCTCAAGCAGTTAAGAAAATTTTACCAGCTCTTGGTAATGAATTTGTAACAGTTATTAAAGAATCATCAATTGTATCGGTTATCGGAGTAAGTGAAATCATGTTCAACTCACAAGTTGTACAAGGTGCATCATTTGATCCGTTCACGCCATTACTGATTGCAGCGGTATTATATTTCATCTTAACATTCATGCTTTCACGTCTGATGAATTTCTTTGAAGGGAGATTGAGCGTCAGTGATTAAAATACATGATTTACACAAGTCTTTTGGAAAAAATGAAGTATTGACAGGTATTAATTTAGAAGTTAACAAAGGGGAAGTAGTCGCTATTATCGGCCCTTCAGGAAGTGGGAAGAGTACGTTGTTGAGATGTATGAACCTATTAGAAACACCGACAAAAGGGCAGGTAATATTTGAAGGGAAAGATTTAACAGACAAATCAACCAATGTCGATCAATTACGACAAGATATGGGGATGGTTTTTCAAAATTTCAATTTGTTTCCACATAAAAAAGTGATGGATAACATTATTTTGGCACCCTCACTTCTTAAAAAAGGGGATAAAGCAGCATTGGAAAAGCAAGCACTTGATCTATTGGATAAAGTTGGATTAAAAGATCGTGCGGATGCTTATCCGAATCAGTTGTCAGGGGGACAAAAGCAAAGGGTAGCAATTGCACGTGCACTGGCGATGAATCCCAATGTCTTATTATTTGATGAACCGACGTCAGCACTGGATCCAGAAGTTGTTGGAGAAGTGCTTAATGTAATGACTGACTTAGCAAAAGAAGGGATGACGATGATTGTCGTTACACATGAGATGGGATTTGCTAAAAACGTCAGTGATCGAGTTGTCTTTATGGCAGATGGTGTAGTTGTAGAAGATGATACACCAGAAAATATTTTTGAAAATCCACAACATGAACGTACTCAAAACTTCTTAAGCCGTGTTCTATAATTAATGTATAAATCTCAAGTAAGCCTTAAATTAATGGTCTACTTGAGATTTTTTATGGATTCAGTGCATACTTTTTAAATATTTTATAAAAATTTGAAATCTGTTCCGCCTGTTAAAATATGTTAAAATAGGAGAGTAACTTTTGAGAGGTGACAAATATGGATGTTTCGCAGTTGAAGGCAGATATAATTGAATATGCACATTCGATTGGTATTGACAGCATTGGCTTTACAACTGCTGATCCATTTGATGAGTTGAAGCAGAAGTTGATTGAATATCATGCGAAAGGCTATGCTTCAGGATTTGAGCCAACAGATATTGAGATGAGGACGGAACCGAAGTTGTCGATGTCGTCCGCACGTTCGATTATTGCTATTGCTGTTGGCTATCCGAATCGCTTACCTGATGCACCAAAGAGTAAGCGCGGTGATCGACGTGGTATCTTTGCACGTGCGTCATGGGGACAGGATTATCACAGTATTATGCGTAAGCGGTTAGATGCATTGAGTGCATATATTAAAGAACGTGTGCCAGATGCTGAAACGATGTCGATGGTCGATACAGGTGTCTTATCTGATCGAGCGGTTGCAGAACGTGCAGGGCTTGGTTACACAGGGCGCAATGGCTTTGTCATTAATCCTGAACTGGGCACATGGACTTATTTGGGAGAAATGCTTGTGAGCATCGCTTTTCCTCCAGATGATCCAATCATGGATAGCTGTGGTGATTGTACGATTTGTATCGATCGCTGTCCGACGGGCGCACTTGTTGGTGATGGGCAGTTAAATAGCCAAAAGTGTGTGAGTTTTTTAACACAAACTAAAGGCTACATGCCGGATCAATATCGTTATAAAATTGGTAATCGTCTCTATGGTTGTGATACATGTCAGCAAGTATGCCCACGAAATCGAGGAATCAATACACAACAGGATGATATTATTTTAGAACCTGAAATATTGAAACCACGTTTAATTCCGTTATTAAAAATGAGTAACAAGGAATTTAAAGAAACGTATGGACATTTAGCAGGAGCATGGCGAGGCAAGAAACCAATACAGCGTAATGCAATCTTGGCACTTGCACATTTTAAAGAAAAAGAGGCAATTCCAGAACTAAAAGATTTAGCAGAAAATGACCCAAGACCAATGTTACGTGCAACTGCTTATTGGGCAATTGGACAAATTCTTGAAGATGAAGCTGAAGACTATATTATGTCACGGTATGACTCAGAAATTGAAGAAGTGCAAGTTGAAATGAAAAAGGGACTAGAAACGAGGAGAACAGTAAAATGACCATTCACGTTGTGTTATATCAACCTGAAATCCCAGCGAATACGGGGAATATTGCACGTACTTGTGCAGCCACAGATACAAAATTGCATTTAATCCGACCATTAGGATTCAGTACGGATGATAAAATGTTGCGCCGTGCAGGTTTAGATTATTGGAAATTTGTAGATATTACGTATTATGACAGCATTGAAGAATTTTTTGAAAAGACGCAAGGAACATATTATTTATTAACAAAATTTGGTTCTAAAAATCATACGTCACAAGATTTTTCAGATAGAGACACAAATCATTACTTTATTTTTGGTAAAGAAACGACAGGTTTACCAAGTTGGGTAAAAGATAAATATGAAAATACAGCTTTGCGTATACCGATGAATGAAAATGTTCGAGCATTAAACTTATCGAATACGGCAGCCATTTTAATTTATGAAGCATTACGTCAACAAGACTATCCAGGATTACAATAATTGGAAAAGAAGGGATTGTTATGACTGAGATGTACGTCATACAAGGTGGATTTATTTATACAGAAGATGGTGTGATAAAAGATGGTCACATGATTGTTAAAGACAATCAAATTCATCAAATCAAACACTTTCCGTATGAAGGACCGTTAGAAGTGATTGATGCAACTGGACAACATATTTTACCAGGTTTTATAGATATTCATATTCATGGTGGCTATGGGCAAGATGTGATGGATGCTTCGCCTGAAGGGTTAGAGGTGCTTTCACAAGGTTTATTGACAGAGGGCACAACGAGCTATCTCGCAACGACGATGACACAATCTGAAACAGCCATACATTCTGCTTTGGAAGCAGTAGCAACATATGTGAATCAAGCTAAAAAATCAGCAAAACAACCTACTGCTGAAATTCTTGGCGCTCATTTAGAAGGGCCGTTTATCTCTGAGCATAAAGTAGGTGCGCAAAATCCAGCTTTTGTTCAACGCCCATCTGTTGAGCAGGTGAATGATTTTCAAAAAACGGCGAATGGCTTAATTAAAATTATGACATATGCGCCAGAAGTTGAAGGGGCAAAAGAAACGTTACAAGCGCTCAGTAATGATATTATTTTTTCAATGGGACATACGGTTGCGACATTCGAACAAGCAAATGAAGCGGTAAAGATGGGTGCTAAGCATGTCACACATCTATATAATGCAGCAACACCTTTTGCACATCGAGAGCCAGGCGTGTTCGGAGCAGCATGGACGAATCCATTTTTACATACAGAATTGATTGTCGACGGTATCCATGCACATCCAGCAGCCGTTGATGTTGCATATCGTATGAAAGGCAATCATGCATTTTATCTCATCACTGATGCGATGCGTGCAAAAGGCTTGCAAGATGGCACTTATGATCTTGGTGGACAAGATGTGATTGTCAAAGGTAAGGAAGCACGCTTAGCAAGTGGTGCTTTGGCAGGTAGTATTTTAAAAATGAATGATGGTTTACGTAATTTAATGAAATTTACAGGTGCATCTTTAGAAGATTTATGGCGTGTAACAAGTTATAATCAAGCTAAGGCATTAAATGTCTTGTCACACAAAGGGAGTTTGACAGAAGGTAAAGATGCGGATATTGTTATTTTGAATGACAATATTGATGTTTTAATGACAATTAAATCAGGGTATGTAATGAATAATATAGATGACAAGTAACCATAAATGAGGAGTGGATCAAGATGGCAATGAATTTTAAAATTTTCAAAGATCAAGGAACGGCTGCAACGTTTGTAGCGGATATTTTAAGAAAGCAATTCAATAATAATCCAACAACAATTGCAGGAATTCATTTGAAAAATGACAGTGTACCTGTAAATGCAGCATTACAAGAAAATGTTGAGAAAAACCCTGTTGATTTCAGTCAAATTCATATTTTAGATTATGATAAACAAACAAATTACTACAAAACATTAGGCGTACCAGAAAAGCAAATCCACGAAATTCCAGAAGATGAGAAGGTTGAATCTTTCATTAAACATCATGCAAAAACAAAAGAAAACAAAGGTAAATTAACGTTACAAGTTGTGACAATCGATTGTGATGGTAACATCGGTATTCCAATGAATGATGGTGTCTTGACTGCCCGTGAAGTTGTGCTTGTATTAACAGGTGCTGAAAAAGCAGAAGTAGCACGTAAGTTATATGAAGAGAATGGTAGCACGACATTCATTCCATCAAGTTTGAAAACACATCGCATGGTGAATGTTGTATTGGATGAAGCAGCTGCACAAGGGCTTCCTGAAGATGTTAGAGCTTATTTCACAGCACGTTATGCTTAATAATAAGGAGGGAATGTCATGAATAAACAAGAAAATGAACATGGCATGGTCGACAGCTTTGAAGAAGTGGTTGAATTAGGTAAAGAGATGGAACAAATCTCTGAAGAAAATGATGAACAAAAATTTGAACAATCACATGAAGAAGCCGTTCGCAGTGATCGTGAAACAGATAAATAAGATGTTTGTAAGAGTAGGGCAATAAGCAATCAATTGCTTAATGTCCTACTCTTACTTTTAGCATTTGATAAGAGATACGATGATTTTATGATACACACCACGAGACATGTCATCGTCATGAAATGGTTGTAAAATTGTCACTGTCAATGTATAAGAGATATGATAAAATAATGAAGAATTTACAAATACTAATTAGGTGACAAATATGAAAATATATCGATTCTGGGTTCCACTGTTGATTGTTTCAACACTAGTCAATTTACTATCTATCAAAGGTTTTCCATTAGCACTCGGTACCCTCTATTTACCAGTATTATTTAAGGTTGTGCAATTACAATTGAATTTGTCTAAGGGACTCGTGGATCATACAGTCACAGCTGATACATTTATTCATAGTAATCAAAAAGGGATTGTTATCAGTGTGCTGTGCTGTATTGCCATTACTATTGGATTATACATATACTTAGATCAATTTTACGCAAGTTTGAATGGTATCTGGGCGATTCTCATTCAGACAAGTCCGCTGTCTGTTGTTATCGGAATGATTTTATATATTTTAGCAGCAATTGCGGTTATTCAGGCTGTAAAGCAACGCTACCAAACAGAATATGAATAAGCATTAGTGATACCTTGAAATGATTCGTCATATTCAAGGTGTTTTTTTATAACCACTTGTACCGTTGATTTATATACTTAATATGATGATCAACAAGTAAATGTAAGCGCATTATTTTTTAATCGTTTAACGTGAGATCTCATTGAATGAATATTTCCTTTAATGCTATAATTTAACTGAAGGTATTAACATTAATTGTAAAGGGGTCGAATGAAATGTCAGTAAGAATTGAACATGATACATTTGGAGAAATTGAAGTACCAGGCGATAAATATTGGGGTGCACAAACTCAACGTAGTAAGCAAAACTTCCCAGTCGGTAAAGAAAAGATGCCAATCGAAGTTGTGTATGGTTTCGCTCAATTAAAACGTGCAGCTGCCATTGCAAACAATGAATTAGGGAAGTTAAGTGATGCGAAAAAAGAAGCCATTGTATATGCTTGTGACCGCATCTTAGCTGGAGAGTTAGATGAACATTTTCCACTTGTAGTTTGGCAAACAGGTAGTGGTACGCAAAGTAACATGAACGTCAATGAAGTTGTAAGTTATGTTGCGAATGAATATCTATCTGAAAAGGGGAGTGAAGAAAAGATTCATCCAAACGACGATGTGAATAAGTCGCAAAGTTCAAATGATACGTTCCCAACAGCAATGCACGTTGCACTATACCATGAAATTGAACAAAAGTTAGTACCAGCTTTAAAAGGCTTACGTGATACGTTCCATAAAAAAGAAGAAGCATATCAAGATATTATCAAAATTGGCCGTACACACTTACAAGATGCGACACCGATTACACTTGGTCAAGAAATCAGTGGTTGGCGCTATATGTTAGATGTATGTGAACAACTTCTAACAGAATCTAAAAAACACATCTTGAATCTAGCAATTGGTGGTACAGCTGTTGGAACAGGTATTAACGCACATCCAGAATTTGGCGATAAAGTTGCTGCAAATATTTCAAATAACACAGGTTATCCATTCGTTTCTTCACCAAACAAATTCCATGCTTTAACAGCGCATGATGAAGTTGTGCAATTGCACGGTACGTTAAAAGCCCTTGCCGGTGATTTAATGAAGATTGCAAATGACGTAAGATGGTTGGCATCTGGTCCACGTGCTGGTTTGGCTGAAATTTCAATTCCTGAAAATGAGCCGGGTTCATCTATCATGCCGGGTAAAGTAAACCCAACGCAATGTGAGATGCTTACAATGGTTGCTGTTCAAGTAATGGGTAATGACACAGTAGTCGGTATTTCAAGTTCACAAGGTAACTTTGAATTGAATGTATTTAAACCAGTTATCATGCATAATACGTTACAATCTATTTACTTATTAGCAGATGGTATGAATACATTTAACGAAAACTGTGCAGTGGGTATCGAACCAATTGAATCACATATTGATAACTACTTAAATCAATCATTAATGTTAGTCACTGCGTTGAACCCACACATCGGATATGAAAATGCAGCATCAATTGCGAAAAAAGCACATAGAGAAGGATTAACGTTAAAAGAAGCAGCAATTCAATCAGGTCATCTTACTGAAGAACAATTCGAACAATGGATTCGTCCTGCTGACATGGTTCACCCTAAATAATTGAGGAGGCAACCCATACGTATGGAGCGCAATGGTTTAATAGATATCGGATCAAACACCATTCGTCTTGTTATATTTGAATTTGATCATGAGACGGGACTGAATGAGATTCAAAATATAAAAACACCTGCTCGTCTAAGTCAATACTTAGACGATGCAGGATATATGCACGAAGACGGCATCAAAGTATTGATGACGGCACTGCAAAGTTTTAAGAAGGTAGCAGAAGCATTTCACGTTAAGACGTTGTATCCTATTGCGACTGCAGCGATTCGTCAGTCAACGAACCGTGATGACATATTAAAATCTGTCAAAAAGGAAGTAGGGTTAGATGTCATTCTAATTCCAGAAGAGGATGAAGCTTTTTATGGCTCATATGCTGTCACTCATACGACAGATATTCAAGACGGCATTACGGTAGATATCGGTGGCGGTTCAACGGAACTAACATACTTTAAAAATAAAAAAATCAAGGAAGCCATCAGCTTTCCATTCGGTGTCGTAACATTGACACGTATGTTTTTCGATGGCAAAGCGCACAATGATAAAGAAGCCCTAAAAAAAATGGAGAAGTTTCTTAAAAAGTCATTCAGTAAAGCTGATTGGATTATTGATAAAAAGGTGACGTTGATAGGCATTGGGGGATCCGCACGTAACTGTGCGCGTATCCATCAAGCACTTCAACATTATCCTATCGCTGGTGTTCATGGATATACGATGGCACAAGATGACCTTTCTCAAGTGTATGAGAGATTAAAATCATACTCACGAGATGAGCTTGTCAACCTAGATGGATTGAGTAGAGATCGGATGGACATTATCGTTCCAGCCGTTGTGGTGTTCAATGTACTTTATGACATGATACAAGCCGAATCCTTTACTTTCTCTCGTAAAGGGATTCGAGAAGGGTTTATTATGCATCAAATCTCGAAAGCACATAAAGGCGAGTTCAAAAGTAACAATGTTCAAAACGATGCATTACGTCATTTGGCGAATGAATATAGAATTGAACCAACCGGTGCAACACAGCGACAAAATCTTGCGGAAGCATTATTAAAACAACTAACAGCGCAAGGCAAGCTGAAGGTTGATGAAGTGGTAAAACAGCGTTTTCTACAAGCTGCTTATCTTTACTATTTGGGTAAGTTTATTGACTCTGATTCAAGCTCGCAACATACGTATTACATTATTGCGAACTCGAGTATTAACGGTTTATCGCATAAAGAACGTGTGCGTCTAGCCCTGTTGACAAGCTTCAAAAATAAATCATTATTGAAAATATACAGTGGTGAAACGAATTGGTTTACAGAAGATGAAATCAATGAAATTCAAGCATTAGGTGGTATGATCAAGTTTGTTAATGCGTTAAATATTTCAAACACCAATACCGTCAATCAAGTTAAACTCATTACAGACTCAGAACCTTATCAGTTAGATGTATATTATCAAGGTGAGCCGATTGCGGAAGAATACCAGTCTAATCGACAGAAAAAACATATTGAAAAAGTTTTAAAGAATAAGTTGAACATTCAATTTATAAAAAAATAGTTTTTGCATACGAAGATAATCGTGATGATGTAGAGACTGCCGAAAAAATAAAGATTGATGTTGAAACAGAAAAGATGAAGATTGTATTATACAGTATTTAGAATGATTTTAGGTAGAAGTGTGGCGCTGAGACATAATGCTTAGATGCGCTCTTTTAAGATCAAGAGATAAGTATAAAGGCATTAGGTGTCTGAAGTGGAAATGCGGACAAGGATGATTAAGTATTTAACAAGTTTATTAAGTAAACCTAGTCACATATCAATCATCTACTTTTAAATTTCTAGTTAACCTTGCCGGGGTGGGAGGATGAATGCTTTTATAGCAAAAAAGATTTCTGTCCCGCTCCCCACTTTAGCCTATATTCCCAAATAACTGAAAAGTTAAAAAACGGAGAATGCGGTAGAAATATTGAAACGATAATACACTGTTTCGTTGTCAACGGAGGTCTTAATTTGTATCACAATAGAGTAGCAGGCACATAAAATGAGGTGGAATGACAAAGTGACAAACAATAATTTGAAAATTGATATTAACGATCCTAGTTTTTATAACAATAGAGAAGTAAGTTGGCTCGATTTCAACTATCGTGTCCTACAAGAAGCATGTGATAAAACAAATCCTTTGTTAGAGAGACTCAACTTTATTGCAATCGGCAGTTCTAACTTAGATGAATTTTTTATGGTGCGTGTCGCAGGTCTTAAAGACCAAGTGAAAATGGGATACGATAAACCTGAAAACAAATCGCAGTTGACTCCTTCTGAACAGCTTCAAGCAATCGAGCGCAAAAATCGAAAAAATGTTGCATTTCAATATCATCGATTTAATGAACTGATTGAAGAGTTGAAAGAATATGATGTTTATCTTACAAAGCCAGATGATTTAGATGAGCCATTAATTGAACGTCTAGAAACTATCTTTTTGAATGAAATCTTACCAACATTGACGCCACTTGGTATTGACGCTTATCGACCTTTTCCAAAGTTAAACAATAAAACACTGAATATATTTGTTGATGTTGATACGGGGGATGAAGTGAACTCCGCAATTGTACAAATCCCTACACTGTTAGATCGCTTCACAACAATTAATGAAGGTAACAAACAATATATCATATTAATTGAAGATATCATTACGTTCTTCATGGGATATTTGTTCAGAGGATATGAGATTCTTAATACGTACACATTTAGAATTACACGTAATGCGGACTTAATGATTCATGAAGATGATGCGGAAGACTTATTGATTGAAATTGAGCGCTTTTTGAAAGAAAGAAAAAGTGGAGCAGCAGTTCGTTTAGAAATAGATAATCGTGGACAACAAGATCTAGAAATGGACTGGTTAATCGATACGTTGGAATTATCACCTGAAGATGTATACTACACTGATGGCCCTCTTGATTTAACAATGGTGTTCGAACTTGTCGGACATTTATCGAACAAACTCAAAGACTTGAAATATTCACGTTATGTCCCACAAGTACCACAATCATTAGGGGGGCATAATGTCTATGACTTAGCACTTAAACGAGATATTTTCTTCCATCATCCATATGAGTCGTTTGATCCGATTGTCGACTTTATTCGTGAAGCTTCTGAAGATCCTAATACGATGGCAATTAAGCAAACATTGTATCGCGTAAGTAGTGATTCACCAATTATCGATGCATTGAAAAATGCGGCGGAAAACGGCAAACAAGTAACGGTACTCGTTGAATTGAAGGCACGTTTTGACGAAGAAAACAACGTGCATTGGGCACGTATGTTAGAAGAAGCAGGGTGTCATGTCATGTATGGTATGACTCACTTGAAAACGCACAGTAAAATCACATTAGTTGTGAAGCGTATCAATGGAGAGCTAGTACCATTTGTACATCTTGGTACAGGGAACTACAATGACAAAACCGCAAAACTATATACAGATATGGGTATCATTACAACAAATAAAAAAATAGCAGAAGATGCGATGAATTTCTTCAACTATTTGAGTGGTTACTCTGTAAAACCAGATTATCAAGAACTGATTGTTGCACCTTACGAAATCCGTGATTCATTCATTGAACGTATTGACGAAGAAATTGAGAGTCATAAAAAGTATGGTAACGGTAAAATGATGATGAAGATGAACTCATTAACTGACAAAACGCTTATCACGAAGTTATTTGAAGCATCACAAGCAGGTGTTAAAGTACAACTGATTATTAGAGGGATTTGTTGTTTGAAACCTGGCATTCCGGGTGTGAGTGAGAATATCGAAGTTGTTAGTATTGTCGGCCGTTTACTCGAACATTCACGTATTTACTATTTCCATAACAATGGAGATGCACGTATTTACTTGTCTTCCGCAGATATGATGACTCGTAACATGATTAAGCGTGTAGAAATTTTATTCCCAGTACTGGATAAAGAAGTTGCAGAACGTCTCGTGAACTACATGAACTTACAGTTATCAGATAACCAAAAAGGACGTTACCAAGACCGTTATGGTGTATATCACTATGTAGATAATGACCTTGAGCCATTAAATGCCCAAGAATATTTAATGGAAGAAGCAATGAATTACAGTATCAAACGCAAAAAAGATAATATTGTTGAGACGGGCCAACCTGTCAGAGCAGCAACAGGTTGGGTGAATCGTTTTCGAAATAAATTGAAACGTTGAAAAAACCGAATACGTAGGAAGCGGTAAAAGTTAAGGATCGCAGTCTTTATAGGAAAACTATAAAGGCTGTGATTTTTTGGGTATTATTGCAAACTTTTGTAGTGCAGAAAATATTTGTACAGTAAAATAAAGTAAATAGTTATTCAATATCTTTATAACATAAGAGTATATGTAGTAAGGGATGGGGAGTATATGGAAAGAAATAAATTTGAAGATATAACTGACTTAAAAAAGCGGTTTGATAGAATTAAATTATATATAATCTATTTGAGACATTGGATTTTTATAGGTGCCGGTATGGGTATCTTAGCAAGTATAATAGACATAAATAAAAATTCTAGTTATATGATACAAATTATATTTTTGATTTTTTGTATTGGTACAGTATTTATAATATTTTTAGAGCGTTTTAGTTTTATTAGATTGTTTCAATTCTTAATTTCAGTATCATAATTAACATATAGTATACTATACATGTTTTCAACAATTTTAAAAGGGACTGAAAGTTTTTATGTTGCAATAGCTACGTTAATTGCAGGTCTTTTAGCATATCATTATACGACTACTAATAATCATAGACAATTAATAGATTCATTAGATGCAAAATCTGGCTGGCGCAAATCTTTATTTGAATTAGCAGAGAAGCAAGACATTGTTCCGGAAGATGTACAGATATTAAGAACGACTTTGCGTTTCAATTATAAGGATAACGCAAAAACATATTTTGATATAATGACGAAAATTATTATTTTATATTGTGAAGCTATCGAAAGAGAAGAAAGATTAATTCGCTTTTCAGTTAAAATTGAATGCAAATCACAATTTGATCCTAGAATTATAAGATTATTCGCAAGGTATCTACTTGCTGATCATTGGGAGAAAAATTTATTAAACAATCAACAAAAGGCAGAGGATGAATTAATTAAACCATATAGAGAAATTAATTATGACGAATTGTTTTCATTATACAAACTATTACAAGTTGAATACAGTGATAAAACGTACGTAGAGATAAAAGATAGCTTAGATAATTTAGTGAAAGATAAAAATAATTATAATTGGAAAAACACTGTTAAAAAAAGTAATCTATACAAAAATATGAAAACATCTCATAAAAATCTCCAAAAAGAAAATGAATTGTTCATTTATACATTACAAAAATTTATTGAATACTCGAATGAAAAATAAAGTATCTACATGTATTAAAAGAAAAGCTAAATAAACTAAGTTGTACGGTAGTCATGTCTATATTTCTACTGAACTGTCTGTTATACAGCAAAAAAGCGTACGCTCCTAAATCAGGAGTGCACGCTTTTTAACATTTCGGTTTATTCTACATCATCTAAAGACACTGAAACAGTTTCTTGTGTAAATGGATGTACAAATTCGATTTTATAGCTTTCCAATTTCAACTGACGTAATGTTGCATCACTATATAGTGGATCCCCAAGAACTGGATGTCCTATTTCTGCAAGGTGTACACGAATTTGGTGCGTACGTCCTGTATCTAACTTAACATACAGTTGACAGACGCCTTCTTTTACCATTTCAGATTCGATAATATGTGTCACTGCGCGTTGTCCAGTTGGTGAAACACGGCGTTTGTTCGGATGAAACTTATCTTTACCGATGGGCATATCGATTGTTTGTGGTTTGATTGGTAAGAGACTCTTCACTTGTGCACGGTAGATACGATGAATGTCATTGTCTTCTAACATGCGGTCCAAAATCTTTTTAACGAGTGGTTTTTTCGCTACGATTAATAATCCAACAGTTTCTTGGTCGAGTCTATGGATTGGTTCAACGTATGGACAATTCAATGTATAGATGACGTGATTCATCAATGTATTACTTTCTTTCAAGTCATTTGGATGTGTCTTGACTCCTTTAGGTTTTAAGACAATCGCAAGGTAATCATCTTCATAAACAATATTTGCATAGCGATAGCTTGGTAAATATTGACTCTCCGCATGTGTTTCCGGTAGTACGACATTGTCACCAGTATGGACGGTTGTGTTTAACGTCGCAGATTCGTCATTAATCAAAATTTCTTTTGACATATTCAATTGATGTAGTTCTTTTTTTGGTAATTTCAATGATTGAAACATGGCTCTCAATGTCATGTTGTCAAATTGTTGAGGGATGTTTATCTTCATAGTAGCCTCCTTAAGCCTTTCTATCATAACATAAATTTGAATCACTTGTGACTGGGCGATATGTTTTTCACAATAAAATAGAACATGTATAATACAAATGAGTGGAATAGAGGAGATGAGACGATGGAGAAACCGACACGATTGGCGCTATTAAAAGAGATTGCAGAGTTTTTGAACGAAGAGACAGAGTTGCAGTCGATGATGGACGGTGCGTTGGATTATTTAATTGAAGGCAGTGATTTTACGACAGGCTGGATTTTCTTTATTGATGAAACGGGCGCACATACCTTAGCGTCACATCGTTCTTTGCCGAAAGCTTTGACGAATCACCATTGTAAGTACATGGTAGAAGGTACCTGTTGGTGTGTCCAATCTTATCATAATAAGAAACTTACGAAGGCCTCGAATATCATCAATTGCTCTCGTATTAATCTTGCAAGTCGTGAATTTGCGACAGAAACTGAAGATATTACGCATCATGCGACAGTTCCATTAAAATCAGGTACAGAACAATTTGGGCTTTTAAATGTTGCTACGCCTCATACAGATCATTACAGTGATGAAGATTTGGAGTTGTTGGAATCTGTGGCTTTTCAAATTGGTTCTGCTATTAAACGAATCGATTTGACGGATCAAGAGAAAGAAGCGGCACGCATCAATGAACGAAATCGTCTCGCACGTGATTTGCATGATTCGGTCAATCAAATGCTATTTTCATTAAAATTAACTGCACATGCTGCAGGTCAAATGGCGCAAGATGATGTGTCAAAAAGGGCTTTCTCACAAATTGAAATGACAAGTCAAAATGCCGTGAATGAGATGCGAGCGCTCATCTGGCAATTGAAGCCAGTTGGATTGGAAAAGGGATTGGTCCATGCTTTGAAACAATATGCTGACTTGATTGGTATCGACATTCATGTCTCTGTGTCAGGGCTGATTGACTTGGAGAATAAGATTGAAACAAATGTATATCGTATTATTCAAGAAGCAATGAATAATACGAAAAAACATGCTGGAACAGATGAGATATACGTAAAGTTCTATCAAGACGATGAAAAGCTTGAGATCACGATAACAGACGATGGTGTTGGCTTTGATCCGAATACAGTGGATGAACGTGCCCATCACGGTATATTAAATATAAAGCAACGAGTTAAAATATTAAAAGGGCAGCTTACATTATCAACTGAAAACGGAACGACTTTGTTTGTTCAAGTGCCTTATAATCATCATAGTTGGGAGGGGATGTAAAATGGCCAAAGTTGCAATCGTGGATGATCACTATATTGTAAGACAAGGTTTGGAATTTTTACTCTCAACACGAGATACCATTGAGATGGTTGGTAGTTTTAGTGCTGGCCAAGAATTGTTAGATGCGCTTCACGATAATATTTGTCAGCCTGAATTAGTGCTTGTAGATCTTGTAATGCCTGAAATGAATGGAATAACATTGATTCAACAATTAAAACAACAGTATCCAAAAATTAAAATACTAGTTTTAACAAGTTATGTTGATGAAGAACATGTGATTTCGGCGATGCAAGTTGGTGCAGACGGCTATGAGATGAAAGATGTGGAACCAGAACAGCTAATGGCATCTATTCAGCGTGTTTTAGAAGGGGACACAGTTATTCATAAAGAAGCACAACAAGTGATGGAAGTTGTAAACAATAAACCGCACATTCAAAATAAATTATCAAAACGTGAAACAGAAGTTTTGAAAGAGATGGCAAAAGGAAAAACGAATAAAGAGATTGCAGATGTGTTATTCGTATCTGAAAAAACGATTAAAACGCATGTGAGTCATATTTTATCCAAACTAGAAGTGACAGACCGAACACAGGCAGCTCTTTATGCTATGAGTAATCATTTGATATAAAAAAAACACTTTATTGGTTGGTATGCACAACCTTTAAAGTGATTTTTATTGCCTGAAAAATGAGTCATTTGCACAAAATTAAATGATTAGATAGATGGTTCATAGGGTTCGATATGGACAATTGTTTCAACTTCTCCTAAATGTTCTTTCAGTTTTGACTCAATTAAATCGGATATTTCATGACTTTCAACAACGGTAAGTTTAGGATTGACGGCAATCGTCACATCAATGAATGATATCATCCCGTGACTGCGGGCTTTAATATCTCTAATTTCCAGTATTTCTTCAATCGGTGCGATACATTGATGAATATATGATAGCTCATCTTCGTCATATCCATCTGTTAAGGTGATGGCAGTTTCTTTAAAGATATCGATACTTGTTTTCATAATTAACAACCCAATAATAATTGCGGCTAATGTATCTAGCATCGGTGCGCCAAAATAAACGCCAATGATTCCAATGACTGTACCAAGCGAGACAAGTGCATCGGATAAATTATCATAACTTGCAGCTTTTAACGCACTACTTTTTACTTTTTTAGCTAAGTTATGATTATACAGAAAAACAGCAAACATTATAAGACTCGATAAAATACCAACGATGACTGCAGATTGACTCGGCTGGTGGAATTGACCTTTATAGAAATGTTGAATGCCTGTAATTATAACCTGAATACTAACAGCAAACATAATAAAAGAAGCAATGAGAGATGCGATAAATTCAGATCGATAATGTCCATATGGGTGGTTCTCATCAACGGGTTTCATGGAGATTTGTAAGGCGACAAGAATCGCAATAGAACTTACGACATCAGTCGCATTGTTGATACCATCTGCAGTTAAACCACGACTGTTTGCGATCCAACCATATAGTACTTTTAGAATCGTTAATAATGTATATGTAACAATACTGAGCCATGCCCCTTTTTTAGCTTGTGTTATTTTATAATCCAATTGCATGTCTGGACACCTCAAATAAATTTTAAAGAAATGTTTGATTTTCATTATAGCATTTTATTATTATGCAATGAAAATCCGATGAAAGCCAATAAAAATTACATTGCAATATTGTTAATCTTCTGACTATAATTATTTATAAGCTATTTTTATACATATGATTGCAAGTATATGAATAGTGACAATTTGTTGAACGATACATTTAATAGCAATAATGTGCGTTCAATGATGCAAGATAATCTTGTTAGAAGAAGGGGATGAATGAACAATGAAGTTTAAAGGACTTACAGTTAAAATAATTATTGCACTTGTATTAGGTATTACAATTGGTTCAGTTTTCAACTTTTATGAAGGCGCAAAGTTTGTAACACTTATTGATCAATATGGATTCAATCTCATCGGACAAATATTTCTAAATCTTATCTTTATGTTAGTTGTACCTGTTGTTTTTGTATCAATCGTACTTGGTGTTATTGGTGTTGGAGATCCCAAATTATTAGGGGGTATCGGACTTAAAACGATGTTATTCTTCCTATCGACAACAGCTTTGGCAATCATGCTAGCAATGTGTTTAGCATTAATTGTTAAGCCAGGTGCAGGACACTCAGATTTGTTGAAGAGTGATGAAGTGACAGCATATCAAAAAGAATTGACAGCACAAAAAAGTGCAGAAGATTCACCATTTAATCAAACATTCGACCAAACGATTATTAACTTCTTCCCGAAAAATCCAGTTGAAGCAATGACAGACGGTAACATGCTGCAAATTATTACATTTGCGATTTTTATCGGAATCGGAATTATGATGGTTGGTGAAAAAGCAAAAGTCGTACATAAATTTTTCGACCAATTTAACGAGGTACTGATGTATATTATCTCTATGGTAATGAATGTATTCGCACCAATTGGGACATTTGGTCTTGTTGCACATGCTTTTACTGGTGCAGGATTTGGTGCCATTCGACAGTTAGGTTTATACTTCGTAGTCGTACTCGCAGCATTGCTCATTCACTTCTTTGTTGTCTATGGTGGTGCAGTGAAATTCCTAGCTAAGCGTAGTCCGATTGAATTTTTTAAAGGTTTCTTCCCGGCGATTACAGTCGGATTTGGTGGCTCAAGCTCAAATGCTGCGTTACCAGTTTCGATGGAATGTACGAAGCGAATGGGTGTTAAACCAGAGATTGCTTCCTTCGTACAACCTTTAGGGGCAACGGTCAATATGGATGGAACAGCGATCATGCAAGGGGTAGCGACAATCTTTATTGCACAGTTGATGGGTGCAGACTTAACAATAGGTCAATTGATTACAGTTGTATTAGTTGCGGTTATTGCATCAGTTGGGACAGCAGGTGTTCCTGGTGTTGGACTTATCATGTTAGCAATGGTATTAACAGCCGTTGATTTAAATCCAGCAGCAATCGGTATTATTTTAGGGATTGATCGACTTTTAGATATGTCTCGTACAGCTGTAAATATCACGGGTGATGCTGCTTGTGCATTAATTTTATCTGAACGTGAAGGACGAAAGTTAAAAGGGCATATGCATGCTGAATAAACATCAACAATAATATTTGAAATGCTTCTTTTTAATCCTACGTGTTACTGAGTGAGACGTGGCAAATTAAAGGGGAGCATTTTGTCTGTTTTAGCACTTATTGTGCAAAAGCCTAGAGTTAAAAAATAGTGATTTCAATGTATGTTCAATGGTATCAATATACGTCACCATTTTTAATAACTATGCTGATAGATCAATTTTTGGAAAAACATCGTGATTCTTTCGGTCATTTCTGAACTATGTTATGATAAAAACTGGAGTGTATAAGGATAAAAAATAAGAATAGATGAAACAGAAGGGTATTAAGAAACTTAAAAATAAGTGTACAAGTTTTTCGACTATTTCGCCTATTAAAGTTTTACCAAAATTAATAAAATGACTCTTTTCATTTACATCTTTATGTATTAATATGTAATTTGTGTTTCAAGAAATGTGTAGAATTGCAATTTCTTGTGTACGGATAAAATTTCACTTTTAGAGAGGTCGTAATAATAAATGGATAGACAAAGTTTTACAGATTTAATTCAAGCAAAATTTAAAATGGTGCGTATCGAGGCGGGATACACACAAGATACAATGGCTCAAACAATCGGATTATCAAAAAAGACGCTTGTTCAAATCGAAAAAGAACGTGTGTTACCAAACTGGACAACATGTGTTTCAATTTGTGCGTTATTTAGAGATTCTGAAGTTTTGAATAGTACATTTGGTTGTGATCCGTTAGAAATCGTTCAAACAATTTCACGCAATCAAGCGGCATATCCAAAATATTCAACAGTAAGTGATATTTATTGGGAAACACTTTCATCAAAAGGCGGATATATTTTACAAGCAAACAAGGTGAGTGAATTATACCGTGTGTTAGATGCAGATAAACAACCTTTATACGGTACGGCAAAACAAAGAGAAGCTGAAACATACTTCCAACGTCATGCCAAAGATGATTTAATCCGTGCTTAAGAAATAATAATAGAAGATGTATGGTTAGCTGTGACATTTAATTGTCGCAGCTTTTTTATATGAATATTTAATCAAAGTAAACGAAATAAAAGTTTGGTTAATCTATGAAAAATGTGGAATAATAACAAAATAGATAAAAAGACTGAGAGGCGGAAGTTAATGAAAGTTTTACTATTATTATTGTTTATGATGGGGGTCGGTGCCGTCATCGGTGGCGTGACGAACATCATTGCTATTAGGATGTTGTTTCATCCTTATAAACCATATTACCTATTTGGACGTCGTATCCCATTTACACCTGGATTGATTCCGAAAAGAAGAGAAGAAGTAGCGGTAAAAATCGGTCAAGTGGTTGAAGACCATCTATTAACGGAATCGTTAATACGTGAAAAACTGAACGCACCTGAGATGAGACAAACAATCAAACAAACAGTGACGAATCAAGTAGAACGACTCAAGCGAGACGACATGACGATTCAAACGATCGCTGAACATTTTGATATAGAAGTGGTTCATACGAGTAATCAGTGGCTTGAGCAATTTGTAACGGAACAGTTGAGAAAGAAGTATACACAACATCGTGACCAATCAATTGGTGCGGTCATTCCACAAGAAGTGGTAGATGTTTTAGATCATAAAGTGGCTGAACTAGATGGTGTATTGTTAGACAAAGCACGTGATTATTTGCAATCGGGCAAAGGTTATAACGACATTTGTATGATGTTAGATACATTCTTTATTGAAAAAGGCAAGATTATTTCTATGCTGCAAATGTTCATGACGAATGAAGCGATTGCAACGCGTATTCAAACGGAGTTAGTACGTTTAACGAATCATCCGAAAGCGCGTCAAATATTAGCGACACAAATCGACAAAGAATATCAATCGTTTAAAATGATGAAAGTGGAAGAACTCATGTCTGAAGATCAGTTTGAACGTTTCAATGGCAATGTTGCAGAATATGTTTTGCAACAGTTTAAAGTTCGCGAGCGTGCACATCAACCATTAAATCGACTCGTACCGCAATTGTTTGAACGATTAGATATTGATGGGATTGATAAAATCACGGATCTTATTTTAAGTGTACTTGCCAACCGCTTATCGTCTATTATGCGTCGTGTGAATATCCGTGGATTGATTGAAGAACAAATTAACCGTTTTGAATTAGATTATATCGAAAAGCTTATTTTGGAAATTGCTGGTAAAGAACTTAAATTAATTACTTTACTTGGATTCATATTAGGTGGTTTGATTGGAATCTTCCAAGGAATCATTGCAATCTTTGTATAATCAGTGAAAGTATGGTATCGTAAGCATGGAAAGAAGTTGGTTGAGAACTACTAGCTTCAACATAGACAATTAAGGAGCGATAATAATGGCTGTAAATTTATATGATTACGCAAACAAATTAGAACAAGCGTTACGTGAAAGTGACGAATATAAGGCAATTAAAGATGCATATGCACAAGTAAATGCAAATGCAGATTCAAAAAAATTGTTTGATGAATTCCGTGAAACACAATTAAACTTCCAACAAAAACAAATGCAAGGTGAACAAGTGACTGAGGAAGAAATCAAACAAGCGCAAGAACAAGCGCAAGAAATTGAAAAAGATGAAAACATCTCTGCATTAATGAATGCTGAACAAAAAATGAGTCAAGTATTCCAAGAAATTAACCAAATTATTGTGAAACCATTAGACGAAATCTATCAAGACTAATGCCATTCATACAATAATGTTATAACTGATCAATGCTCCCTATAAAGCGATGGACACTGTCTTTGCTTTTTAGGGAGCATTGTATTTTGATTTGTAACATCATTGAAAGGTGAATTATGCTAAAATATAAGAATACATAAAAGGGTGTTGAAGAGTAAGAAGAGGAGTGAACGATAATGGTTAAATTTTTGCATTGTGCAGATTTACATCTTGATAGTCCATTTGTATCAAAGCAACATCTAAGTCCAAGTATTTTGAGAGATGTGGAAAACAGTGCATATGAGAGTTTTAGAAAGATAGTTGATATCGCACTACGTGAACAGGTTGATTTTGTCATTATTAGTGGTGATTTATTTGATCAACGCAATCGAACATTGAAAGCTGAAGTGTTTTTAAAGGAAGAGTTTGAACGCTTACAGAAAGAACAAATATTTATTTACATCGTTCATGGAAATCATGATCCATTATCTGATCGAATTACTTCTAATTGGCCAAACAATGTCACAGTCTTCTCAAATAAGGTTGAAACATATCAAGCGATTACGAAAACAGGTGACAAAGTCCATATCCACGGATTTAGTTACGAAACCGATGCAAGTTATGAAAATAAAATTGATGATTATCCGACAAATGAAGATCGTCAAGCGATTCATATCGGTGTATTACATGGAACTTATAGTAAGTCAGGGGTTTCAGATCGATATACAGAATTCAGATTAGAAGATTTGAACAAAAAACTATATCACTATTGGGCTCTCGGCCATATTCATAAGCGCCAACAATTGAGTGATTTACCCGAAATCAATTATCCGGGTAATATTCAAGGGCGACATTTTAAAGAACAAGGTGAAAAGGGATGCTTAATTGTAGAAGGTGATTATGCCAAGTTAGAAACACGATTCGTGCCGACACAATTTATTCGTTTTGAGTCTGCAGTGCTAGACGTTACACAGATTACACAACAAGGACTTTATGAAGAGATACAAGCATTCAAGGACAGTGTTAGAAGTTTAGGACGTGCCTTTTATCGTTTACAACTCAATGTACCTGGAGATGAACGCATTGATCATCAAGTATTAGAACAAGTGAAAGCGATGATTATCGATTATGAAGAGAATGAACAGTATTTTGTGATAATTGATACGTTGGATATTCATTATACAGAATTAGATACACCATCCATTTTTGATGAGTTTGATGACGAACTGTTGAAGAAAGATGAGATTTATGAAGCGGCATTAAGTGACCTTTATATGAATCCGAAAGCTTCAAAATACTTAGATCATTACATGGAACACGATCGACAAGCATTGATAAAACGTGCAGAAGAGATGATTCAAGCGGAACTGAAGGGAGCTGATAAGCGATGAAAATCAAATCAGTTGAAATATATGGTTATGGGCAATTTGTAAAACGAACAGTTGAGTTTAACCAGCATCTCACTCAAATTTTTGGAGAGAATGAAGCAGGAAAGTCAACGTTACAAGCATTTATTCATTCGATTCTATTCGGCTTCCCAACACGTAAAGAAAATGAACCACGATTAGAACCCCGCATGGGCAATCAATATGGGGGGCGTGTCACACTCATATTGGATGACAACTCAGAAGTAGATGTAGAACGGGTTAAAGGAAGTGCACAAGGTGATGTAAAAGTATATCTTCCAAACGGTGCTATCAAAGATGAAGCATGGTTAAAACATCAACTCAATTATATCGATAAACGCACATATCAAGATATATTTTCATTCAATGTACTCGGACTACAAGATATCCATAAACATATGACAGAAAATCAATTGCAGAACTTTCTAATGCAGGCGGGCGCATTAGGCTCGACTGAATTTATCGGTATGCGTGATCTCATTCATAAAAAGAAACAGTCACTTTATAAGAAATCAGGACAACAGCCAGAAATTAACCAACGGGTCGCAGAATTAAAAGAAGTTGAACTACAAATTCGTGATGCATCGACACAACTTGAATCATATCAGAGACTTGTTGAAACACGTGATAAGTCATCAGATCACTTGGAAACGGTAAAACAAAATCTTGATCAACTGACCCACTTTTTTGAAGAAAAGCAAAAGGAACTTGCTTTACATGATCAAGTTCAAGAATGGAAAGCATTAGAAGCAGAGTTGAACATTGAGCCTATCACTTTTCCTGAACAAGGAATTGATCGATATGAGGCAGCAAAACTTCAAAAACAACAACTCGAACGGGATATAGGTTTACGTGAAGAGAAATATAATCAGTTGAAACATGAAAACCATCAGCGATTTGTACCGAACAATGACGTTGTTAATCAAATTGATACAATTGCGAAACAAGAAGAAGAAATAAAACAATATGAACGTGATTTGAATCAAATGATACGTGATATTGAAAATATCCAACGTGAAATTGAAGGCTTAAAATCGAATATTGGTTGGCAAGAAATACACGATGATGTGGATACATCTGATGTTCAAAAAAGCTACATAAGTGATACGTTGAAAGACAAGAGAGACAATACGTATCAGCTTAAACAATATGAAAATATGCTTGACGAGCATGTCATTGCACATCAATCACATGAAACAGAGCTAGCACAACTTCAGGAAGAATTAGTGCCGGAAGAAACATTTGAACAGAAAAAAGTCTATGAGAAACGCTCATTAGAGTTGAATGAAAAACGCAATCTCTTTATGAAGATGAAGGAAGCCTTTGAAGTAGAACAACAGCAAAAGAAAAAACAACAGAATGTGATGAGAACAATTTTTATTGTGATTGCACTATTATGTGCAGGCATGGCTGTTTATGCCTTTCTTGCACCTGCGATGTTATATGGGGCAATTTTTGCAGTATTGGCGTTTGTATTCTTCATCGCAATCTTTATGATTAAGACGAAAGAAGTCGGTCATAACGAGCGTTTTGCGGAGGAGATTCGTCAGCTTGAATCAGAAGTGAAGCAATTAGAAGATACTTATGATTTAAACTTCGATTTATCTGAACAACATCAATTACGAGATCGCATCGTTCAACGTGAACAGAACTTAGCAATTTCTACAAAAAAGCAACAGCATTTACAGCAACAATTAGAAAATGCAAAGGTGCAACAACAAGAAAGTATAGAAAAAGTAGATGGTATTCGTCACGACTTACATGTATCAGATAAGTTGTCTGATGAGTTGCTATTAGACGCATTACAAACGATTCAGTCTCTTAAGGAACAGTCAGCATTACTCACAAAAACACAAGAGAAAAAGGCATATGTGACTGGAAAATTAGATGTATTCTATCGTGATGCTGAACAAACATTAGCACCACATTTTCAAAACTTTAATCGAATGTCTGTTTTTCATGATGTTAGAGAATGGCTTGAGCATGCGAAATCAGAAACAACTAAGTATCAACATAATCAAGAACAAATTCAATTGCTCGAGAAGGAAGTTGGACATCTTAAACAACGTTTACATGATAATACTGAAGTGATAGACAAGTTATTTAGCTATACTGGTGCTCTTGATGAAGAGAGCTATTATAGACATCATGATCGTTTTGTTAATTATACACAATCATTATCTCGTTATCATGACCTGACACAGTTTTTAGAAAATCAAGATTATGGTTATGAAAAAAGTACAAAAGTAAGTGGAAAAACAACAGCTCAAATTGAAGCAGAGCATCAAGAACTTGAAGCTCAAATTGATGATTACAATGACAAGTATTTAACGTTACAAAGTGAAGTGAGTGATTTAACAGCGCAAATCAATCACATGGAAACGGATAATACATTGCGTCATTTAAAACATAAATATCAATTATTGCGTACACAACTGAATGAAATAGCAGAAGATTGGGCAGCGCTTAGTTATTTAGAGCATGTAGTCGATGCACATATTAAGCAAATTAAAGATGAGCGTTTGCCAAAGGTTGTTCATGAAGCCACTGATATCTATTCGCATTTAACAGATGGGCAATACACACAAGTGACCTACGAAAATGAAAAAGTAATGGTACGTCATAAAGATGGCCAAATGTATCATCCGCTAGAATTAAGTCAATCAACAAAAGAGCTGTTGTACTTTGCATTGCGCATTAGTTTAATTAAAATATTGAAACCATACTACTCATTACCAATTATTATTGATGATGCATTCGTTCATTTCGATGCAACACGCAAGAAACGTATGATGGCATTTCTAAAAACTATGCAAGATAATTATCAAATTCTGTATTTTACATGTAATCACGATACATCGATTACAGCTAAACAGAGTGTCATGTTGAATAAACTAGAGAAATAAATAAAGAAAGGTGCTGTACCATGAGACATGTAGAGACGTTAAAGCCTGGAGATAAGGTAGATCATTTCTTTTTAGTGCATCAAGTAACACAAGGTGTAACGAATCAAGGGAAAGATTATATGACCTTAAAACTTCAAGATCAAAGCGGTGAGATTGAAGCAAAGTTCTGGACTGTAACGAAAGAAGATATGGCTATTTTAAAACCAGAAAGTGTTATTCACGTAAAAGGTGACGTCATTAATTATCGCAATAACCGTCAGCTGAAAATGACACAATACAGACTGGCAACAGAATCAGATGGTGTTCAAATAAGTGATTTTATTGATCGTGCACCGATATCCAAAGAAGAAATGCAATCCATATTGCGCGATTATATTTTTGAAATTGAAAATGCACCATTACAACGAATTACACGCCATATTTTGAATAAATATGAGCAACAATTTTTTGTTTATCCAGCAGCAAGTTCGATGCACCACAACTTTGTAGGTGGATTGGCATATCATGTTATCACAATGCTTGAAGTAGCAAAGCAATTAAGCCATATTTATCCATCAATCAATAAAAGTTTATTGTACAGTGGTATTATTTTACATGATATCGGTAAGGTTGTTGAACTATCAGGTCCCGTTGCTACAACTTATACGCTAGAAGGGAACTTATTAGGTCACATTTCAATTGCCAGTGATGAAGTCGCAGAGGCAGCACGTCAACTGCAAGTAGAAGGGGAAGAAGTGTTATTATTACGCCATCTCATTTTAGCGCATCATGGGAAGTTAGAATTCGGCTCACCGAAGTTACCACAAGTGAAAGAAGCGGAAATATTACACTTTATCGATAATATCGATGCACGAATGAATATGTTTGATAAAGCAATGAAATCAACAGAAGATGGAACAATGACTGGTAAAATTAGAGGCTTAGAAAATAGACGCTTCTATAAACCAGAAAAATTAAATTAAAAGAAAAACAGGTCTTACACGTGCTATGTGTAAGACCTGTTTTTAACTTTATACACCTAATCCTTGTCCGTTTTGGTTACCTTGAGCTGCTTTTTGTAATGCTTCTGGATTTAAGATAGAATCTTCAATCGCATTTTTAATATCACGATCTTTATAATCGACATTATATTCATCTAACAATGATTTGTAGGCATCTGTTAGAATTTTTGGTTCTTCTTGAATTTTATTTTGGATTAACTTTGATTTCAGTTTTGATTTTTCTTTATTAAAATCAGATGGTTTATCTGCACGAATGATATGATATCCATAATCTGTTTTGACAACATCTGAGATTTCATTGTCTTTTAATTTGAATAATGCTTTTTCAAAGGGTTCGACCATTTGACCTTTAATGACATATCCGAGACTGCCATTGTTCTCACTACTTGAGTCCATTGATTCGTCTTTTGCTATTTTATCGAATGATTTAGGATCTTTATCAAGCTGTGATTTGATGTCATTGATTTTCTTTTTCGCTTCTTTATCAGATAATCCTTCTTTGTCATCGTCATTTTTCTTTACTTTTATCAAAATATGCGATGCTTTCTTTGTTTTTTGTTTAATTTCTTTATCTGACATATCTATTTTTTCATTAAGTAATTGCTTTTGATATTCAACAAGTTTACGTTGCTCTTTATATTCATCCATTGTGAGCTTTTGTTGCTTCAGCAAGCTTTCAACACGTTCTTTACCACCGTATTTTTCTATTTGTTGATCGAGGTCCTTTTCAAGTTGTTTTTCGTCTACTTTTTCAGCATACTTATCTTCTAATATTTTTCCTAGTAAGATTTTAAATGAACTACTTGCAATTTGGTTACTACCAATATCTTCTAAAACATCTTCTACTTTGACGTCACCTGCTTTTGATGAAATCAATGTTTCGTCTTTTGATGATGGGGCACCATTGCCACAAGCACCTAATAACAATGCACTTGCAGATAACGGAATAATCAGTTTTTGTAATCCTTTTTTCATCATGTTGTCTCCTTTACATAAAAGTAACACAAATAATATACCACATTCATAGTGCTTAACCAACGAAAGAGCGGGTATCTACGACTAATGTATGATAAGCATGTTGAAGAAGAATAAAAATATAGTAGAATATATCAGATATTCTGTATGAAATAAAAACATTGGCTAAGCGCTCAATGCTTAGCCAATAGACATATAATCAGATTTACCATTTTTTTCTAAAAGAAGAAATCCATTGACGTGTTCTTCTACATATTGTCCTCTTTTACAGAATAGTATCACTTTCAAATAGAGTATATCCATTACAGAAAATCCGGCATTGAGTGCTAATAAAAACATCAAATAATGACCATAATGTGGTAACTTTGTTGCAATGATGATACACAGAATCGAGATAACGACTAAAGGTGCAATCAAGCATACACAAAAATAAGATTTACGCACGGGTTTATCTAAAAATATATTGTAGAAAGGGAACCACTTTTTAGGCATTAATTTGTACATTTTAATATATCGAAAATAAGGTAATACCGTTAAGACATGTATCAGTTTGTGTAATGGATATAAGCATAGCATCGAAATAATAAATATTAAAAAATGCCTATCCGAAAATGGGACATTGGAATAATAATGAAACATTTCAAAACTCACAAGAAATGTGATAACGACAGTTACAGAACTAATAAATGCAATACGCGGAATACCAAACCGTGAATGAATGTCAATTGATCTTGAACAATTAAGCATGATGAAACTCCTTTGATTCAAAGTTTGATAATACGTATTATCTACCGCAAACTATTTCTCGTCAAGTAAATTTTCTCTTAGATGTTCGTGACATTGATTGATGCCATCTAAAAATGCTTTACCTTGCAATTGTGAAACAAGATAATGTTCATCACTGAAACTTGGAAAATGAAACATTTCATTATTATATTCTTGAGCCACACGATAAATGCTGTTATGTGACATATCATATTGGTCAAAAATATCTTCTACAAGTGAATGACCCGCTTCGGTTAAAACGATAAAGGTATTACGTTTATCATTTGTATCTTTTTCTAATTTTAATAATTCTTGTGACTCTAAGCGCTTTGCGAAATTGTAAGCAGTTGATACATGCATCACACCGTAACGTGAAATATCAGAAATAGTTACCTTTTTAAATGCATAAATAGTCATTAGAATCAAATGTTCATTCATTGTAATGCCGGATTTTTTAAGCCAAGCTTGCCAGTCATTTTCTGCATTTTTCCAGATGACTTTAGATAGCATAGCAGCTTTATGTGTGTATAAAATACTCTCAATTTGGTGCTGTTTATCGGTCATGCGACTATCTCCTTTCAACTGTATAAAAAGCATGGTACATTATGTACCATGCTTAATTATAGTATATCTGATTATTTGATATTACTCACTAAAAATATCAAATATTTTTAATTTATATATCATAATTTTACTTTTTTGTTGGAAAATTTGTAATTTCATTTCCACGATTTTGGATATTTTCTATATATCCTTGTAATCTTTTGATATTTGGCGTAATATCCGCCTTGAATTCACCTAAAGTTGTTTTGAGATCTCCGCCGATTGATTGTGCAAAGTCAGTACTATCTTCTTTAATTGTTAAAGCATGATCTTTAATTTGACTCATTTGTGATTTGATGATATCTAAATCATTTGAAATATCAGATGACGTTCCAATTTGTGCTTTGGCACCCAATGATTGATTTTGTCGTTCCATTAATACTAAGCTGACACCTGTTGCAATTCCGACAGCAAGTCCAAGTGTAACATTTGCTAATTTCATAAAAATCCTCCTATATTTTATATTTAGATAATGATTAGACATTTGTTTATTTCAAAACTTTTTTCGTCTAACAGAGTATGGTGAATGAATAATAGTACATACAATATCATGTCAAACACGCATTACCAAAAATTTGATACTAGTTTGTGAGATAGTCGTAATTAATATTTATATACTGATACAGTAATTAAATGTGTGATGCGATTTGTTTCGCAATCTCTTCTTTTTGCGCATCATCAATTTCATCTTCGTGTGTTTCCCATTTGTAATCAAATCCATCAATGTCATTTTCATATCGTGGAATGAGGTGGAAGTGGATATGGAAAACAGATTGTGCTGCATAGGATCCATTGTTTTGGATAATGTTCAAGCCATCTGGATTAAATGCTTCTTTAATCGCATTGGCGACAATGGGTAATGCTTCTCCAATGTGTTTCATTGTTTCAGCATCAGTTTCGAAAATATTAGGAGATGCTTTTTTAGGAATCAATAAAGTATGGCCTTTTGATACTTGCGAGATATCTAAGAACGCATAGACGTATTCATTCTCATAAACTTTATAACTCGGTATTTCTCCTGTGATGATTTTTGAAAAGATTGTTTCAGACATAATATTCGCTCCCTCCGATCATTTGTTAATATTATAGCATGTGCCGAAACACGTGTAACTAATTTAACGGTATCTCTTACATAGCATTATGATATAAGAATTTGGTACAATACATGCTATGGAGGTGTCATACGCATGACTGTAAAAGTTGAACATTTAACAGGTGGTTATGGAAAAAAGCCTGTTATTAAAGATATATCATTTGCACTAAAGCCTGGTGAGATTGTTGGGCTGATTGGTTTAAATGGTGCAGGTAAAAGTACGACGATTAAGCATATTTTAGGATTATTGACACCGAGCGAAGGGAAGATGTCTATATCAGGAATTGATATTAATGAAGATATCAATACATATCGAAAAAAACTATCTTATATTCCAGAATCGCCTGTCATTTATGAAACACTGACTTTAAAAGAACATATTTATATGACGGCAATGGCGTATGGCATTGATCAAGAGACGGCGATGACTCGTGCACAGCCATTATTAAAAACATTCCGCCTTGAAGAACAACTCGAGATTTTTCCGAGTCACTTTTCTAAGGGGATGAAACAGAAGGTTATGATTATTTGCGCCTTTATCGTTGACCCAGATCTATATATTATCGATGAACCTTTCTTAGGACTTGATCCGCTGGGTATTCAGTCGATGCTTGATTTGATGGAAGCAAAAAAACAAGAGGATCGTACCGTATTAATGAGTACGCACATATTAGCAACAGCAGAACGTTATTGTGATCGCTTTATTATATTAGATAAGGGTGAAATTGTCGGAATAGGTGACTTAGAAGCGTTACGTCAACATTTTAAAATGCCAAATGCGACATTGGATGATATTTATATTCGTTCGACGCAAGGGGTCGGTCAATGATGACAGCGAAACAACTTTTTAACCAAAGACATCGTGCAAAGCTCAAAGAGGCACAATATTATAATAAATTTATTTTTAATGGGCATTTTACTGTCTTTTTGGTCATTCTTATCGGTGCTTTCATTCTCGGATATGGGGAATGGTTGAAAGACATACCAACTGGCATTAACTATTTTTTACTTATTTCAATTATATTAGCGATGAGTTCTATTTTCCCGTTAAAAACATATTTAGTCGAAGCGGATAGTCTCTTTTTATTACCCTTTGAATCACAAATGAAAGCGTATATACAAAAAAGTATTTGGACGAGTTATTACAAACGATTGCCATTGCAAGTCGTATTGCTAGTGATCGCATATCCGTTAATACATGCGTTAGCACCGAATCAAACATCTCAGTTTGTTGTTGTATGTTTATTCACGCTACTATTACCGCTAGTGGGTTTATTTGTGAAGTGGTATTGGTTTCTATATGGACTAGAAGCCTGGTCAGTTAATCTGATATTGGGCATTTTAAATATGTCAGCCATTTATGTCATGTTCGCATCAGGCAGTTCACACAGTTTCGGTGCACCGATTGCGCTTATTATACTCGCTGTATTTTTACAGAAATTAACGAAGCAACACCACTTACCGTGGACTTTCTTAATAAAACAAGCACACCAACATCAGGCGAATTACTATAAATTTGTAAGTATGTTTACGGATGTGAAAGGTTTGCAAGAACGTGCCGTTCGAAGACGTTACTTGGACTTCTTGCTGTCAACACCAAAATCGTTTCACGAAGCTGCGATGTACCCATTTTTATTCAAGCGTAACTTTTTACGTGGAAAAGATGCCTTTAATCTGACATTAAGACTTGTAGTGATTACAATATTACTTATGTCGTGGTTAAATCACCCGTATGTTAGCGTCGTGATCGGTTGCTTGGCGATGTACATTTTAGTATTACAAATGTCACAGTTTTACACGCAAGAAGCTTATGGATTGTGGCCGCAAGTTTGGCCCCCATCTGAAGCGCTTGTCATACAGGGATATCAAAAATTTTTAACAGCTACAACAAGTGTCATGGCAGGCGTGTTGAGTGTCGTGTATTTAGTGTTTAATATTCAACATGGTTACCTTATCGTCTTGTTATTCATAGTAAGTTATGCGACAATACATCGCACGATCAAAAAATTAAAATACAAAGAATCTTTATTACGAGATTAATCATAAAACCCACCGAATCATTCGAATTTGAATGCGGTGGGTTTCATTTATATTACAGGTCAATTTCTTCTTCAGAGACATCCTGACTTGGATAGAAGTATTGTTCGATATAAGGTGTATGTACAGCAGATGCACCTGCTAAAGGTTTTGTTGCTTCTAATGATAAGTTATTGCGAAAAGCACTTGATTTTTTATAATCATCATAAGCATTTCTAGTAGTAAAACCAAGAAGTACTTTATAGACATTTTGATGTGTGGATTTCAACAAGCGATAGCTATGGTAGTCTGGATTTTCATCTAAAGCTGGCTGATAAGTTTCTAATTGTTTTTCTAGTTGATATTTATGATCTTCAGAAGTCGGAATCGTAATTAAAACTTGAAAATCAGATTCAGATAGATCACCAGTACGTGACATTACACGATATTCATTCGGCTGTTGAAAAATGGTATCTAAATCTGTCTCTTCCAATATGATTGCTTGACCTTCACCTGCAAAAATAAGCAAGTTACGGTCTTCATGTTTGTTTTGAATTTGTTGTAAAAAGCTTAATGTGCCATAAGTAATGAAAAAGTTCATTTAAATCCTCCTATATTCATCTTTTTATGTAAAAGCTACTTCCATCATATACCTTAAATCTTGAAAAGTGAATCTGAAATCTTGATGTGGACAACTATATAGATTGATTTGTAAGCGGATTAAGCCTTTAGTTTTATCATTTTTAATGGTATTTATTTTTAAAATATAGAGAATTCATACTTAGACGCTTTTCATTTCAACATGATATAATTGACGGTGTATGACATACATAGAGAAAAGCATCCATTTATTTTCATTTTAGGTCATGATAGTATTTTAACAATTCATTTTAAACTTTTGTGTTAAACACCATTTTCACAGAGTTCTTTAATGTAAGTGTGCTAATCTAGAAAAGAATGATTACAGTCAAGGAGGACGACATGAATAATACGTTTAACGATACAATGTTGCGAGCAATCAAAGGGGAACAGGCTACGCATACACCAGTTTGGTTTATGCGCCAAGCAGGTCGTTCTCAACCAGAATATCGAAAGTTAAAAGAAAAATATTCATTATTTGATATCACACATCAACCGGAAATTTGTGCTTATGTGACAAAGTTACCGGTAGATCAATATAATACAGATGCTGCTGTGCTATATAAAGATATTATGACACCACTTAAAGCAATTGGCGTCGATGTTGAGATTAAGTCGGGTATTGGACCTGTGATTTCTAACCCGATTCGTCAATATTCTGATGTCACAGCACTTGGACAAATTGATCCAAAACGTGATGTCCCTTATGTTTTAGATACGATTAAGATACTCACACAAGAACAGTTAAATGTGCCACTTATTGGTTTTACGGGTGCACCGTTTACTTTAGCCAGTTATATGATAGAAGGTGGGCCTTCAAAGAATTACAATAAAACAAAAGCGATGATGTACAGTGACGAAGCGACATGGTTCAAGTTAATGGATACACTGGCAGATATGTCGATTACATATGTAAAAGGACAAGTTGAAGCAGGTGCACAAATTATTCAAATTTTTGATTCTTGGGTTGGTGCACTGAATGAATCAGATTATAAATATTATATTCAACCGTGTATGAATAAGTTAGTCGCAGGCATTAAAGCATTAAATACACCTGTCATTTTATTTGGTGTAGGGGCAAGTCATTTAATTGATGCATGGCATGAATTGCCTATTGATGTTTTAGGTCTTGATTGGCGTACATCTATCAGTGAAGCAGGGCGACAAGGTGTAACCAAAACAGTACAAGGGAACTTAGATCCAAGTATCCTACTTGCACCTTGGGATGTAATCGAAGCGCGACTTAAACCTATCTTAGATCAAGGTATGGTACATACTGGGGGGCATATCTTTAATCTAGGACACGGTGTATTTCCGGAAGTATCACCAGACACATTGAGACGTGTCGCACAATTTGTACACGACTATACGGCAAAATAATAAGATTGAATACGTGTATGTAAAGGACGGATAGAAGATGACTAAAACAGTTGGTTTGTTAGTGATGGCTTACGGCACGCCATATAAAAAAAGTGATATTGAACCGTATTATACGGATATCAGACATGGACGAAAGCCGAGTCAGGAAGAATTAGATGATCTCACACAACGATATGAAGCGATTGGTGGTTTATCTCCATTGGCGGGTACAACCGAACGTCAAGCAGAGGCACTAGTCAATGTGCTTAATGAGAGTGGCTTATATAAAGATATTGAATTTAAATTGTATATCGGTTTGAAACACATTCATCCATTTATTGAAGATACAGTATCGCAGATGTATAAAGATGGTATTACAGAAGCAGTAACGGTTGTATTAGCGCCACATTATTCAAGATTTTCGATTGGTTCTTATAATAAACGTGCGAAGGAAAAAGCTGATGAATTCGGTATAACGTTACATCATGTTAATAGTTATTTTGAACAGCCGAAATTCATTGATTATTGGTCAATGCGCATTAATGAAGTACTTGAAAATATACCGGTTGAGGAACATGCGAAAACCATGCTTGTTGTATCTGCACACAGCTTGCCGGAAAAAATGATTTTAGAGAGTAACGACCCTTATCCGGAACAAATATCAAAAACAGCAAGACTAATTGCTGAACATATTCCGTTGAAACATATTTCGGTGGGTTGGCAATCAGCGGGGAATACCGGGACACCATGGCTTGCACCTGATGTTCAGGACTTAACACGTGAATTGCATCATATGTTAGGTTGTAAACATTTTATTTATACACCACTTGGCTTTGTTGCAGAACATCTTGAAGTTTTATACGACAATGATTATGAATGTAAAGTTGTTTGTGACGAAGTGGGCGCAACGTATCATCGTCCACCAATGCCTGATACACACCCTTTATTTATCGGTGCAATTATTGATGAAATTTCTAACATTTATAAGAAAGCGTGAGAATGATGACAAAGGTAGCAATAGTTGGTGCGGGAATCACGGGTTTAACGAGTGCGTATTTTATTAAAAAACATTATCCAGATACAGACGTTACCATTTATGAAGCAACAGATAGACCAGGTGGTAAGATTAAAACTGCATATCGAGATGGATATGTGATTGAGCTTGGCCCCGAATCGTATTTAGGCCGTAAGACGATTATGACTGATGTGGCAAAAGATATCGGTATTGCAGATGAAGATATCGTGACAAATGAAACAGGTCAATCGTATATTTTTGCGAATAATGAATTGTATCCTATTCCTGGCGGTGCCATTTTAGGCGTGCCAACCGATATTAAGCCATTTATGACGACGCAATTAATTTCCATGAAAGGGAAGTTACGTGCATTAAAAGATTTAACGATTAAGCCTGTGGATATGCCTGAAGGAGATATGTCAGTTGGTGCTTTTTTTCGTGAGCGTTTAGGTGATGAATTGTTAGAGAACTTAATTGAACCACTATTGAGTGGTATCTATGGTACGGATATTGATGAATTGAGTTTAATGAGTACATTCCCACACTTCAAATCGCTTGAAGAGACACATGGTAGCATCATAAAAGGGATGCAACAAGTGCGAAAAGCTCGTTTGGAAAAAGAAGATCAACGTCGAAGTGGTGCACAAGGTCAATTTAAACAATTTAGACGTGGACTTTATGACTTTATTGAGCATATGGAGACATGGTTGGTTGATCATGATGTTTCAATACAATATCGCACCCAAGTTAAAGATTTAACCTCAACTCAGAAGGGATATCATATTGAGATTGATGCTGATTCACGCCCATTTTATGATGGTGTGATTATCGCAACACCACATCAAGTCTTCCGTCAATGGTTTGAAAAGGATCCGATGTTTGATTATTTTAATGAATTAGAAGCATCATCCGTTGCAACTATTGTCTTTGCATTTGATGAAGAAGATATTGAAAATATTCATAACGGAACTGGATTTGTTATTGCAAGAACAAGTCAAACGGATATTACTGCTTGCACATGGACTTCGAAAAAATGGCCACATACAACGCCTGAAGGAAAAGTATTGATACGTGCATATGTGGGTAAACAAGGCGATAATATCGTGAATGAGAAAACAGATGAAGAACTCGTTCAAATTGCACGCCGTGATCTCGAACAAATGATGACGTTCAAAGGTGAACCAGAATTTACAATCGTAAACAAAATGCCGTATGCCAGTCCACAATATCATGTCGGACATATTGATAAAATTAAACAAATTCAACAACATCTTTTAGAAAACTATCAGCATTTACAAATAACTGGGGCACCGTTTGAAGCGGTCGGTTTACCAGATTGTATTAGTCAAGCATACAAAGCGGTTGAAAATTTATTACCGCGTATTCGATAATGTTAATCTAAGTGGCGTCCATGATCTAAAAAGGGTCATGAGATGCTACTTTTAATTTTAGACAACAAATAGGTTGAAAATTAAGAAAATTCGACAAATTATGTACAACTATTTGCAGAAACGCAATAATACTTTAACGTATGATATGATATAAATATAGATTGGACTAGGGGGCTTTACCATGACGAATGTTTATATTGTACACGGATACCAAGCAAATAGTGGAGATCATTGGTTTCCTTGGTTAAAAAGAACTTTAGAAATCGAAGGGCATCAAGTTACAGTACTCGATTTACCCAATACGAATCGCCCAAATGGTAGTGAATGGGTTTCGTATATGAAAGAACATATCACTGAAGTGAATAATGACACAATATTTATTGCACATAGCTTAGGTGTAGTAACAACATTAAAATTCATACAAGAGCTCGATGTCTCCAAAGTAGGTAGCTTAGCCATGATATCCGGTTTTAAAGGAGACTTACCACAGAATGATCTATTACCCGATCAAGAAGTACTCGATTCTTTCTTCAACTGGGAACTAGACTATGAATTATTACATAATAAAGTACTTCACATGTTTGGCGTAGCTGCTAAAGATGACTATGTTGTACCAATAGAAGCAACTGAAAAACTTTGTGAAGCATTAGATTGTAAGTTATATGAATTAGACACAGGCGGTCATTTTTGTAAGGAAGATGGATACGATGCATTCCTATTTCTGAAGAATAAAATCTTACAAAAATTTGACTAAATAGAAAAATTGATACTAATCACTTGAAATTTTAGGCGAACCTAAATATAATGTTTTTAGATAGTTATAAAACTATCGGTATGAAAATGATATTTTCCTAATTATGTTTCGATTCCAAAACGCCCAAGGTATGACTCATCCTCCGTCAGAACCTTGGGCGTTTTATATTAATGATATTTTTAGTACATTAAGCTACATTAATTCAATTAATGCCGAAAAGGTGAGTATTTATACAAAATACTAGTTGGAGAACTGTTGACCTTTTAATTATGTAACTATATAATGAGTAGGTCATTGATTTTATTGGACGCATTTATTTATCTGTTTAATAAAAAGATAAAAAAGTTACAAGAAATATATTGACACTTTGTTGTTAAAGTGATAATATAATTAAGTAATTGCTTTTAAATAACATTATCGCGGGATGGAGCAGTTCGGTAGCTCGTCGGGCTCATAACCCGAAGGTCGGTGGTTCAAATCCGCCTCCCGCAATATTTTTGAGTGGTCCCGTAGTGGAGCGGTTTAACACGCCTGCCTGTCACGCAGGAGATCGCGGGTTCGATTCCCGTCGGGACCGCCATTATTATGGTTCAGTAGCTCAGTCGGTAGAGCAAAGGACTGAAAATCCTTGTGTCGGCGGTTCGATTCCGTCCTGAACCATTTCTTATATTACGGCGGTTGTGGCGAAGTGGTTAACGCATCGGATTGTGGTTCCGACATTCGTGGGTTCGATTCCCATCAACCGCCCATATCGTTGTTATGCGGGTGTAGTTTAATGGCAAAACCTCAGCCTTCCAAGCTGATGTTGTGGGTTCGATTCCCATCACCCGCTCCATTTTAATTATTCCACAGTAGCTCAGTGGTAGAGCTATCGGCTGTTAACCGATCGGTCGTAGGTTCGAGTCCTACCTGTGGAGCCATGGCCCCTTGGTCAAGCGGTTAAGACACCGCCCTTTCACGGCGGTAACACGGGTTCGAGTCCCGTAGGGGTCATATAATCAGAAGCGAAATATCGCTTCTGATTTTTTGTCATTGTTTTGGAAGATTGTCCGAGTTGGCCGAAGGAGCACGCCTGGAAAGTGTGTAGGCGCCACAAGCGTCTCGGGGGTTCGAATCCCCCATCTTCCGTAAGGTTTGAAAGGTTTATGCTACACTACTCGATTTTACATGGTGTGTGGTATAAGCCTTTTTGTTTTGCTCATTATTATATCTTAAAAATAAGGATGTGATAATGATGAAAAAAGTAGTCAGAAACGTTGATTTATCAAAAGATGAGCTTGATTTGTTACAAGGCTTTTTTGATAAAGAAAAGAAGATAAATCAGATAAAAAAAGAAAAGTTTGATACCTTGAGTAAACAATTTATTGATAGGTGTGTAGCACGTGGTTTGAGCGATGAAACAATAAGGTACTACAATGAAGAGCTGAAGGTTTTTCGTTATTTTTTAGTTGATTGTGTACCTGAATTATTAGATAATTTTTTGAGCCTAAGCCCTGATGATATTGAGAAATTTAAGCGCTATTTGTTGCACGTTAGGGGTTCAAATCGGCTAACATCTATGCATAGTTTATTTGGTTGAAGTGGCTAACTTAAACTTGAAATTTGCGATTTTTAATAAAAGGGGCACCATATGAAAAAATATAAAATTAAAGTAGAATCAACAAGTAAATTATCTGAAAGAGAGTTAGTAACATTCAACAACAGTGATACGTATGACGTTGTAACTATGATACATTGTGATAATGGGCAGTGTATTGTTATTAAAAGTGATACCGGTGTAAATGTTATGTTTGAAGAGATAAAAGAAGAAGCAGAAGCATTTTAAGTAATGGATATTCACCTTAACTGGTGCGGTTATTTTTAATAAAAAAATAGGAAAACTTTAGAAAAAGCGTTGAAAAAAGGACGATTGTCCTTTAAAATTATAACTATATAGGAGGTGAAAACGTGAACAGGCTAGAAAGAAAACAAAAAAGAAACAAGTATCGCTGAATCTAAAAGCAGAACCTTCCGAAAATACTGCTTAGGGATTGCGACAATTGCTTCAATAATCAAAAGATAGTTGAGGATTTAATCTCTTTCAACCTAATTAAAATATGGGGTGATATAAATGACAAATATTACTAAAACGAAAATTAAGATTGTTTTAAATTACACTATTGGTGTGATAGCGTTATTGTGTGCATTTTATATGATTTTCAAATAATCTGATAGCCTGTTCATGTAAAAATATGATAATAGAAACAACAAAAAAATTGATACAATCTGATATTGATGCAACTACCATACAGAAAAATACAGGTGTCGATGCATCTTCAATAAGACGTATTCGTCGTGGTGAAAGAAAATTAGAGACCATCAGTTTTGAAAAAGGCGTTGCTTTGTACAACTATCAAAAGAAACTGGAAGATAAATAACCAACCCCCACTCATTCATTTGGGTGGGGTGTTTTGGATGTACACCTTTTGTGGTGGGATAGCAGCATTAAATGCAATCCCGACTGACTATTTTAATATACAAATATACTCATGTTTCTATTATTTTAAATACCTAAACAAAAAATCGAGTGAAGACATGATGATCCTAAGTATAATAGTATATTAAAGTTATTTAGGTAGAGAAAGATGTAAAAGTGTATAGTCGGCTTTATACGGTTGTTTACGGAAAAATTTTGTCCACACCAAAGGCTTGTATAAAGTGTGATTGTGTTAATAATAGACAAATACATAATCATAATAATTGTGTTTACCACTGTTAAAATCCCAAGAGTCTGTTGTTCTTCATAATTTAGTGAAAGAACACTTTAACTGATTGTATTATTTAAAGATTTTCATGGCACAAATACGCAATAACTATGTAGAAGATTTATAGTTTGATATGTTATTAATAGAAATAAAAGCTGAACTACCGAAAAAATTAGAGTATAATGAAGCTAGAGGTTTTAGTACTCTGTAATTTTAGGTATGAGTGAAACCTATGCCGACATTCGTCTTCAAGTTTAGTTGTTTTAGTACTCTGTCATTTTTGAGCTCAGACGGTATAATGGATATGTTATTTGTGTATAAAAGAAAAAATTACAGTTTTATGAAGCTAATTATTCAGCCTTGAATCTTTTAAGAAACTAAACATTCAAAAAAAATAATGTATCTATTCAAATATTTATCGTGATGATTTCAAAATATGTGATGGTTACAGTAAATATCTCACTAAGATCAATATGAAAAGGTATTTGATCAGAAAAGAAATTGAAAAGTTATTAGACTCCGATATATCACATTATAAAATTTCACAAGTAACAAATGTAATCAGTAAGACAATTTCGAAATTACGATCTGGAAAACGTAAGATTGGCAATATCACATTAGATACTGCTGAAAAACTATACAATTATCAAATGCAACTGGATGATAAATAAACAAATCTCACACCTTCATTTGTGTGCATTTGAAAATAAGGGAGCCCATTAATACAAACTAAAGTTTAATGGAAGATGGGGGGATTCGAACCCTCGAGATTCATATAACGCCACACATTTTACATGTGGGATATGCGATCAGTTCTCTATATAGTGGTAAATAATAATATTTAAATATTCAATATTGTACAAGCCCGCCTAATAGGATAGGTGGGCTTGTATGATTTGTGTTATTTCATATGGTCGATGGCGTATTGTGCTTCTTCCTGCGTATATAATTCGCCATAAGGTGATGTGAGTTGATCATAAATTTCATTTTTCGACATGTTCATATCATTGGCATATGATTCAGCTTTTTTCACTGCATTCTGTTTGTAATCGGCATGTAAGTTGTCAATGGCATACTGTGCGGCATCTGCTGGGAATTTATCTCCATCATTCGATGTCAATGTTTGATAAATCATTTCTTTTGACATATAAAGGTCGTCTGAATAGATTTTTGCTTGGTCGAGCGCTCTTTCTTTTTCGCTTTTTACTCCCTTATGACCTGTACTATCATCTGTTTTTAAAGGCGAGCTTTGTATAATCGGATCTTTTTGGAGTTCTTCATCGACATTATCCATAATAGCGCCAGCTAAAAAAGTGAATGCAACGCTGAGAATAATGATGATAACAAGGCAGCCACCACAACCACCGCAGCCCCATAGCCACCATTTCTTAGAATTTGAAGATGTTTCCTTACTTGGTTGTACTTGTTGCTCAATCTTTCTAGTAGGATTGAAATTTTGATTTGTTGTGTCGTTTGACATAATTTTTTCTCCTATCAATATTATATTAAATAAACGAAATATATTTAAGAATATTCCGAAATTTTAAAGTTTAAAAGAATCAAACATTAATTAAATATTGTCATATTGCGATTTAGACTAAAGCTGATATTTTCGTTAATATTATATAGATTTATGTAGAGCGAGGCAATATGATTTATTGAAATAATTTAAAATGATACTTAATATTTAAAAGAATGTAGATGATAGCTATCAAAATTCAGAAATACTAGGGTATCTACTTAAAATGTATTTAAGATTAATAATGTGTGTCTGTATCATATAATTTTTTATATCAAATGAAACTAAAATCATGCATTCGCTTTCAATTGTGTCTATAATAAAAAGGGAACATTATTTTGGAGGAAGAAACATGGAGTCTTGGCTGATACAACGTGTAAAGAAAACACCGAATGCAATTGCTGTGGAGACTGAGCATCAGCAGTTGTCCTTTCAACAATTGTTTGAGATTGCATTGCAATATGGAAGTGGTCTTACGATGTTGAACGACAAACGTTTAGGATTACTTGTTGATAATTCATTAGAGTCACTGGCGTTAATACATGGTGCATGGTTGTTTAATATTGAAATAGCACTCATTAACAATCGTTTGACAGATGAAGAAATTATAAAACAAATGAAATCAATTGATGTTAAAACAATTATAGTAAGTGATAAGTATCAATCACGTTGTAGGAAAACACAACTGTCACAACAATTTCAATGTCTGACTTCTTCAGATGTGTTGGATTATGAAGCAACATCAGATTCACCAGAATTCGATGAAACAGCAATTGCTTCGATTATGTTTACATCGGGAACAACAGGCACGCAAAAAGCAGTCCCTCAAACTTTTTTAAACCACAAAGCGAGTGCGAAAAGATGTTGGTCTGATTTAGGTTTTAACAAAGAGACACGTTGGTTGACGGTGTTGCCCATTTATCATATTTCAGGACTGAGTATAGTAATTCGTAGTGTATTATATGGTTTCACAGTCTATTTAATGGATAGATTTGATGAACAACAAGTAATGAATGCAATAAAATATAAAAATATTACGCATATGTCTTTAGTGCCATTAACGTTAAAACGATTGATGCATGCGGGACTAACAAGACCTTATGCACTTGAAAAAATATTACTCGGTGGTGCAAAGTTGGAACGCGACTTTGTGATGCAGGCGTTGTCATATGAACTCCCAATCTATAATTCATTCGGTATGACAGAGACGTGTTCACAGTTTTTAACAGCAAGTCCAGCGTTATTAGCTAAAAACCCAGAAGCTGTTGGTAAGTTTGATTCACAGCTTAAAATCAGTCAGTCGAATCAGAATGGACATGGGGAGTTATGTGTTCGTGGGGATAATGTAATGCGAGGGTATCTTTATCCTAAAGGTTTGACTGAAACGTTTGATGAAGATGGGTTCTTCATGACAGGAGATATTGCGAGTATTGATACAAATGGTTTTGTCATCATACATGATCGACGCAAAGATTTGATTATCAGTGGTGGTGAAAACATCTATCCGAATGAAATTGAGCGTATTGCTAAGAAACATACTGATGTGGTAGATGCGATGTGTGTCGGTGTCAAAGATGATTACTGGGGGCAACGTCCAATTCTTTATCTTGTAGGAACATCGCATGAAGCAGAGATGTTTGATTATTTATCAAGGCATCTCGCAAAATATAAATTACCTAAAGAAATCAAGTACGTACAATCTTTACCTTATACAAGTACAGGTAAATTAAAACGACAGTTATTGAATGGAGAATAACGATGAAATTATCGGAGTTACATTTTTATGAATATACACCTATTTTTAAACATAAAATACAAACGCCGAAAACAACAATGAATGTGCGTAAAACTTTATTTATCGGTGTGGTAGATGAGTCTGGGAAAGAATGGTTTGGGGAATGCAATGCGTTTGAGACAGATTGGTATCATTTTGAAACGATTGAAACCGTGAAGTCCACGTTGGAAAACTGGTTCGAAAATGTGAAAGGACAGGAGATACAGGATTTTTGTGAGGCACAAAGAATAGTCGAAAACTTAAACAATACACCGGCTGCACGAGCAACGGTGATGATGGCTTTGTATCAAATGTTTCATGATTTGCCATCGTTTGAAGTACCTATGACGGTAACTGTAAACGGTGATATGCAGAAACGTTTCTTACGTTTAGACCATGCAGAACGCATCAAAATTAAGTGGAACTGTGATATTGTTGAACAAGTAAAAATGCTAACGGCTATGTATCCTGATATTCCGATTACAACAGATGCGAATCAAACACTTGGAGAGAGAGAAATCCCTTTGTTAAATCAATTGGCAAATTATAACTTGGCATATGTAGAAGAACCGTTTCCGAAGTTGTTGAAAAAGGAAGAACTCGAAAATATGCCTCCGATTGCAATTGATGAGCATGCGACGGATGAACAAGCTATTGTACAAGCTGTGGAACATAATCATGTGCGTGTTGTTGTCATTAAGCCGTTTAGAGTAGGTGGTATAGACCGTGCTTTATCACTGATAGACACATTACATAATCAAGGCATTACAGTTGTTATCGGAGGTATGTATGAGTGTGGCTTGAGCCGATATTTCACAGCTCTAGCCAGTCGATATGGTGATTATGCTGGTGATGTCACACCATGCGGATATTATTTTACGGATGATATCGTGATGCAATCAGACCGAGTCATAAACGGACGGTTACAATTTAAACCACCTGTTATTGATGCGTCGAAATTACAGCATTATTCATGATGATGTTTCTCTTTTTTTAAAGGAACAGGATCAAAGCCCCCTTTATGAAATGGATGACATCTCAAGATTCGATTAATAGCTAACCAACTGCCTTTGATGGCACCGTGTACTTGGATCGCCTCGATAGCGTAATTTGAACATGTTGGATAGAAGCGACATGATGGTGGTGTCAATGGTGATATAAATCGCTGATAGAAGCGAATACATTTGACGAATATTTTTTTCATTCATAGACCTCCGTGTAGATGATTAGAAATATTGTAACATAGAATAAGGGGAGATTGGATTTTGGAGTTTATAGATGCAGCCCAACAACGGGTGACTTTAAGTTTTCGTGCACATCATGACATTGCTGACGGTGACCATGTGTTGGCACTACCTATATATCAAAAACGATTGCTCATGACAGATCATCGACAACGCGGAATTGAGTTTCCCGGTGGTAAATGTGAAGCGGGGGAAACGGCGGTAGATGCATTAAAACGAGAATTATATGAAGAGACTGGGGCAACAATAGAAACGTTATATTATATTGCGCAATATACAGTTCACAAGGAGACGATGCCATTTAAAAAAGATGTTTACGTAGTCATTGTGAATCATATTGAAGAAAAATCGGACTATTTAGAGACGAATGGGCCAGTAATAGTATCTAAAATTGAAGATATTCCTGAAGATAAGCGGAGTATTTTGCTATCTGATGAGGCGATTTTGGCTTGTGTAGAAAGGATGGTATCGCTTGGATTTTATCAGTTATAAACGTATGCCAGCAGATCTCGGAACGCATCAAGTGGATGAAGTACAGTATAATGCAGACGGTGTGACTGTACGTGGATTACTTGTAACACCGAAACAATCTGTTGAACGAATTGTAGTCTACCTACGTGGTGGGAAAGGACAAGTGGGGCGAGTTCGGTTAGGTCGAATGTTGCAGTTTGTAAATACAACTACACTTGTTTTTGGTCCTTATTATCGTGGTAACAATGGCAGTCAGGGGCGGGATGCGTTTGCAGGTGATGACTTACAAGATGTTATTGTGGGTGTCGAGATTCTCAAAAAAATGTACCCCAATGTCCCTATTCATTTGATTGGTTTTTCTCGTGGTGGTATCCAAGGATTATTGACATTCCAAGCTGTACAAGCAGCGAGTTATATCATATGGGGTGGTGTCTCTGATATGCATCTTATGTATGAAGAGCGTGTTGATTTGAGGGGGATGTTGCGACGTATGATAGGACATCCGAAAAAGCAACCAGAAGCATATGAACAACGAGATGCATTGCGTATAATTGATCATACCGCACCTCCAATCTTGATTGTACATGGTGGTTTAGATGCACAAGTAGGTATTCATCAAGCGTATCATCTAGCCAAACACTTGGAAGCCAAACATGCTCGCTATGAGACATTTTATCAGATGGAAGAAGGTCACCTACCACGTCCCGAAGCCTTATCAGAAGTACTCCAACGAATACAAAGCTGGATGGATGAAGTTGAAAGGAATATATAAAAGAGAGACACGCGATCGTGTCTCTCTTTTTGAGTTCTATTTATCCTTTGAAACCGCCATTTTGTTGTAATTGTTGAGTTTCTTCACCGAACTTTTTGAAGTTTTCACGGAAACGTTCGATTAAGTCTGTTGCTTGTTTGTCATAGGCTTCTTTATCATGCCAAGCATTTTTAGGTTGTAGAATTGTTGTTGGTACGCCTTCAATTTCAGTTGGAATACTTAAACCAAAGATTTCATCTTCTTCAAACGTACTGTTTTTCAGAGAACCGTTAATTGCGCTGTTTACCATTTTACGTGTGTATTTCAATTCGATACGGTTACCTTTTCCGTATACGCCACCAGTCCAACCTGTGTTCACTAAGTAGACATCTACTTCGTGTTTGTCAATTAAGTCACCAAGTAAGTCAGCGTACACTTTTGCATTCAATGGTAAGAATGGTGCACCGAAGCAAGTTGAGAATGATGGTTGCGGCTCAGTGATGCCACGTTCAGTACCAGCAAGCTTAGATGTGAAACCACTTAGGAAGTGATACATTGCTTGGTCTTTGCTTAACTTAGAAATGGGTGGTAATACACCGAAAGCATCTGCAGTTAAGAAAATAATCGTGTTTGGATGTGATGCTTTTGAAGGTACAACAATATTGTCGATATGTTCAATAGGGTATGCTGCACGTGTATTTTCTGTATATTTGTTATCATCGAAGTCGATATAACCATGTTCATCAACAACTAAGTTTTCTAATACTGTACCGTAACGAATCGCATCAAAAATTTGTGGTTCTTTTTCAGCTGACAAGTTGATTGCTTTTGCGTAACAACCCCCTTCAATGTTAAATACACCATTTTCATTCCAGCCGTGTTCGTCATCACCTATTAATTTGCGATCTGGATCCGCAGATAAAGTTGTTTTACCAGTACCTGATAAACCGAAGAATAACGCAACATCGCCTTTACGACCTACGTTAGCTGAACAGTGCATACTCATGATGTCACGTTTAGGAAGTAGATAGTTCATCACAGAGAAGATAGACTTTTTCATTTCTCCTGCATATTCTGTACCACCGATGAGTACAGTTTTATGTTTGAATGACACGATAACGAATGTTTCAGAACGTGTGCCGTCTTTTTCAGGATCTGCTTTAAATGTCGGTGCAGAAATGATTGTGAAGTCAGCTTTGATTTTTTCTGCTTCGCTCTTAGAATGTGGACGAATAAACATATTTTGTGCGAAAAGGTTATGCCATGCGAATTCATTCACAACTGTTAATTTTAGTTGGGAATCCTTGTCGCTTCCGGCATAGCCGTTGAATACGAACACTTCGTCTTTAGCATCTAAATACTCTAATACTTGATGGTATAGATTTAAAAACTTGTCCTCAGAAATAGGTTGGTTTACAGTACCCCAGTCGATGTCATCGATGACTTGTGGATTATTAACGATATATTTATCTTTTGGAGAACGCCCCGTATATTCTCCAGTTTTTGCGTTAATTGCTCCAAGCTCTGTTAATTCTGCCTCGCCACGACTCAAAATTTTGTTGTAGAGTTCAGTTTTTGTAAGCTGCAGATGAGAAGTAGGCTTGTCAATCAATGCATTCAGTGCACTTGTATCAAATGACATGATGAATCCCTCCAATAGTTTCTTCTTTAATGTAAGCCTTTACAATTACAGAGTATAACATATTTGGGTAATAATCCCTATAAAAATTCTAAAAAAATTACGGGTGATTTTCTTCGAGGGAAATGACGGATTTTGCATGGAAATATAGGAAATATAAGGGTTTGTTTGATGGCGTTTTCATGAAATGATCATCTAGTATTTGAATACATTTGTGAAATTGACACATGATCAAAATTTATGTAATATAAAAGCAACGGATTCTCTTATCCTGAGTGGTGGAGGGACATGGACCCAATGAAACCCAGCAACCTCTTTTAACGAAGAAAGGTGCCAAACCGTTTGCAGGCGATAGCCTGAACGATAAGAGCGAATGGACGTTGAGCCTTCACTCTATGTATGTGCCGTAGTGGTGAAAGGCTCTTTTTATTTGAGCTCAGATAAAGAGAGTGTTCGTAATCTATTTTTAAAGGAGCATATTATGACAAATAATAAACGATTATTTACTTCAGAGTCTGTTACTGAAGGTCATCCGGATAAGATTGCTGACCAAATTTCAGATGCAATACTTGATGAAATTCTGAAAGGAGATAGTCATGCACGTGTTGCTTGTGAAACAACAGTAACAACAGGTATGGCTCTCATCGCAGGGGAAATAACTACGTCGACATATGTGGATATCCCTAAAGTAGTACGTGAAACCGTTAAGCAGATTGGTTACACACGTGCTAAGTATGGTTATGATTATAAAACAATGTCTGTATTAACTGCGATTGACGAACAATCTCCTGATATTGCACAAGGTGTAGACCGTGCATTGGAATATCGAGATGCATCGAATGACGAAGTATTGAATATTGGTGCAGGTGACCAAGGACTTATGTTTGGTTATGCAACAAATGAGACAGCATCATTTATGCCACTACCAATTGATTTATCGCATAAATTAGCGAAACGTCTGACAGATGTTAGAAAAGATGGCACATTAGACTATTTACGTCCAGATGGAAAGGTTCAAGTGACTGTTGAATATGATGAGAACGATCAACCGAAGCGTATCGATACGATTGTTATATCATCACAACATCACGAAGAAGTTGCACTTGATCAAATTCAACGAGACATTAAAGAGTATGTCATCTATCCAGTAGTACCTGAGACGTTATTGGATGATGAAACGAAATTTTTCATCAATCCAACAGGTCGTTTTGTAATCGGTGGACCACAAGGTGATGCAGGTCTGACAGGTCGAAAAATTATCGTAGACACATATGGTGGATACGCACGACATGGCGGGGGTGCATTCTCAGGTAAAGATCCAACGAAAGTGGACCGTTCAGCAGCTTATGCGGCACGCTATGTAGCTAAAAATATCGTAGCTGCAGGATTTGCTGATAAATGTGAAGTTCAATTGGCATATGCGATTGGTGTCGCACAGCCAGTATCTATCGCTATTGATACGTTTGGAACGGGTACTGTTTCTGAGGAGTCATTGATTCAAGCAGTGCGTTCTCACTTTGACTTGAGACCAGCCGGTATCATCCAAATGTTAGACTTACAACGTCCAATCTATAAACAAACAGCAGCGTACGGACACTTCGGACGTACAGATGTTGAATTGCCATGGGAGAAAACAGACAAAGTAGACGTATTGAAAGAGGCAGTTCAAGCGTATACAGCTCAATAATGAATTTATAGCGTATTGTATAAATGTAAACAAAAGGAAGGATTTTAAAAATGACACAGTTTGGCCCAATGGAAATAGGCTTGTATGTTGCCGTAGGGATTGCAGTTATTTGTTTTATTATGTTTTTAGTTGCACTGAATCGCAAAAAGAAAGCACAACAAAGAATTGAAACACAATACAAAGAAAAAGAAGAAAAATTAACACAGTCACACCAAGAAGCACTTGAAAAGGTAAGAATTGAAAAGAAAAAAGTGGAAACAAAGCATAAAGAAGATTATGAAACGATGGTGGCTTCGAAAGACAGAGAAATTGATGCATTAAAAGTCTTTTCGAAAAACAATAGTGAATACGTGACGGATATGCGTTTGATTGGCATTCGTGAACGACTCGTTAGAGAGAAGCGTATCCGACCAGAAGATATGCATATTATGGCGAATATCTTTATGCCTACAAATGATTTAGACAATATTACACGTATTAGTCATTTAGTATTAACGCGCACAGGTTTATACATCATCGATTCACAACTGTTAAAAGGACATGTGTATCAAGGGATTAGTCGCAATCAATTTGCGGACAATCCAATGATGGAGCAAGTATTCAAAACGCTACACCTTGATGAAACAGCACCACAAACAATCGTGCTTGATGAGAGTGAAGATAACGCTCGTAAACTTTCTATTGTTGATTATTCTGAGCAAATCGAACATTTAGAAGCGGTAGCAGAGAAGCTGCAACGTCAGCTAAACAATAAATATACGCCAACGCCAATCTTATATTTCAATCCGAAACAAGATGGTGATGTGACATTATCAAGCTATGCACCGCAAAGTACGACGAAGGTACTTGTTGGACCTGAGCAACTTGATGAATTCTTCAACAAATATGTATTCCATGGTCGTATCCAATACGATGTAAACGAATTACAAGCTATTATGGAAGAGATTGAATCATATAACTAATAAAAACCTGTATGCTGCAATGACAGCATACAGGCTTTCTGTAGTTTAAACGATATGTGTTCCAATGTAACAACTGATAAAACAGCCGATATATTGTAATAAACTATAACCAATGAATGTTAGGCTTTGGCGCTTTTCCATTAATTGTACAAGTTCAAGTTGTACAGTCGAAAATGTCGTAAAACCACCGAGTATACCTGTGATAAAGAATGTATATGCTGGTGTGGATGACAACAATATGCCACCGAGCATACCGATGAAACAACTTCCAATAAGGTTGATGACTGCAGTTGCGATAGGGAACGATGACCGATGCACATACGCAATGATATCTGTTATGATTGCACGCAATATTGCTCCAATGCCACCGCCAAGTAGCACCATCATAATTGTCAAAGTGGTCTCACCCCGATTCGATATCCTAAAAAGCAACATAACATACCACCAACATAGCTGAATAAAGCATAAGATATTAACAAGTACCAAGCGTGTGTTTCAAATAATGCGTTCAATTCAAATTGAAAGGTAGAAAATGTTGTAAAAGCACCGACAAAACCTGTTGCAATCCCTTTTTTAATGAATGGATACTTATAGAATAATTGCGTCGTTAAGGCAGTTATGAACCCCATCAAAAAGGCACCTAAAAGATTGGCGATAAACGTCCCAATAGGCAATTGATGGAAATACGGTAGATAGGATAGTGTATATCGCAATAAGGCACCTAAACTTCCACCAACAAAAATAATGAAATATTTCAAAGACTTGTCGCTCCTCTTACGTTAAATAATGCCAAAAGTTCGGATTGCAGTGATAAGATGGAAGATTAAAACAAAAAGTAGTATCCAAGGTAAACTTTTGGCTGCTCGATGAATCCAGCTTTTCTTTTCGGGTAAATACTTTACTGATTTGTCGGCGAATTGTATCGCAATAATAAGTATAATTGCATTAATCACACTGCTCGCAATAATAATTTTTACGATCGAGTCAAATTGGTGGTTGAGTATCGGGTTTTGTGTATTGAAGTAAAAACTTATCATGATGAATATCACGGTTAAGTAAAAGTATTTTTTCGATTTGGACATGGAACTGCCTCCTTTATTATCGCTTGTAATAATAGCATATTTAACGACGAAGAATAAAGCACCATTTCTATATTTTCTATGGAAGTAAAGCTTAACAATAGCCTTTAATAATAGAAAAATGGTATAACTTTAATATAAATATAATGTAGAAACAATAGGAGGCACATTTATGACGAATTTAAATGTACAAGTATTTGCAGATGGTGCAGATATTGAACAAATGAAGCAAGCATATCAAAACAAGGAAGTTGATGGATTTACAACTAATCCAAGCTTAATGGCTAAAGCTGGCGTCAAAGACTATAAGGCCTTCGCTCAAGATGTAGTACAAGCAATTCCAGATGCTTCTATCTCATTCGAAGTGTTCGGTGATGATATGGAAACAATGGAAAAAGAAGCGCAAATCATTGAACAATTTGGGGAAAATATTTTTGTGAAGATTCCAATTGTGAATACAAAAGGCGAATCAATGTTACCACTGATTGAAAAGTTATCAGCCCAAGGTGTGAAACTAAACGTTACAGCTGTTTACACAATCGAACAGGTCAAAGCCATCACTGAAGCAGTCACAGAAGGCGTAGAGACTTATGTATCAGTCTTTGCTGGACGAATTGCAGATACAGGGGTAGATCCACTGCCATTGATGAAAGAATCTGTTCGTGTGACACATAGTAAAGCGGGTGTCAAACTATTATGGGCAAGTTGCCGTGAATTATATAATGTTATTCAAGCAGATGAAATTGGTGCAGATATTATTACATGTCCTGCTGATGTTGTGAAAAAAGTATCAAATATTGGTCGTGACATCGAATCATTATCTGTTGATACAGTAAAAGGATTTGCGAAAGATATTCAAACTTCAGGTTTAAGCATCCTATAAATGTGATGGGAGTGATAAAGTACCAACAAATATGAAATTGGTACTTGTCGCTCCTATTTTTTTGTGTGATGATTGAAGTCAACATCATATAGAGAAGGAGTTAAAGATGGAGCACAAAGTATTTAAATATAAAGTAGAAAAACAATTATGGTATTTAAGTCGTAAAGAGAAGGCAAAGTTAGCAGAATTACTTGCAGATGAACATATTGCTAGTATTCAAGAAAAATTTAAAACACCAGGTCGATTTGCGAGCTTTTATTTGAAAGAATATATTTTTAAATCGAGAGTTCTAGGGTCAGGGCATTTGTATGCATCGCTGTTAGGGTTGTTTATCGGAAATATCTTCTTACTCGGTGTACTGATTACAGGGATGCTGTTGAGTTTAAATGCAGTCAACTATTTTATTCATCCGCAAGTGTCATTGTCAATCGGCACCGTGATTGCTGCTCTAGTAGGTGGCTTAGTATTGATGGTTCTTGGCATTATAATGATGAAAATAGCGAACGCATATTTTACAAAGCGTTTAGTGGATTATAAGTTCAATAAAGTAAACTAAATATCGGGGACTTGTGAGAGTATTTGTGCTGCTTTCCACTGTTTTAAACATACAGTTAATGGATAAGGCACTGTAATTCGATGATTTTGTTTGAAGACAATAATTGTATCAGACTTTTGAGAAGACATGCCAATTACGTGAGACATATTGATGATATATTGGATAGGTGCACGATGTGATTGTAGGGGGCATAATATGAGCTGCGGTGAGATGTATATCGGAGTGAGTTGATGTGTTCCGAGATATTGATGTGTCAGTTCTTTTTGTGTGTAATGATGTTTATGGTGAGACTTTAAAATATGCTTCATTAATTTAGATAAAGCTAATGTAGTGTGTGTTTTATGCGTCAAAAAGTATAACTCAAGACGTTGATCTATCTGAGAAGATGTCTTAATAAATAATAATGTTTCAAAGGCAATATTTGAATATGTTTGCACAGCGTATCCTCCTAGTGTTGGTTGAAATATGAATGGCGCAATGCTTTGAAGGTCGCTTTTTTATAATTTTTGATAGATGTGGGAGAACGACTCAGAATGGATGCTATTTCTAACTGTGTATAGCCTTGAAGATAGAGATAAAGCCAATGACGATGCATATAAGGCAGTTTCAATGACCATTGTTTAATCGAAAAGATTAGATCACTCTCGTAGGCTGCCAGTTCTGTTGCAATATCGATATTTTCTAATTGGGGAAGGCGATCTTGTTTACGCAAAAGGTCGATAAGGTAGTATTTAAGTCGATACGTAATAAAAGCATGAAGACTTGATTCACGAGTCGTATCAAAAGATAAGTGGAGTTCCCAAAGTCTTATTAACATAAGTTGGAAATAGTCGTCGTAATGATAGCGGATATGGTAGGCATGCAACAAATAATGAATATATTTGTGATAGCGTTGAAAAATATCATCAAAGTTCAAATTGATGACCTCCTTGGAATTTTTGACCGGTCAAAGCATTATTACCACAGCTTAAAAATTGTTGCATTTGTCTATATATGCTATTTTATGATTTAAACATTGATTATTACCAATAAATACGCTTAAAATTAATATAAAAAGGTGCATTTCTACGGATTTTGATATTTTTACTACGGGATAGATGGAGGAATCATAATGGATTATGAACATTTCAACTTGGTACATTTCTTTGCACGCAACGAAGATCTAGATAAGATTCGTGACAATGCTGATTTTATTATGATTAATAATATTCAACGAGAAATGATGTACCGTGATGGTGAGATAGAGGGAACAATTGATTTAACACCGTATTATTATAAAAGTCGTTCACAAGCAATGAGTTATATTTTAATGGATTATCAGAGACCTTATTAACGAATTGAAATGTGAAGCGGTCATCTATTTAAAAGTTGAGATGGTACAGTGAGCGATAAAAAGTTACATAGAGATTACTGTTCTTTTATGAATATGTGACAACGACCCATTCGAATTGTGAAAAATATAAGATAATGTTAAACTTTGTATTCGAGTGTGTAATCACGATTACTCAGTACATTCTGAAGAGGTGTATCAATGAAACAACATAACAAAAGTTCAATCTTAGTGATTGTGGGTTTCTTTGTTATCACTGTTTTAGCAGCCTATACGTTTTTCAACATGATAAAAGATCAAATATTTTTTGAACCAGTTGATCAAGTTGAATCAGTGGAAACATTAGATGTAACATTGGAAGCAGCCGCAAAAAAACAGATTAACAATTATACAAGTCAACAAGTTTCAAATAAAGATAATACGAACTGGCGAGATGCGTCAGACGCTGAAATCAAAGAAGCAATGGATAGTTCTGTATTCATGGATGATAAACGCCAAAAGTATCAATTTTTAGATCTATCCAAGTATCAAGGGATTGATAAAAACAGAATCAAGCGCATGCTATATGAACATCCGACCCTTTTAAATCATACTGATGACTTCATCAAAGCAGCAAAAAAACAACATGTGAATGAGATTTACTTGATTTCACATGCGCTCTTAGAAACGGGTTCAGTTGTATCCGAGTTATCAAATGGTGTTGAGATTGATGGTAAGAAGTATTACAACTTCTACGGTGTCGGTGCATTGGATGAAGATCCGATTAAAACAGGTGCTGAATATGCGAAGAAGCAAGGATGGGATACACCTGAAAAAGCGATTGATGGTGGAGCGAAGTTTATTCACGACCATTACTTATCTCATGAAGATCAAAATACTTTGTACAGTATGAGATGGAATCCAAAAGATCCGGGTGAACATCAGTATGCGACAGATATTAACTGGGCAAAGAGTAATGCGACCATTATTGCTGATTTCTATAAAGATTTGAAGACAGAAGGTAAATACTTTAACTGGTATGTCTACAAAGATGATTCAAAACATAAGGACGGTCATAACTATTAATAGTAACAAAGCGCAATAAAGCGATAGAAGCTTTATTGCGCTTTGTTTTTACGTCCAAGTGTAAAAAACAAGATAGCCGTTGAAATCAAAACTTTAAATAAAAATTTTAACATGAGAACACCTCGCATTTTTATTGTTCTGTATAATAAATAGGTGGACGTGATATAGAAAATAATTTTAACAAAGATATCATTGTCTCACTCCCAAATCTTTCTCCAGTATAACATGAGATATTTGTTGTCAAAATGGAGAGAAATACTATTCACCTAATGATGTACAATTTGACGTAAAATAGGGTATAACATGATGAAATGAAATAATGAAGGTGATAATAATGAAAGTAGCAATAGTTGGAATGGGGACTGCAGGTGTCAGTGTATTAAGACAGCTAGTAAAGCATAAGATGTTTGAACATTTACAAGTGGATATTTACGACAATAAAAAGAACATGGGGCAAGGAGAACCTTTTCAAAATGATAGTGAAGATTTACTGATTAATGTCCCAGTCGACATGTTGTCTTTAAACCTTGATAATATAAAAGAATTTCGAGAGTGGTATACGTCGCAAGATGATTTTGATTATGGGGATGCTGAATATTTGCCGCGTTATGTATTCGGGCACTATATGAAAAGTTATCTTGATCAATACGTGAAGCGTTATGACAATATTCATGTCATTCCACATGAAGTGACACAGATAGGTGTGGTTGAAGAAGAGAAAGAAATTTCAGTGAAAAAAATAATTGTACAGACTGATGAACATGATAGCCGCAGTGCTGTTTATGATTATGTTTTTCTATCAACAGGGACATTCTCATACAATGATCCATATGACTTGAAGGGAAGTCCGAAGTATATCTATGAACCATATCCAGCAAATCGAGCATTAGATGATGTTAGCGAGCGAGACAAAATAGCTGTCATTGGTACTGGTTTGGCTAGTTTAGACGTAATACGTTATGTATTGAAGCATCACGATCAAACACTTGTTTTGGCAAGTCGAGGCGGGCAATTACCAAGTGTACGTGGTGAGATGATCACAGTAACTTTGCAGTATATGACGAGAGAAACTTTCGATGAGATTAAACAAAATCATATGGGGACTATCCCATTGAGTATTCTGAAAGCACTGTTCAAAAAAGAATGCGATGCTTTAAACATACCGTTTAAAACTTTAATTCATCGACGAACAGGAAATGTTGTAAGGGATTTGCAATATGATTTGGCGCATCCGGAATCATTGGGATTGCTACAAAGTTTTCTAATGGAACTTAAAGATAATATGAACTGGATATGGAATAGTTTAACGTATGATGACCAGCAATTATTTCTCGAACGTTATTATCAATATTTCAAAGAGAATATGAATCCGATGCCAAGAGATACCGCACAATTTATTATTGATGCGATTGAAAGTAGTCAATTAGAAGTATACGCAGGGCTTGAAAAAGTAGCACGTTTGAATGGTCATTACCAATTGGAATTTGAATCAAACCAACAAGATATGACAGTAGATGTCATCATAAATGCAACAGGACCTAAGAAAAAGTTGAGTCAGTTAGATGCGTCAGATGGTTTATTATTAAATATGGCAAATAAACAAATTGTTCAAGCACATCCGATTGGTGGTATTCAAATCGTACCAGAAAGTAACGAAGTCATAAGCCCACGTTATGGAACCTTATCGAACTTACGTGCATTTGGTCAGATGACGAATGGTGTTAATTTTGAACGTAATGGTGTCACAATGATTGTTCAGCAAGCTGTGAATAGCGTGGCACAACTCTATATGCAACTGACTAAATCATATGATATTGAATAGGTATCATTTCTGAATATATCTTATGGCAACAATATTAATTTGGCAATATGATTGAATTTGTTAGAACTGTGATTTAATTGTTATGAAATCATAAAATAATTCAACAAAATAACGCTTGCAAATTAATTGTCAATATTGTTAAAATGCGTTAAGCTAAAATCGAACAGTTGTTGTCATTGAACAACGGCTGTGTCGTATCTTGAATCTCAAACAATTTCATTATGATATTCTTTCGGGGCTGGGTGGAAATCCCAACCGGCAGTAAATTAAGCCTGCGACCCGTAGAGAACATTGATTTGTGCTCTATGGCTGATCTAGTGAGAATCTAGAGCCGACAGTAAAAGTCTGGATGGGAGGAAGAATGATCAGTAGACCATGACATGCATAGTTTGTGTTTTTACAACATGAAGCTACTGCTTATTTTGTGATGGCAAATTTACTGAATTTATCTCTGTATTTTGATATACAGAATAAGTATAAAACCGACCACTCGAATCTAAAAATTTTCGAGTGGTTTTTTGTTTATTGATTTGAGGTGATGACAATGGAATATTATTTAGAATATGCGATTCGTTTAGCTGAGATGGTAGAAGGACAAACTGGTGTCAATCCACCCGTTGGTGCAGTGATTGTCAAAGATGGCAGAATCATAGGGATAGGTGCACATCTTAAAAAGGGCGACAAACATGCTGAAATTCAAGCGATTGATATGGCAGGTGCTCAAAATGTAGCAGGCGCAACAATATACGTCTCTTTAGAACCTTGTTCGCATTATGGTGCAACACCGCCATGTGCCGCAAAGATTATTGAAACGGGTATTCGTAGAGTTGTATACGCTGCAAGAGATATCACGCTACCCGCAACGGGACATGAGATGATGGCAGAGAAGGGTATTGACGTTCAATATACGCCACACCCACGTGCAGATAAGTTATATGCATCATTTTTTGCATCCAAAACGACTGAAGTACCAATCGTGACTGTAAAGGTAAGTGCGAGTTTAGATGGTAAGCAGGCAACTGATCATCAACAAAGTCAGTGGATTACGTCAAAAGCTGTCAAAAGTGATGTGTTTCAACTGAGACATACGCATGACGCCATTATTACAGGTAACGGTACACTAGAAGCGGATGATCCAAGCCTTACTGTACGATTGCCAGAAGGACGTCATCCAGCGCGTATCGTTATGACACGTTCAGGTCATATCGATTGGCATGCAGCAATGTTTCATGATCAACTAGCGCCAGTATACATATATACTGACAATGAGTCATTGGTGTCGCCATTAGACCATGTACACGTCGTACATCTATCATCAACAGATGTAAAAACTGTTTTACACGATTTATATAGAAAAGGTTTTGGTCGTGTTCTTGTAGAAGCTGGACCAAAATTAACTTCACAATTTTTAACTTTCGAATTTATTTCAACCTTCATCCTTTATTTAGCCCCGAAAATAATAGGTGGTCAAGGGAAATATCAATATTTTCAAACAGATGGTGTAACGCCACTTGACCAACTTACAAATTTTGAAATTGTCCACTCTGAAATGATAGATACTGACATCAAATTACAAATGAAAAGGAAGTGATGTCATGTTCACAGGTATCGTAGAAGAAGTTGGCACTATTCAATCAATAAAAAAACAAAACCCTACGACTGAATTAACGATTCAATGTGAGAAGATATTAAGCGATATGAATATTGGTGATTCTATTAGTGTGAATGGCACATGTTTAACAGTTGTGAGATTTGATTCATCTACGTTTACTGTGCAGGTCATCATGGGAACAGAAAACAAAACATATTTAGCTGAACTGTCTACCGGTCAACCCGTCAATCTGGAACGTGCACTGCTTGCCACTGGTAGGTTAGGTGGTCACTTTGTGCAAGGACATGTTGATGATAAAGGCGTCATTCTTAATATTAAGCAGTCTCAAAATGAATGGATCTATACAATCAAAGCACCGCATCACATCCTTAAACAAATGATTCCACAAGGGTCAATCGCTGTGGACGGTGTGAGTTTAACAGTTTTCAAGAAAGAAGCGACAAGTTTTGATATTCACTTAATTCCTGAAACACGTAAAGCAACGATCTTATCGACGAAAAGACAAGGAGACCCTGTACATTTAGAAACAGATATGCTGTTCAAATATGTAGAAAATATTACGCGACAAAATGATGGTGTTTCTTTAGATCATTTATTAAAAGCAGGTTTTTAGAATCGTATTGTATTCAAGGAGGGTTAATATGCATTTTGATAAAATAGAAGACGCATTAATTGCTTTGAAAAATGGTAAATCAATCATTGTTTGTGATGATCAGGATAGAGAGAATGAAGGAGATCTACTAGCCATTACGGAATGGATGCATGATGACACGATTAACTTTATGGCTCGCTATGGACGGGGACTTATTTGTTGTCCAATCGATCGGACAATTGCAGAACAAGTAGGGATTGATGCAATGGTTCAAAATAATACAGATCCACATTCTACCGCCTTTACGGTTAGCATTGATCATGTCAATTCTACAACGGGTATCAGTGCATTTGAACGTACACAGACTGCACGTGCATTAATTGCTGATCAATCATCAGCGGCAACATTTAGTCGACCGGGTCATGTTTTTCCACTCATTGCACACGAACAAGGTGTGTTAGGACGTCGTGGCCATACAGAAGCGGCTGTTGAGCTTGCGAAACTAACAGGTGCAAAACCAGCAGGTGTAATCTGTGAAATTATGAATGAAGATGGCACAATGGCAAGAGGTGACGACCTACAAATCTTCAAAGAAACACACGGTTTATATATGATTACTATTGAAGATTTAGTCACATACATCAAAACAACACAGTCACTTATCGAAAAAGAGGCAAAAGTTCAATTGCCTACACGATATGGAACATTTGATATGTACGGTTTTACATCAAAAATCGACGGTTCAGAATTGATTGCTGTCGTTAATGGTGATATTCACGATGAGATGAATGTGCGTATCCATTCTGCATGTGCAACAGGTGATATCTTCCATAGTGCACGATGTGATTGTGGTGAACAATTAGAATTTGCGATGTCATATATTCATGAACACGGTGGAATGGTTCTTTATTTACCGCAAGAAGGTCGTGGTATTGGATTGATGAATAAGTTGAAAGCATATGAATTAATTGAACAAGGTCATGATACTGTTTCGGCGAATGAAGCACTTGGCTTTGCACCAGATATGCGTGATTATGATAATGCAGCACAAATTCTGAAATATTTTGGTATTTCATCTGTGAATTTGATGACAAACAATCCAGAAAAATTTGAAGGATTAGCACATTATGGCATTACAATGGCAAAACGCATTCCTGTTATAACGGAAACAAATGAACATAATCATGACTATATGCAAGTTAAAAAAACTCAAATGAGACATTTAATATAACTGGAGGAATAAAAAATGAACTTTGAAGGACAATTAGTAGGTAACGGTTTAAAAATTGGGATTGTAGTAAGTCGTTTTAATGATTTTATTACAGGTCGCTTATTGGATGGTGCATTAGATGCGTTAAAACGTCATCAAGTTGATGAAAATGAAATAGATGTTGCATACGTACCGGGTGCATTCGAGTTACCAATCGTTGCTAAGAAAATGGCACAATCAGGTAAATACGATGCGGTTATTACGCTAGGATGTGTGATTCGTGGGGCAACTACACACTACGATTATGTATGTAATGAAGCGGCGAAGGGCATTGCAAAAGCAAGCGACGACACAGGTATTCCAGTGATTTTCGGTGTGTTAACAACTGAGAACATTGAACAGGCGATTGAACGTGCAGGTACGAAAGCAGGCAATAAAGGTGCGGAAGTTGCAGTTGGTGCAATTGAAATGGCAAACTTATTAAAAGCAATTGGATAATATGAATGAAAAACGACCCTTGAAGTATTCAAAGCTCCAAGGGTCGTTTTATACTATCATTTCTTTTTGTTACCTCTGCCCAACAATAATGCTGACAAGCCAAGGGCACCTATAATAAAGAGTGGCTTCGGCTTAACGAATTCTTTGAAGGCAAGCGCCAAGTTTTGTGGGCGCTCAGCTAAACGTCTCATAAAGTAACCGAACCAATCATCACCGTATGGGACATAAATTGTAAAGTTATAGCCTTCTTTCGCAATAGATTCTGCAAGTTCAGAACGGAATCCATATAGCATTTGGAATTCAAATTTTGATTTGTCAATTTGATTTGCTTCAACAAATGCCTTCACATGATTGATTACATTGTGATCATGAGTTGCAATTGAAGTAAAGTTCTTCGCATTTAGTAGTCGTTTTTCAATTAAACGAATATAATTGTCATCGATTTCTTCACGTGTTTGGTAAGCAATATGTGAAGATTCTTTATAGGCCCCTTTTACTAAACGTAAGCGTAAGTCTGGATACTTATCGATAAGTTCATCTGCCTTGAATAGATATGCTTGAATGACTGTTCCTACATTTGAAAATTCTGATTTTAATTGATCAAGTGTGTGTGTAATATCTGATAAGCTATCATATTTTTCCGTATCAAAGTTAATGTGCATTTGATCATATTCAGCTGCTTGCTTTACAATTTCATAAGCATTGTCATAAGCGAGTTGCTGGTCGAACTCAGCACCTAATTGACTTAACTTGATTGAGACGTGTGCATCTAGGCCGTTTGAATGAATCGCTGACATGATTTTTAAAATATCATCTTTTGCAGCGATTGCTTCTTGTTTTGAGTTTACAAATTCTCCTAAATTATCAACTGTTGCCGCAATGTTTTTATCGTTAAGTCTACGAATTGTTTTCACCACATCCTCAATCGTGTTACCAGCTACTACTTTGTTGGCACCTAAAGAAGGTCCTACTTTTTTAGCTGATTCGTTAAGAAAGGCATTATTAGATAATGCGATGAAAAAATCTTTAAATAAACCCATTTTTATTCCTCCCATAACTTTGTTTTACGAATTAACAATAGTGTATCACGAACAATAATGTGATGAAAACGTTTTTATATTGAATCTTTACAATAAAATATACAAAAAGTGATAAACCGAGTGAATTAACTTATTACCTTGAATCAGTGTAATAACCATAAATAAAGGCACTATTATGCAATTTGTTGTGATGCGATAAATTGTTTTTTTAGAATATTGATACGCAGTTTTTTATATGAGAATTCTCGCAAAAGCTTGTGATAAATATTAGCAATTATATAGTGTGTCGAGATATAATAACATGTAAAGTGTTAAGCAAGGAAGGTTAGGTATATTATGTGGAAATGGGAAACAGTTAGTGAAGCAAAGGGTGTCGTGGTCATTGTTCATAATATTTTAGAACATACAGGAAGATATGCCTATGTCATCACACATTTAAGAAGAAATGGATATCACGTCATCATGGGTGATTTACCCGGTCAAGGTCAAACTTCAAGAATGAACAAAGGACAAGTTGAAAGTTTTGAACTTTACCATGAGTCTGTTTTAGAGTGGTTAAAAATTGCAGAAGGATACCATCTCCCAATATTTGTAATGGGTGTTGGACTCGGTGGATTAATATCAATGAATTTACTCGAGAAGGTCGATCTAGGTATTGAAGGGCTTGTTTTAATTGCGCCACTTTTAGCATTTCAAAATAATGCACACACACGTAAAAATGTTTTATCATCTCATATCGGTGATGTATCGAAGTCGGCAAAGTTTGATTTGGGATTTGAAGTAGAAGACTTAACATCAAATAAAGAAGTTCAAGAAGACACATTAAATGATGCATTAATGTTAAAAAAAGTAAGTTATCATTGGTATCAAGAAGTCATTAAACATATGAAAGAAACAACTGACAATATTCAAAACATGAAACCTGTCCCACTCTGCTTGATGTATGGAACAGAAGACCACGTGACAGACGTAGATGTTACGAAACAACTCGTATCAGTTATTAATCATGAAGAATTATACTTTAAAGCATGGCACGGTCTTGCGCATGAAGTACATAATGAGCCACAGAGAGAAGCTGTCATGCGTTACATTTTAAGCTTTTTGAACAACCGCGTTTTTACAGCCGGATTTTTAGTAGAGGATGAAAATACACTGACATAGTATTTCAAACAATCAATGAGCTAAAGTGTATCAGTTACTACCTAAATTAAAATGCCGGAAAGTTAAGTAAATAACACAATCTATTATTGTAATTACTCACTAATTTCAACAATTAAGTGACACGAAATTTTAATTAAATTCTATAATATTTGTTTCTACCTTGAAGTTAAATAAAAAGCGTGTTAAATTAGAAATGTGAAATTCTTCACATTACGTTGAGAACAATACATTTAAATAGATAGATTGGAGAGAAACTTCATGGCGAAAAAAGGTAATAAAGTAGTATTAGTAGGTAACGGTGCAGTAGGAGCAAGCTACGCATTTACAATGGTGAGTCAAGGTGTAGCAGACGAATTAGTTATCATCGACATTAACGAAGATAAAGTATTAGGTGATGTACTTGACTTAAATCATGGTGCGCCTTATGCAATGTCACCTGTTAAAGTTAAAGCTGGGCAATATTCAGACTGTGGCGATGCAGACTTAATCGTTATCTGTGCGGGTGCACCTCAAAAAGTTGGGGAGACACGTTTAGACTTAGTTGAAAAGAATGCAAAAATTTACAAAGGTATCATCACACCTATTATGGAAAGTGGTTTTGACGGTATCTTCTTAGTTGCAGCAAACCCAGTAGACGTTTTAACTTATGTCACTTTAAAATACTCAGGTTTACCAAAACACAAAGTCATTGGTTCAGGTACAATCTTAGATACAGCACGTTTCAAACACTTATTAAGTGAAGTATTCGATGTTGCACCAACAAGTGTACATGCAAATATTATTGGTGAGCACGGTGACTCAGAAGTACCAGTATGGTCAAGTGCAACAATCGCAGGTCAACCATTATATGATTTATTGAAAAATGACCCAGAAAAAGAACATCTTATTGAAGACATCTATGTGAATACACGTGATGCAGCTTACGATATTATCAAAGCAAAAGGTGCAACATACTATGGTGTTGCAATGGGATTAATGCATATCTCTAAAGCAATCTTACGCAACCAAAACGTTGTATTAACTGTTTCTAGCTTCTTAGAAGGTGAATACGGTGTTGATGGTGTATACACTGGTGTGCCAACAGTAGTAAACGGAGAAGGTGCGGTTCGCATCATCGAAACACCATTAAATGAAGATGAACAAGCAAAATTTGAAAAATCTTCTAAAATTCTTAAAGACATGCAAGACTCAATCAGTCATTTATTCTAACATTTTAATAATACAGAAAAGCTGGGAGATGATTCCCAGCTTTTTAATTTTGAAAACCTGCAAGTACGATTTAAACTTTTATAAAAGTATGTGATATACTCTGTTTAAATTAAAAAAAGAGATCATAAAATGATGAATGAAACTTTAGTAATTCAAATTCAAGATAGACGCTATTTCGAAGAGACTGATGAATTAGGGAGAAACTATATAGGTTATAGTCCTGATTTATCTGATGAACAAATTTATGAAGCAGCTCGTGGTTTTTGGTCTTTGAATCCTAGCAGAGTATTTCAAATTGATCGTATTTTTGTCGTTTATAATGATCGAATTGTTTTGGAAACTAATTTAACAGGACTACAACGAATTCACAATGGAAAATATTATTTCACTGGTGATATTATTAATAACTCAGAATATGTTGGCAAAAATATTAGATTAAATAAGTCACAAAATAGAATTAACTATATTGATACTCTTGAACTTAAAGATCGAATTTATTAAGTTAATCATTGGGGTTACAGATAAAACACAATACTATAAAGCACTTTTTTGGTGTACAATCTGAAATGTTTGTGCCTTTTTTTACTTAATAATAGCTTTGTTCTTTTTCATATACGGCTAAAATGACAGTGGGGCTGGGACAGAAATCTTTTATAGCAAAAAAAGATTTTTGTCCCAGCCCCAGTTACATCATTAAAAATGAATTTGAAGTTAATTTAATATCATCTTAGCAACTTACATCATTTGATAGTCATTAAAAATTATTTTTTTACGGTACACAAGTTAATTTTAGTTTTAATGATATTTTCTTGGGTAAATAATAAGTGATGATTATTTTTACGAGATGGGAGCGTATTTCATGAAGAATCATAAAGCAGAAAAAAGTGGTATACAAGCATTATTTTCATTACAATCTGAAATTGAATCTGTTTTTACAGCAATTGCTGAAAAATATGAGTTAACAAAAGAAGAGCTGTTAATATTGCTGACGATATGGGATAAAGGCGATATGACATTAAAAGAGATGGATCAATTTGTGCCAATCAAATCTTATAAACGCTCAAGAACTTATAATCACTTAGTCAATCAAAAATGGATTCATAAGGAACGACCTGAAAATGATGAACGAACGGTTATGATTTATTCTAATGAAGACATGCAAGACAAAAAGAGAGAGTTACTGTCTCTCATTGTCTCAGAAACTAAAAACCACCAAAAGTCAATGAGTCAAAATTTTAATCAAATTATGCAGATGGCACATGTGTAATTCGATTAAAATTTTAAATAGATGATTTTAAACAAGAAAAACTGGTGAGATATTCCATTAATATCTCACCAGTTTTTTATCTTTTTTCAATGGCTACAACATAGGGTGGGTTATTTTGTTGGTTTAGAAAACTATATTGTAAAATATGTGCACGCTGTTGATCAAAGTTTTTAAAAAACTGATATAATTGTTCGCTTTCATATTTTCCTTCTGGATGACCTGGATAGATCACGATGACAATAATGCCTTCTTTTCGTAAATGTTTAAAAATGTTCTCAATCGCTAATATCGTTGTTTCGGGCTGTGTCACAATCGTTTTGTCACCTTTAGGCAAATAACCTAAATTAAAAATGGCGGCATCAAGTTGTGATAGGTGTTCAGGTGTTAGCTGGTCGATAATGTTTTCATGACCTATTTGGAACAATGATACATTATTAAATCTCGCTATTTTCTTTTCAGTCGTAGCAATGGCTGATGATTGTATATCACAGCCATATACATGTCCTTCTGGTACAGATTGTGCAAGAAATACTGTATCATGGCCGTTACCACATGTTGCATCAATGACTGTACTGGTTGGTTGGATATGTGATGATATTAAATCTTTCGCAAATGGTAAGATGCGCTGCACAATCATTTTAATACCTCTGCTGTATATCGTGCACCTTGTACGGTGCCACGACGTTCTAGTTCTGCATCGATATCATTGAGTACTTCCCATTTGTTTACACTCCACATCGGTCCGACCATCAAGTCAATCGGTCCATCACCAGTAATGCGATGAACAATCATTTCAGGGGGCAATATTTCTAGTTGATCACATACTAAGTTGATATATTCTTCCTTAGTCATAAATTGTAGCAAGCCTTTATCATATTGCTTTACCATCGGCGTCCCTTTTAGCAAGTGTAGCAAGTGGATTTTAATTCCTTGTACATCCATTTCTGCGACTGTTTTCGCCGTTTCCATCATCATATCGTAATCTTCACCGGGTAAACCGTTAATGATATGACTACATACACGTATGCCATGCTTACGTAACTTTGCAACACCTTCATAATAGACATCCATATCATGTGCGCGATTGATAAGATCTGAAGTTGTTTGATGTACAGTTTGTAGACCTAGTTCAACCCATAGATAGGTGCGTTCATTCAGTTCTGCAAGGTATTCAACGACATCATCTGGTAAGCAGTCGGGACGTGTGCCAATCGAAAGTCCTACAACACCTTCTTCTTGTAAAGCCGCTTCAAATTTTTCACGCAATACGTCAACAGGCGCATGTGTATTTGTAAATGCTTGAAAATATGCGATATATTTTCCTTCATGCCACTTTTCATGCATACGAGACTTGATTTCTTGGAATTGAACTGGAATTGCATCTGCACGATTACCAGCAAAATCACCACTTCCTGCAGCTGAGCAAAATGTACACCCACCGTGTGCTACTGTTCCATCTCGGTTCGGGCAGTCAAATCCACCATCGAGTGCCACTTTAAAGATTTTTTGTCCAAATTGATTTTTTAGATGGTAGTTTAATGTATGATAACGTTTGTTTTCAAAAGCATAAGGAAATACTGTTCCCATGTTTCTCGTCCCTTCTATTTATGACAATATATTCAAAGATTTTACCATATTTTTGCATGTCATGTTATATTGGTGCATGAGACTTAAAGAGAAAGAGGGATTTTGATGCGAATGCCAAGTGCAATTTGGTGGCTAGTTATCGGTATGGCAATCAATATCACAGGTGCCAGTTTTTTATGGCCATTAAATACAATATATATGGCACAGGAGTTGGATAAGTCACTCAGTACAGCAGGATTCGTGCTGATGATCAATTCAATCGGGATGATTGGGGGCAATCTTCTTGGAGGATCTATGTTTGATCGACTAGGTGGTTATCGTACAATCATGATTGGTACAGTTTTTAGTTTAGTGGCCACAGTGTTATTAAACTTTTTTCACGGCTGGCCATGGTATGCGATTTGGTTGATTATGCTAGGATTCGGCGGTGGTATGATTATTCCTGCGATATATGCGATGGCAGGTGCTGTTTGGCCACAAGGCGGTCGTAAAACATTCAATGCGATCTATTTAGCCCAAAATATTGGTGTAGCACTTGGTGCAGCGCTGGGTGGTATCGTTGCTAACTTTAGTTTTGACTACATATTTCTCGCTAACTTATTGATGTATGTCGTTTTCTTTTTCATTGCAGTGTTTAAATTCAATGTCACTTATCAAGCGAAGGTGAAAACACCAAATATGATCGATGATGTTACTTCGATACAAGATAAAAAGAAATTTATCGCATTAATCTTGTTATGTGTCATGTTTGCATTTTGTTGGATTGCTTATGTGCAATGGCAAACAACCATTGCATCATTTACACAACAAATTGGTATTTCAATGCCACAATATAGCTTGTTATGGACAATTAATGGAGTGATGATATTATTGGGTCAACCATTGATTACACCGATGATTCAACTGTTAAAAGGACAGATGAAAAAACAACTTTATGTTGGTTTGGGCATTCTTATTGTGTCATTTTTTATCACTAGTTTCGCGATGTCATTTTCAATTTTTGTCATTGGTATGGTCGTTATGACCTTTGCAGAGATGTTTATCTGGCCAGCCGTTCCAACTATTGCTGATCAATTGGCGCCCACTGGAAGGCAAGGTGTGTATCAAGGAATTGTTAATGCCGCTTCAACAGTAGGTAAAGCACTAGGACCATTACTCGGTGGTTTAATTGTTGACTATTTTGATATGCAGACGATGTTCTTATCAATGATTGGATTGTTAATGATAGCTGGTATTTTTCTGTCTGTTTTTGATCGTGGTATTCGTGATCATCACACCAATGGGCTTTCCTAAAGGTGTCGCATTTTATACTTGCAACAATGGGTTAAATTGCCTATTATAGAAAGTAATATAGTCAATATATTAATTGTAAAATATCGGAGTAGTAATTTAATAAGTAATCAACAGAGAGTTAGTGGTGGTGCAAACTAACGTTTACGATTAAATGAACTTGCCATCAATAAAAAATAAATAATCAAACATCTCAACTATTTAAAATGAAGTGCACATATGTGAATGAGGGTGGTACCGCGGCATCATGTCGTCCCTCTGAAGAATAACAGTAGTTTGAGGTGTTTTTTGTATTTTAGGAGGTCTATGCTGTGAATTACAATCATAAGCAAATTGAAAAGAAGTGGCAACAATATTGGTTAGACAACAAAACGTTTAAAACGGAGGACAATTTGGGACAAAAGAAGTTTTATGCATTAGATATGTTCCCATATCCTTCTGGCGCTGGACTACATGTTGGTCATCCTGAAGGTTACACAGCAACAGATATTATTTCTCGTTATAAGCGAATGCAAGGTTACAATGTTTTGCATCCGATGGGTTGGGATGCATTCGGTTTACCAGCGGAGCAATATGCACTAGACACTGGGAATGATCCGGCTGAATTTACAAAAGCCAATATTCAAACATTCAAGCGTCAAATTCAAGAACTTGGATTTAGCTATGACTGGGATAGAGAAGTAAGTACAACAGATCCTGAATATTACAAGTGGACGCAATGGATTTTTATTCAATTATACAAAAAAGGTTTAGCGTATATCGATGAAATTCCAGTAAACTGGTGTGAAGCACTTGGTACTGTTTTATCAAACGAAGAAGTCATTGATGGTGTCTCTGAACGTGGTGGACATCCAGTTGTTCGTCGTCCAATGAAACAATGGGTGCTAAAAATTACAGAGTATGCAGACCGCTTACTGGAAGATTTGGAAGAGTTAGATTGGCCAGAATCGATTAAAGATATGCAACGCAACTGGATTGGTCGTTCTGAAGGTGCACGTGTGCGTTTTGATATTGCAGAAACTCATGAAAATGTTGAAGTGTTTACAACGCGTCCAGATACTCTATATGGTGCGACATTTATCGTATTGAGCCCAGAGCATCAACTTGTAGATGAGATTACAAAAGCTGAACAGTTGGAGCAAGTGCGTGCTTATCAACAAGAAGCAGCTAAGAAATCTGACTTAGAACGTACTGACTTGGCAAAAGAAAAAACAGGTGTGTTCACAGGTGCGTATGCGGTACATCCATTATCTGGTAAGCAAATTCCTATTTGGATTGCAGATTATGTACTCGCATCATATGGCACGGGTGCTGTGATGGCGGTTCCAGGTCATGATGAGCGTGACTATGAATTTGCTGAAACATTTAACTTAGATGTTGTGAATGTCATTGAACACGAAGAGGACACACCTGTTTATACTGGAGATGGTCGTCATGTAAATTCAGGCGACTTAGATGGATTGAATAATGCTGAAGCTATCGAAAAAGCAATTGCTATTCTGGAAGAAAAAGGTGCTGGCGAGCGCAAAGTGAATTACAAGTTGAGAGACTGGTTATTCAGTCGCCAACGTTATTGGGGTGAACCTATTCCAATCATTCACTGGGAAGATGGTTCTATGACAACAGTACCAGAATCTGAATTGCCACTATTGTTACCAAAAATGGATCAAATCAAACCATCAGGAACAGGTGAATCGCCACTTGCTAATAGCGAAGAATTTGTGAATGTCGTTGATGAGAAGACAGGAATGAAAGGGCGACGTGAAACGAACACAATGCCGCAATGGGCAGGTAGCTGTTGGTACTATTTACGCTATATAGATCCGAAAAACGATCAAATGCTTGCAGACCCTGAAAAATTAAAACATTGGTTACCAGTAGACCTTTATATCGGTGGTGTAGAACACGCTGTCCTTCACTTGTTATACGCACGTTTCTGGCATAAAGTACTTTATGACTTAGGGGTTGTACCGACTAAAGAACCTTTCCAAAAATTATTTAACCAAGGTATGATTCTAGGTGAAGGTAATGAAAAAATGAGTAAGTCTAAAGGGAATGTCGTGAATCCAGACGAAATCGTAGCGTCTCACGGTGCAGATACATTGCGTCTATATGAGATGTTCATGGGTCCACTTGATGCGTCAATTGCATGGAGTGAAACAGGATTAGACGGTGCACGTCGATTCTTAGATCGTATCTGGCGTTTGTTCGTTACAGATAATCATACATTATCTGATAAAGTGGTTGACGAAGCAACGCCGAAATTAGAACAAGTGTATCATCAAACGGTTAAAAAAGTCACAGAAGACTTTGAGACATTGAACTTCAATACAGCAATCAGTCAATTGATGGTATTTATTAATGAATGTTATAAAGCAGATGCGATTAACCGTGTGTATGTTGAAGGCTTTGTAAAAATGATTGCACCTATTGCTCCACATATTGGTGAAGAACTATGGTCAATTTTAGGACATGAAAGTACGATAACGTACCAACCATGGCCAACATTTGATGAAGCATTGTTGCAAGCTGACAATGTAGAAATTGTTGTTCAAATCAACGGTAAGGTCCGTGCGAAACTTGAGATTTCAAAAGATACATCACGAGAAGAAATGGAACGCATCGCATTGGCAGATGAAAACATTCAAGCAAACTTAGAAGGTAAAGATATTAAGAAAGTTATTGCTGTACCACAAAAATTGGTGAATATTGTTGCTAAATAATAGGAGTGAGACGATGAAAGAGATTTCAATGGAACAACTAAAAGAGAAGTTATTAAGCAATGAACCTGTTCATGTTATTGATGTACGAGAAGATGAAGAGGTTGCACTTGGAATGATTCCGAATGCAAAACACATTCCAATGCAAGAAGTACCAGAACGTTTAGAAGCGTTTGAAACGAACAAAACGTATTATATTGTTTGTGCTGCTGGTGCAAGAAGTGCGAGAGTTGTTGATTATTTAACTGATCACGATATCGATGCGGTCAATGTTGAAGGCGGCATGAAAGCATGGGGCGATGGCGGTTTAACATACGGCGGAATTTAAGATCATAATTATTAGGCGTACAATCTCGATTGTACGCCTTTCGTATGTTTCGACAATGACATGTTTCATAAAATATTGACACCTATCAAAAGAAAGAGCGATTGGTAGGACGAAATATCTTGTCATATCAAGATTACAGTTCCGTACCCTCGTTAAATAAAGGATTCTCTATTACTTCAGCCGGTGAGAACTGTCCTGCATAATATCCGGCAACGTAGCCAGTTACCAATGCACTTGTAATGTTATAGCCACCTGTGTACCCGTGTATATCAAGTACTTCACCACATAAAAATAAACCGTCTTGTAATTTTGATGACATCGTAGTTGGTACAATTTCTTTAATAGAAACGCCACCCCCTGTAACAAAAGCTTTTTCTAATGGAAGCGTTCCATTGACTGTGAAAGTAAAAGCTTTGAAAAGATGTGCTAATTGGTTGATTTGTTGTGCACTAAGATGATGATATGTGGTTTCTAAGTCAATGTTTGCCTGCTCAATAATGAAATGTAAATAACGTGTCTCAATAAGTCCTTTGAGAGCATTTTTAATAATTTTATCGGGTTGTTCTTTCAATAAAGATATGATTTTTTGTTTGAGTTGTTCTTCATTTATAGAAGGGAACACATCAAGTTGCATTTGAATATCTTGTCGCTTTTGCTGTTGTTGTTCTTTGTATATAAACTGACTGCATCTGAGCGCAGCTGGCCCGCTTATGCCAAAGTGGGTGAATAGCATATCCATTTGATGTGTGATTCGTTTTTTGCCATTTTTTCTAAGCACCGAAAGTCCTACATCTTTTAGGCTTAATCCCTTTAATGTTTGTGACTTGATAAAAGGTTCATGAGATTTGATTGGCACTTCAGTTGGAAATAAGTCTGTGATAGTATGACCAAAAGATATCGCAAATTGATAGCCATCTCCAGTAGAACCGGTATGTGGAACACTTGTACCACCAGTTGCGATAACAACAGTCTTAGCATAGTAGTGCTTGCCATCTTCTAATATCACAGTATAAGATCCATTAGAAAAGCTAACAGATGCGACAGGGCTATTTTCGATAACTGTCACTTGTTGTTTATTCATTTCTGCAATTAAAATGTCTAAAACATCTTGAGATTTATCAGTGATTGGAAACATGCGTCCGTGATCTTCTTCTTTAAGTTTTAATCCACGTGATTCGAAAAATTGAATGATAGACTGATTATCAAATAGTGTAAAAGGGCTGTACAAAAACTTTCCATTTCCCGGAATGTTTTTGATGATTTCTTCATAGGGTAGGTTGTTCGTAACGTTACAACGTCCACCACCAGAAATTTTCAATTTTCGGCCAAGCCCTTTTTTCTTTTCAATTAATAAAACACTTTGCTCATTTTGACTGGCAGAAATTGCGGCCATGATGCCACTAGGACCACCGCCGATGATGATTGTTTGAAACATGGATGGAATTCTCCTTTGATTTTATATATTTTAATTTTAACATAATCAGATTATGTGTATAATTGTGTTGTTATGCAGAAAGAACTAAAAATTTCAAAAGTAGGTTGATGATTTTATGAGTGAAAATAAGGAGTTAGTACGGGGAACGTTTCTATTAACGGTAAGTATTTTAATTACAAAAATACTTGGCATACTTTATGTTATTCCGTTTTATCGTATCATAGGTGGCGCTGATAATTTAGCACCTTATAACTATGCATACGGCCCCTATAATATTGCGATTGCAGTTGCAACAGCGGGTGTCCCGTTAGCAGCATCTAAATATGTCGCAAAATATAATGCGCTAGGTGCCTATCGCGTCAGCCAAAAATTATATAAATCAAGTTTTGTAGTGATGGGGGTCACGGGTCTCATTGGATTTGCTGTGTTATATGCATTATCACCAACGATTGCATCTATCACCATCGCAAACAATACCGATCAAAGTGCTGGTTGGACAGCTGATCAGATTACGAGTGTCATTCGCACGATTAGTTTTGTTGTCATCTTTATTCCGATACTCGCAACATGGCGCGGTGTATTCCAAGGCTATAAATCTATGGGGCCAACTGCTGTTTCGGAAGTTATTGAACAAATCGCACGTATCATCTTTATACTAGTGGGCAGTTACTTAGTGCTTAATGTGTTCGAGGGATCAATGTTATTGGCGAATGGTATTGCGACATTCGGTGCAGCGATTGGAGCGATTGCAGCTATCCTTACACTATGGTGGTATTGGATTAAACGCCGTAAAGGCATTCAAGAAATGGTTGCATCTGATATGACAGGTATTGATGTTTCATATAAAGATATGTACAAAGAAATCATTTCATACAGTATTCCATTCGTTATTGTGAGTTTGAACTATCCATTGTTTATGATTGTGGATCAACTGACACATAACAACGCACTAGATATTGCAGGTGTTTCACATCGTATGCAAGACATGTTCTTTACAATTTTAAATATGACAACAAACAAAATTGTAATGATTCCAACATCCTTAGCTGCGGGATTTGCGATTAGTTTGATTCCATTCATCACAAAAACGTATGAAGAGGGCAACTATAAGGAAATGCACAAACAAATACAAACATCTATCGGTGTTTTAATGTTTATTACAGTACCAGCAAGTTTAGGGATAATGTCACTTGCTGTTCCGTTGTATACAGTGTTTTATGAGTACAGTATTGATGGAAGTCGATTACTCTTTATTTATGCGCCTGTCGCTATTTTGATTTCGTTAATCAGTGTGATTGCATCTATGTTACAAGGTATTAATAAACAGAAATTAACAGTATTCATTATTTTAGGTGCTGTATTACTTAAACTGTTGTTGAATCATCCATTGATTGTAATGTTCCATACTGCTGGAGCAATCTTGAGCACAGCCATCGCATTATCATTTGCGATTATAGCAAGCTTGTTAGTGTTGAAGAAATATGCAGGATATCGTATTTCTGGGACACTGTATGATATCGGTAAAATCTTGATTTGTGGTTTTATTATGATGATTATTGTTGAAGCGGTATATTATGGACTACAACATATCATTTCACCAGCAAGTCAAAGTGGTGCGCTTATTATCACTGTCGTATGTGCACTTGTAGGTGTGATTGTTTATACAGCATTGACATTCAAAACACGACTTGCGGATAAGTTCCTTGGAGAAACAGCTAACAAAATTAGAAGAAAGTTAGGTTTTGCTTAATGAGAATTGATAAGTTTTTAGCTAATATGGGAGTGGGTTCACGTACAGAAGTTAAAAATTTATTAAAAAAAGGGCTTGTCACTTTGAATGATGAAAAGATAAAGTCTGCAAAACAGCAAATAAATCCTGAACAAGATCAAGTTTGTGTTGCCGGTCAACAGATTGATTATGAACCTTATGTATATCTTATGTTGAATAAACCAGCTGGTGTCATATCTGCAACGGAAGATGACATGCATAAGACTGTTATAGATTTGATTGAAGAATATGAGCATCTAGATTTATTTCCGGTAGGTCGTCTTGACAAAGACACTGAAGGATTGTTACTTATTACAAATGACGGTGACTTTAACCATCGCATTATGAATCCGCATAAACATGTGCCTAAGCGCTACTTCGCAGAGTTGGCACATCCAGTTTCTGAAGGTGCTATTGAGAAGTTTGAACAAGGCATTCAATTGACAGAAGGCTTACTACAACCAGCACAACTTGAGATATTGATGCCCAACAATCATGCACGAGTGACGATTTGTGAAGGGAAGTATCATCAAGTTAAGCGTATGTTTCATACGATTGATAATGAAGTGGTTTATTTGAAAAGGGAAGCGATCGGTCCGTTAGCATTAGATCATCGGTTGAAAAAGGGTGAATATCGAAAACTGACAAGCTCGGAAATTAACCTTTTTAAAAATAGTGAATAAAAAATGTTTACTATCATCATCCATAGGGAATAGGGATGGAAACAATAGAGGTGATAAATATGGCAAATTCTAAAAATGTATTAAAAGCAGCAATTGGAATTGGCGCTGCGGTTACAGCAGTTGTTCTTTCTAATAAAGAACGCCGTACAAAAGTAAAAGAAACTTATGATCAGTATAAAGAAAATCCTGAAGAATATAAGCAGCTTGCACAAGAAAAAGTAACTAAAATTAGTTCTTTAGCAACGGAAGAAATCAACAAAGTAAAAGAAGATCCAAAAGCTTATGTTGAAACAATCAAAGAAGATCCAACAGCTTTCATCAACGACAAGAAAGCACAATTGTTAGATGAAAATGAAAAGGCAGAAGTAAACGAAGCTGACTTTGTTTCTGAAGGTGGCGGAGATACTTCACAAAACTTAAACGAATCAACAAAAGAAGTTTTGAAGAATAAAAAAGAAAATACAGAGAAATAATTAACAGCTGGAGTCACATTATTGTGGCTTCAGTTTTTTATGTATCAATATGTGGAAATAGAAATAAATAATTTGTCAGAAAATTGACACATGTTATGTATTTTTACTGTTGTTTGTAACGAAAATCATGTAGAATGAAAGTTACAACTCGTTTAGAAGGAAGCTGAGACATATGTGGAGAGAAAAAGTTAAAGAATATGAAAATCAGATGATCGAAGACTTAACAGGGTTACTCGCAATTCCATCAGTTAGAGATGACGATGAAGCGACAGCAGATGCCCCAGTTGGTCCTGGTCCTAAGGCAGCATTAGAGTATATGTATCGACTTGCTGAACGTGATGGTTTCGATACGTTTGATACAGATCACTTAGCAGGACGAATTGAAGTAGGAAAAGGCGAAGATTTATTTGGGATTCTTGGCCATGTTGACGTAGTACCTGCTGGAGATGGTTGGGATTCAGATCCATTTACACCTGTTGTCACGGATGATCGTGTAATTGCTCGAGGAACATTGGATGACAAAGGCCCTACAATTGCTGCTTATTATGCGGTTAAAATATTAAATGATATGAAGGTTGATTGGAAAAAACGTATTCATATTATTATTGGAACAGATGAAGAATCTGATTGGAAATGTACGGATCGTTATTTTGAAACGGAAGAAATGCCATCAATTGGTATTGCACCAGATGCAGAGTTTCCGCTCATTCATGGTGAAAAAGGAATCACAACATTTGATATTAAACAAACGGCGTTAGCTCAAGACGATGATGAACCTGAAATTGAATTACATCATTTCAAAGCAGGCGAGCGCTATAATATGGTGCCAGACGAAGCGAATGCCGACTTGTTGGTGAAAGAAAATATGACGCATACGATTCAACAATTTGAGACATTTTTATCAGAACATCAATTGACAGGTAACCATGAAGTAGAGAACGGTATTTTAAAATTAACGGTATACGGCAAAGCAGTACATGGTATGGATCCATCTATTGGTGTAAATGCGGGACTTTATTTAATCCATTTTCTTAATACACTGCATTTAGATCAAACAGCACATAACTGGACTGCATTCAGTGAACGCTACCTTTATGATTCTCACTTTGGTGAAAAGATGGACATGAAGTATCGTACCGATCAAATGGGAGACCTTACAACAAATATTGGTATTTTGACATATGATAAAGCACAAGGTGGATCATTTGGTATCAACCTACGCTACCCTGAAGGCTTTGACTTTGAAACGGCGATTCGTCAGTTTGAAGATGATATTAAAACATTAGGCTTTGAACTGGAAATTGGGAAAGTTCAAGTACCACATTTCGTTGATCCAAGCGATCCATTTATTCAAAAACTTTTATCGGCATATCGTAATCAAACAGGTGATATGTCTCCATCATATACAATTGGTGGGGGGACATATGCAAGAAACCTTGATAAAGGTGTCGCATTCGGTGCGATGTTTGATGACTCAGAAGACTTGATGCATCAAAAGAATGAATATATTACAAAAAAACAATTATTCAATGCGACGAGTATTTATTTAGAAGCAATTTATTCAATTTGTGTGGAGGGATGAGGATGACAAAGGTTTTACTCAATGATGTATTAGTAGATGAACAAGAAGCAAAGGTCGCTTTTAATGATAGGGGCTACAATTTTGGTGATGGGATATATGAATATGTGCGCATTTATGACAATAAGCTGTTCACAGCTAAAGAGCACTTTGAACGCTTATTAAGAAGTGCCGCTGAGATTGGCCTCGATATTGACTATACTGTCGAGTCGTTAACAGAATTAGTGCGTAAGCTTGCCGAAGCGAATGGCGTGACTGACGGTGGCGTATATATGCAAATTACAAGAGGGGTTGCACCAAGAGATCATCCATTCCCGACTCCATCTGTCGAACCAGTTTTTACAGCCTTTGTGAAGGCATATGAACGCCCATTCGACGAACTTCAAAATGGGGTTGCAATTGTCACGACGGAAGATATTCGTTGGTTGCGTTGTGATATTAAAAGTCTGAACTTATTAGGCAATGTTTTGGCAAAAGAATACGCGACAAAATATAATGCTGAAGAAGCAGTCCAACATCGTGATGGCGTTGTAACAGAAGGGGCTTCAAGCAACGTGTTTGCGATTAAAGATGGTGTTGTTCATACGCATCCAGCAAACAACCTTATCTTGAACGGAATTACACGTCGTGTGATTCAATGGATATGTGATGATGAGAATATTACATTCAACGAAGCACCTTTCTCATTAGAGTTTTTGAAAAATGCTGATGAAGTGATCATCTCAAGTACATCTGCAGAAGTAATGCCTGTTGTTAAGATTGATGGTGAACCTGTTAATAATGGAACGGTTGGCCCAATTACACGCAAGTTGCAAGAAGGATTTGATCGCTATATTCAATCACATTCACATTAATGTCGTTTGAAAAAAGCAAAAGCTAATTAGATATGACTGTTTCATGACATATCAGATAGATACTCAAGTAAAAAGACACATTTTGTGTTTCATTTTTGGTTGAAAAAAAAGCGTATTAACTATACACTTATTAATGAGTCTAAAAATAGTACGTGGATAAAAATTAGGAATGAATATGCCATGAGTTAGAAGATATTTTACATTATGGCTAAGGGCAATTAACGTGTCATATCAATTGGGTAGAAATATATGATATGCATGATTTATGCCGGGGTGGGACATGAAAATCTCATAATTAATTATGAGATTTTTGTCCCACTCCCTTTTCTCTTTGAAAGTGAGGTGAACATGTTGTGGAGCAGTTTTATCAGTTAGGTTGGACATTGGATTCGGCAGGTGGTGTTTCAGGTGAAGCATACATGGCTGAGCAGGATGGGCAGAAGTTATTTTTGAAAAGGAATTCCAACCCATTTATCGCTGCCTTATCAGCAGAAGGTATCGTCCCGAAGCTAGTCTGGACAAAAAGAATTGAAACCGGTGAAGTCGTTACAGCACAACACTGGAAAAATGGCAGAGAACTCAATGCGAATGAAATGGGTCAAGCTCGAGTGGCACATTTGTTAAAGAAAATTCATCGATCCCAACCATTACTGACAATGTTAAAACGTATGGAGATGGCACCGATCACACCTGAAATCATGTTGAATAAGATCAATGCGTCTTTATCAAGAGATGTATTAACACACCATGTTGTCCGTAAAGCATTGATTTATTTGGAAGATCATATTCCAAACTTAGATCCAAGGTTTTATGCAGTTGTACACGGTGATGTGAATCATAATAACTGGTTACTATCAGACAAAGATGAGCTATATCTTGTCGATTGGGAAGGTGCAATGATTGCTGATTGGGCAATTGACATTGGTATGTTGCTTTACAACTATGTTCCAGAAAGCCGATGGGCAGAATGGTTAGAGACGTATGGTGTTAAAGAAACGTTAGATCTGAACAAACGCATGAAGTGGTATACGGTGATTCAATCGATTGGTATGATTCAGTGGAGTGAAGAACATAAACGTTTTAAAGAAATGAATACATGGCTTGAATTTTTAAATAATGTCATGAAAAGTAATTTATTCATATAAGGAGTATATATCATGAGAATGCGACATAAGCCGTGGGCAGAAGATTATTTACGTGAACATCCAGAGATTGTTGATATTGATTGTGACTATGCCAAGTCTGTAACAAAGTGGTTTGCCAATGATCGCCCGATTCATATCGAAGTTGGTTCAGGAATGGGTCAATTTATCACGACACTTGCTGCACAAAATCCACACATTAACTTCATTGCGATTGAACGTGATAAAAATGTAATGATTCGTGTGTTAGACAAGGTGAGAGATCAAGGGCTAACGAATATTAAGCTTTTATGTAACGATGCGGTTGTTTTAACTGATTACTTTGAGAAGGATGAAGTTTCTCGCATTTATTTAAACTTTTCCGATCCATGGCCAAAGACACGACACGCCAAAAGAAGGCTTACTTATCATACGTTTTTGGCGATTTATCAACAAATACTACATCCCGACGGTGAAATACATTTCAAAACAGACAATAGAGGACTGTTTGCTTATAGCTTAGAAAGTATGTCGCAGTATGGTATGTATTTTACAAAAATCAATTTGAATCTGCATGAAGAAGATGCAGAAAACAATATAGAAACTGAATATGAACACAAATTTTCACAGAAAGGTTCTCGTATCTATCGTATGGAGGCGAAGTTCCATACGTCTGTTGAATCATAGTGTTTTGTTAAAGTATCGCTCACTATATCGTTGAGAGATACTTTTCTTTTTGTTTGAAGCGAACACTGTTAAATGGATAAAATAGAGATAATAAGGGGGAATGTCTTATGAAAATAGGCAAATTTGAAATAGATGTACTCAATGGTGGGGATGTACAAATGGATGGGGGTGCCATTTTTGGTGTGGTACCGAAACCACTTTGGTCAAAGAAATATCCGTTTAATGATAATAACCAAGTTCCTTTGGCTGCACATCCGATATTAATTAGAACAGAAGACTGTCGAATTGTCATTGATGCAGGCATTGGTAAAGGACGTCTCACTGAAAAACAAATGCGCAATTATGGTGTAGGTCAAGAAGCGGCTATCGAAAAAAGTTTAGCGCAATTTGACTTAACTGTGGATGATATTGATATGGTACTCATGACACATATGCATTTTGATCATGCGACAGGACTCGTTGATGATGAAGGACGATCAACGTTCCCGAACGCACGGCATTATATTCAACAAGATGAATGGCACGAGTTTGTGAGTCCAAATATTCGAAGTCAAGCAACTTATTGGTCATCGAACCGCGGAGATTATGAAGCGCGCACAATTTTGTTTGAGAAGTCATGTACACCGTATCCAGGTATTACGATGTTGCATACTGGGGGACATAGTTATGGTCATTCGGTAATTGAGATTGAAAGTGACGGGGAAAAAGCTGTACATATGTCGGATATATTTCCAACTGTGGCACATGTGAATCCATTATGGGTATCAGCTTATGATGATTTTCCAATGCAATCTATTCGTGCTAAGGAGTGTTTAACGAAAAAATATATATTGGATGACTATTGGTTTTTGTTTTATCATGACATGAAGTATTTTGCTGCGAAATTCGATGTAGACGGTAAGACGATGACAGAAACAGTCGAACGGCCAAAATTTAATGAATGATATAAGACAAAATAAAAGGGCGTAAAGTGTCGGGTCACTTTGCGTCCTTTTAATGTTTGATGTTTGGGTTATACTTCGATGATATCAATGACTTGTCCATCATAAGCATCCGCAATAAATGTATAATGCGTGACTTTGCCTTGACGTGTTGTACTAATACCCCCTTTGTATACTTCATATTCAATGCCGAACTTGCGATAAAGTGTTGGTTCATAGACGATATACGAACCACTGACATTTTGAAAATAATCTTTAACAGAATCGATGACTTTGTCTGCAGGATAATAGTTTTGTTTGTTTTTATTTAAAGTATAAAAATAACTACCAGTCATAATGATACCAATAGTGATTGGAATCATTAGCGGCCACTTTTTCTTTGTATTTCTCAATTGCATCGCCCCCATGAAAACATAATTATAGTGTACCACAGCTAAGATGTTATACTAAAGTAAGAACATTACAGAAAACATTGAGGAGGGCGTGTCTATGGCAGAAAGTACGATGACACATATAAAAAAACTGACTGAAATGCATGGTGCACCTAACTTTGAGCATCGTGTAAGAGATTATATGAAACAAGCAATGACACCTTATGTAGATGGATTTGTGGATGATCGAATGGGTGGTTTTTATGGTGTGAAAAAGAGTGCAAACCCAAATGCACAGCGTGTGATGGTCGCGGCACATATGGATGAGATTGGTTTTATGATTACGGAGATCACTTCCCACGGATTTATTAAGTTTACAGCGTTAGGTGGAGTTGCCAACGATATTTGGCAAGGGCAACGCTTAAAAGTTTTAACACAACGAGATGAAGAAATTATCGGCGTTGTTGCGAATATACCGAAGCACTTTCGAACAGGTCAAGAAGGTGCACCCAAAATTGAAGATCTATTATTAGATATTGGTGCAAGTTCTGCTGAAGAAGTACGTGAGCGGGGGATTTCAATAGGAGATCCAGTTGTACCACATACTGATTTCATTCAACTTTCAGAGTATCGCTTTGCAACGAAAGCGTGGGATAATCGATATGGTTGTGTGATTGCGATAGAACTACTCGAGCAATTAAAAGATGTCGACTTAGATTTCGACCTTTATGTCGGTGCAAATGTGCAAGAAGAAGTAGGACTGAGAGGTGCACGTGTTGCTGCAAACTTGATTGAGCCTGATATAGCATTTGTTGTCGATTGTTCACCTGCCAATGATATGAAAGGACGTCAAGGTCTTTCAGGTGTACTGGGTGATGGTGCATTATTACGTATAAAAGATGGTACGATGTTATTAAAACCTGCATTCAAGCAATTTTTACTGAGAGTTGCTGAACAGCATGATATCAAATATCAGCATTATATTTCACCAGGTGGTACAGATGGTGGTGCAATTCATCAATCAGGTATCGGTGTACCAACAGCAGTTATCGGTGTTTGTGCAAGATATATTCATAGTAGTGATGCAGTATTCGATATTCGTGATTATGAAGCAGCAAGAACATGGCTTATTGAATCAGTTCAAACATTGGACGAACAAGTGATTACGAAGTTACAATATGAAATATAATATGAAGGAGTGTGTATGACATGAAAAAACTTGAAACAACAGAACAATATGCAGAATATAAACAAGGAGAAACAGTCTTCTTATTCTCAGCAGATTGGTGTCCAGATTGTCGTGTCATTGAACCGGGATTACCAGATATCGAAGCGAAATATACACAGTTTGATTTTGTATTAGTGGATCGCGATCAGTTTATTGATATAGCAGTTGAAGAGGGCGTTATGGGTATCCCAAGTTTTCTCGTATACAAAAATGGTGAACGTGTCGGTGACTATATTGGAAAAGAACGTAAAACAATCGAGCAAATTGATACATTTTTAAGCCAGTTTTAATGTCATAATTAAAAACCAGCATCCAGAGTTACGTTCTAAATAGTTGATACAAGTGGACTTAACATTAGATTTTCAGGATAATTCCCTACAAAAATGAGTTTTGTTTAAATAATCTTAATATAGTTCAAGACAAATACAGGATATTTGCAATTATGATTTATGACATGATGTAAAGTTACCGAAATAGCACAAGATTTCAACCCTTAGGACGTACGTTTTTTCTAGTCCTAAGGGTATATTTATTGTAAACTAATATAAGGCATGAAATTAGGAGTGAAAAAATGAATGTCTTTAAAATGAGAGATTTATTAAAAACACGGTTGAATCATTTAGAAGTTGCATACCAATTCAATCGTGACAAGGAATCACTAAGGATATATCGAACTGATAATCAAAAAGGTGTCACTGTAAAATTGTCTCCAATTGTTGCCAAATATAATAAGGGTGAACATCAAATTGTTGATGAAATCATTTATTATGTTGAAGAGACAATTGCGCAAATGCAAGATGAGTCAACAAAGACACTAGACGAGATTAAAATTTTACCAGTCATCCGTTCGACAAGTTTTCATGAAAAAACATCAGAAGGTCAACCATTTGTGACAGATGAACATACTGCAGAAACACGCATTTATTATGCATTGGATCTCGGTAAGTCATACCGTCTCATAGACGACAAAGTGTTAAAAGAACTGAATCTGACAGTACAACAAGTGCGTGAAATGGCAACATTTAATGTTCGGAAACTTGAGATTAATTATAAAACGGATGAGGTAAAAGGTAACTTATTTTATTTCTTTAATACGAATGATGGTTATGATGCCAGTCGTATTTTAAATAAGCAATTATTAGCATCATTTGAAGAAAAATGTGAGGGTGAGATGTTAGTCGCTGTTCCGCATCAAGATGTCCTTATTATTGCAGATATCCGCAATCATACAGGATATGATGTTATGGCACATATGACAATGTCATTCTTTACAAATGGGCTTGTACCGATAACATCCCTATCATTAAGCTATCAAAATGGTAAGTTTGAGCCAATCTTTATACTCGGTAAAAACAATAAACAGAAGTCCGCGGATATGCCTAACGTAGTCCAGCATTTACGTGCGACAAAAGATTTAAAAACAGATGATTAGGAGAGAAAAATATGAATTTATTTTATAATCCAACAGGTGTTGGCGATGTAGCATTCGTACAATTAGAAGTTGTAGAAGGACCATTTGAATACGAAAAGACAAATGAGATTGTTACAATTAAGAAGGACGGTCATGTTGTCGGTTTTAATATTTTCAATTCTGTACAATCACTTGATATCCAAGGAACAGGACATATCAAGTTGACAGATGATCTATTATCGAAAATTCAATCTGTTATTAAAGATGCAGGAATTAATACAGAATTAGAAGTTGATTTAACACCAAAATTTGTAGTGGGTTATGTACAAGAAAAAGAAAAACATCCAAATGCAGATAAGTTAAGTGTTTGTAAAATTGATGTTGGAACTGAAGTGTTACAAATTGTATGTGGTGCACCAAACATTGAACAAGGACAAAAAGTCGTTGTCGCAAAGGTCGGTGCAGTTATGCCGAGTGGTATGATTATAAAAGACGCTGAACTTCGTGGTGTGCCATCAAGTGGTATGGTTTGTTCGATGAAAGAACTCAATTTACCAAACGCACCACAAGAAAAAGGAATTATGGTTTTAGAAGATTCGTATCAAGTAGGACAAGCATTTTTTGAAGAATAAGGAGAGGGTGTGAACTAATGAGCTGGTTTGATAAATTATTTGGCGAAGAGGATAAGTCAACGACGGGTCGTTCACGCCAAAATCGTTCACAACACCCAACAAAAAAAGAAGAATCTGACGGTTTGATTCGTCAGACGAATGATATCTATCAACGACCGAAAGGAAAGTTTCGCTTTCCAATCGATATGCATGATGAAGCGGTACGAAATGATGAAGCGAATTGGGAACAGACATCTGCTGAAAAGGATGATAGTAATGTGACTGCACAACGACCTTCTTATTCGTTAGACAGAACACAAAGAAGACATCGCAGCAATGTACGTATTAATCATGAAACAGTGTCAACACCTAAACAGCAACAGTCATCATACACCCCATCGTCGTCAGGATATCAACGTCGTCAAAACACGACATATCGTGCTACTGGAGAACGAGATAGTGTGCGTAATCAAGAGATTCGCCCTTCATATCATCGACCTGAGTTCAGAGCATCGGAAGTTCCATCTGCGATATTTGGGACAAAGCAACCACGTGAGATTAAAAATAGCGGGCTAAAACAACCGTTACAGACTCAGGGAGATAAGCGTGAAGATCGGTTGGGAGTGGACAGACGAAAAGCATCAACCCATCACACATCATATCAGAAGGAACGTGTTAAAAAAGAGACGCCAAACTATTCCAAACGAGACAATACAATCAATATTGAAAATATTTATGCTTCTCAAATTGTAGAAGAGATTCGACGAGAGCGTGAGAAGAAAGCTTTACAGAAAAAACGCTTTAAAGCTTCATTGGAACAGAAGAGAGCAGCGCAACAAAAAGAAGAAGGTTTTGACATACAAAGAGCGATAGATGAAATGCATGCACAACAAGCGAAACAATTGTTGGGTGCAGATTATGATGCAAATGATGTCGATGAATTAGAACTGGAAGAAACGTCTGACGTAACAGAAATCAAGGATTCATCGCTTGAAACGCAACATTCGGATGAAGCTACTGAACAATATCACTATGAAGAAGTGGATTTATCTAAATACACATCGGATGATAATAAAGAAGTGCAACAAGAGAATCAGTTAGATGATGTGTTAGAGTCAGATGGTGAATCTCATGATGAATTGGAAGAATCGGCTCCGGTTAATACGCATTCTGAAGAAGTTGATGAAAGTGATACTGCGATAGAGAATGAATCAGAGCATTTATCTGTACCTAAGAAGCAAGCTGTCAGTGCACCTGTGTTGAAACCGACTGTGTCAAAAGTCGATGACGAAGTAGCGGTGACAGAAGATGCGGCAGACGCACACGATACCTATGAATCAACGCCTGAGACAGATGAATTAGATAAAGGGGCGGATCAATCATTAGACGAAGCGGATGATTTATCAGAAAAAACATCAGTGGAAAAAGAAACGCCTACAAAACCAATTCGTCGGCATGCGAAACCGTTCAATGTTTTGATGACACCATCAGACAAGAAAAGGCATATGGAACGTCAAAAAGAAGCGGTCAACACTGTGAACCGCAATCAAGTTGCACAAACACATACACATGATACGACACAACAAAGTTCTGAACGTGTATCTAGTCCAGAAATTGTTGATACGACTTCAGTTCAAACGAAAACAGAACAAGATACAGCGCAAGGAGAGAAAAAGATTCGTCGTGGTCCGATGATTCACTTGCCAAGTCTTGATCTATTAGATGCACCAGAAGTTCATGAACGTGACGAAACATGGATTGCCGAGAAGAAACAAGAGCTGAACGATGCGTTTTATTATTTTAACGTACCAGCAGAAGTAGTAAATGTTATCGAAGGGCCAAGTGTGACACGCTTTGAATTGTCAGTAGAAAAAGGTGTCAAAGTATCGCGTATTACAGCTTTACAAGATGATATTAAAATGGCGCTTGCTGCTAAAGATATCCGTATCGAAGCACCAATACCCGGTACGAGTCTTGTCGGAATTGAAGTACCGAATCAAAATCCGATGAAAGTTAACTTGCGTGCGATTATAGAATCAGAAAGTTTTAAAAATGCATCATCAAAACTTACTGTTGCGATGGGGAACCGCATTAATAACGAACCTTTATTAATGGATATCGCCAAAACACCGCATGCCTTGATTGCAGGGGCTACCGGTTCAGGGAAATCAGTATCTATTAATAGTATTTTGATTTCATTATTATATCGAAATCATCCTGAAGAACTGAAACTCTTATTAATCGACCCTAAAATGGTGGAATTAGCACCGTACAATGATTTGCCACATCTCGTAGCGCCAGTTATAACAGATGTCAAAGTTGCAACACAAAGTTTAAAATGGGCTGTTGATGAAATGGAAAGACGCTATAAGCTTTTTGCGCAAACTCATGTACGTAACATTACAGCGTTTAATAAAAAAGTAAGTTATGATCAGCGTATTCCTAAAATTGTTATCGTCATTGACGAATTAGCTGACTTAATGATGATGGCACCGCAAGAAGTTGAGCAATCAATTGCACGTCTTGCTCAAAAAGCACGTGCTTGTGGTATCCATATGTTAGTCGCAACGCAACGTCCATCTGTGAATGTTATAACAGGTCTCATAAAAGCAAATATTCCTACAAGAATTGCTTTTATGGTATCATCAAGTGTGGATTCAAGAACAATATTGGATAGCGGTGGCGCTGAACGATTACTTGGTTACGGGGATATGTTATTTCTCGGTGGCGGTATGAATAAGCCAATCCGAGTTCAAGGTACGTTTGTATCTGATGAGGAAATCGATCGCGTTGTAGATGCCATCAAGGCACAGCGTGGTCCTGAATACCTATTTCAAGAACAAGAGTTGTTGAAAAAAACGGAAGCACCTGCAAAAGATGAGCTTTTCTATGAAGTTTGTGAATTTATGGTACGTGAGCAAAATATCTCAACATCATTAATTCAACGACATTTTCAAATTGGATATAACCGAGCAGCACGCATTATTGATCAATTAGAACAATTAGGTTACATTTCTGGTGCAAATGGTTCAAAACCGAGAGATGTGTATCTAACAGAAACAGAATTAAATGAACTATAAAAAAGGAAAGGAGCGATTGTGTCATGACGAAATATCATTTTGTTGGTATTAAAGGATCTGGTATGAGTTCATTGGCTCAAATTTTGTTTGATTTAGGCCATGAAGTACAAGGTTCTGATATCGAACAGTATGTATTTACGGAAATCGCATTAAAAAACAAAGGGATTACGATTTTACCTTTCACAGCAGACAATATTAAAGAGGGGTTAACCGTAGTACAGGGGAATGCTTTCGCTGATACACATGAAGAAATCGCTCGAGCACATGAACTCGGACTTAAAGTAATACGGTACCATGACTTTCTAAGTGAAGTTGCTAACCAGTATACATCTGTTGCTGTAACAGGTGCACACGGTAAAACTTCAACGACAGGATTATTATCACATGTTATGAATGGAGATAAGAAAACATCATTTTTAATCGGTGATGGTACAGGAATGGGCTTGCCGCAAAGTGAATATTTTGCGTTTGAGGCTTGCGAATATCGTCGACATTTCTTAAGTTATGCACCAGACTATGCAATTATTACAAATATTGACTTTGATCATCCAGATTATTTCAAAGATGTTCATGATGTTATTGATGCCTTTCAAGGTATGGCGAAAAATGTCAAGAAGGCATTAATTGCTTGGGGAGATGACCCATATGTGAAGTCAATCAATGTGGATATACCTGTTTATTATTACGGTTTTGATGGATCAATGGATGTTTACGCAAAAAATGTTAAAATAACAGATAAAGGAACAGAATTCGACGTTTATGTAAAAGGAGAATTCTATGATCATTTCGTATCTCCGCAATATGGTGATCATACAATATTAAATACGCTAGCTGTCTTAACAATCGTATATTTAGAACAGTTAGATGTTGATAATATTAAAGATGCGCTTATTACATTTGGTGGTGTTAAACGTCGTTTCAATGAGACAGTTGTTCATCAACAAGTTCTTGTAGATGATTACGCACATCATCCGAGAGAAGTAAGTGCAACGATTGAGACAGCTAGAAAGAAGTATCCTAACAAAGAAGTGGTTGCGATATTTCAACCGCATACTTTCTCTAGAACGAAAGCATTTTTACAAGAATTTGCAGATGTCTTGAATCTTGCTGATCAAACATATTTATGTGATATTTTCGGATCAATTCGTGAAGACTCAGGGGAGTTAACGATTAATGATTTGTTAGCACTTGTTGACAATGGACAATTGATTGCTGAATCTGATGTATCTGTATTGAAGAAGCACGACAATGCAGTCTTATTATTTATGGGTGCAGGAGATATTCAAAAGGTTTTAAAAGCATATATGGAAGAAGTTGGGATTGACCCCGTTTTTTAATGTTTGACCTTGACAAGGACGGGTAATTATATAAAATAAATAGCATAATTAAATGTCATTAGGAGGCGTTTTCGAATGGAATGGATTTTACCAATCGCAGGGATTATCGCAGCAATCGCATTTTTAGTTTTATGTATCGGCATTGTTGCAGTATTAGTATCTGTCAAAAAGAACTTAGATCATGTAGCAAAAACACTTGATGGTGTAGAAGGACAAATCCAAGGTATTACACGTGAGTCAACAGACTTATTACACAAAGCAAATCGTTTAACTGAGGATATCCAAGGTAAAGCAGACAGCTTAAACTCTGTTGTTGCAGCTGTTAAAGGTATCGGGGATTCAGTTCAAACATTAAATGGTTCAGTTGATCGTGTGACACATTCGATCACACACAATATTTCTCAAAATGAAGATAAGATTTCTCAAGTTGTACAATGGTCAAATGTTGCAATGGAAATTGCTGACAAGTGGCAAAACAGACAAAATCGTAGAGATCATATCGCGAAAAAATAAAGTTTAAATATTAGAAATGTAGGGTTGATACAAGATTTGTATGCAACCCTATTTTTTTTAATATCAAAAGGTGCTATTCTATACATAAGTGGGACGTGTAATAGAGATTGAGTCATCATAAATAGGCGCACTAGGAAACAAATAAGTGGTGTCCAATCTTATTATTTCGTCGGGATTATGACTTAGTATGATGTAGTAGTTAAGGAGGACGGCAAGATGGAAAAGAAAAATAAAACGGTAAATGCAATCAATCAAAAAAGACACGCAGAATATAAACAAACCAATAACATGGATTTTGCGCTTAGTTTTATAGCAGGTACATTGATTGGAAGTGCAGTAGGGTATGCCATTAAACCTTTCGTTAATCATGCAATCGACTATACACAGGAGCATGAATTAACAAATCTCGATAAACAATCTCAAAAAATTCGAGAAGAAGCATTAAGAAAAGCAGATGAGATTAAGGAAAAAGCACAACAAATCAAGAATCAAGCACTTAGTAAAAAAACAGAAGGACCTACAACCCAACAACTTGAAGCGCAACAACGTGCAATCAAAGAAGAAATTGATAGCGACAAATTAGAAGCACCAACTGTTGATACTTATCATTTCGGTGCAAAAAAAGATAAACCTGTCGATTTAGCACAATTGAAGTCACGTCAAAATGCAATGACAACTAATACAGCTGTTTCAGAAGTAACAAAAAAAGAAACAGAAAAAGCTGAGAAAGCAGAGCCAAAAGCGAAAGAAGAAGTATCTGTTTCATCATTGGCAGCAATGAGACAAGCAATGGCTGTTGATACACCAGCAAAGGTAGAAGAAAAAGCTGAGAAAACAGAACCAAAAGCGAAAGAAGAAGTATCTGTTTCATCATTAGCAGCAATGAGACAAGCAATGGCTGTTGATACACCAGCAAAGGTAGAAGAAAAAGCTGAGAAAACAGAACCAAAAGCGAAAGAAGAAGTGTCAGTTTCATCGTTGGCAGCAATGAGACAAGTAATGGCTGTTGATAAACCAGCAAAGATAGAAGAAAAAACTGAGAAAGTAGAACCGAAGAAAACAGCACAATCTAAGAAAAATTCACAACCAAAAGGTAATAACGATGTAGTTCAACGCAACAAACAAACACATCGAGAAGCAAGATTTGAAAATGGTGTTATTACGCACGAAGCTGCGCCAAAACCTAAAAAACAAACAAAAAATACGCCTAAAAAACGTACGTCAAATGCTAAGAAACCAAAAACAAACAAAGCAAAAACACAAAAAAGAAATAGTAAAGTTGAAAAACATACTTTTAAGAACTAGTTAATAAAAACAAATGGCTATCGTCACTTCTATAACGGTGGAAGTGGGGATAGCTTTTTAAATGAATTTTCTAAAAATTAAATAAACATCACTTTCAAAGGTTGCAAAAGCGTGATATAACTGTTAAGATACTTAATATCTAATAAGGTGTTTTATCGCTTTAAAGTATATAAGAATTCCGTTGAGGTGACAAATATGACAAATAAATTAGAAGCATACAGAGCAGAGATTGAAGAAATCAATGATCAAATACTTGAGTTACTGACAAAACGAGGGCATTTAGCTCAAAAAATTGGTGAAGAGAAAAGAAAACAAAGTACCGTGATTTATGATCCGCAACGTGAAAAAGAAATGTTGAATACTTTGATTGATAAAAACCAAGGACCATTTAACGACAATGTTATTAAGCAGTTGTTTAAAGAAATCTTTAAAGCATCAACTGATTTACAAAAATCTGATAATGAAAAGCATTTATATGTTTCTCGTAAATTAAAACCAGAAGATACGATTGTGCAATTCAATAATGGAGGTTTAATTGGTGAAGGACACAAATCTTTCGTCTTCGGACCATGTTCTGTTGAATCTTATGAACAAGTGGAAGCAGTGGCTAAAGATTTACATGCAAAAGGCGAAAAGTTTATTCGCGGTGGTGCATTCAAACCTAGAACATCTCCATATGATTTCCAAGGTCTTGGTGAAGAAGGCTTAAAAATCTTGAAACAAATTAAAGATAAGTATGATTTAAATGTCGTTAGTGAGATTGTACATCCTAATCATTTTGCACTTGCAGATGAATATTTAGATGTCTTTCAAATCGGAGCACGTAATATGCAAAACTTTGAGCTGTTAAAAGAAGCAGGTCGCACAAATAAACCAATCTTATTGAAGCGTGGTTTAAGTGCAACGATTGAAGAATTTATTTATGCTGCAGAGTATATCGCTGCGCAAGGCAATCAAAATATTATTTTATGTGAACGTGGTATCAGAACCTATGAAAAAGCGACACGTAATACATTAGATATTTCAGCTGTGCCTATTTTAAAACAAGGCACACATCTTCCAGTACTTGTCGATGTGACACATAGTACAGGACGTAAAGACATTATGTTACCAGCAGCAAAAGCAGCGTTAGCAATCGGAGCAGATGGTGTGATGGCTGAAGTACATCCAGAACCTTCTGTTGCATTGAGTGATAGTGGCCAGCAGATGGATTTGAATGAATTTAATGCATTCTATAATGAAATCAAACCATTATCTGAAATGTACAATGAGAAGAAATTAAAATAATTTATAGATCATTACACAATGGAGTCTAAAAAATTCCATTGTGTTTTTTTGCTGTTAAAATTTTAGTGACAAAAATTTGACAAGAAAGCGTTTTATATTTTATCCTTTAAAAGATTGTGTTAAACTTTGAAAATAGTATGAAAGCAGAATATAATAATATAGATAGCGCTTACAAGGAGGCAAAAAAATAATGACAGTCACAATATATGATGTTGCGCGTGAAGCGAACGTTTCGATGGCAACTGTCTCACGTGTCGTAAATGGTAACCAGAATGTAAAGCCAGCAACACGTGATAAAGTAAATGAAGTAATTCAACGATTAAACTATCGTCCGAATGCAGTCGCAAGAGGGTTAGCAAGTAAACGTACAACAACAGTAGGGGTTATCATACCAGATATTTCAAACATTTATTACTCAGAGTTGGCACGCGGTATTGAAGACATTGCGACGATGTATAAATATCATACAATTATTTCAAACTCAGACGATGATCCGAAAAAAGAGGGAGAAATTTTTAATAATTTATTGAGTAAACAAGTAGATGGTATCATTTTCTTAGGTGGTACGATTACGGAAGAAATTCAAGAACAAATTAAAAAAGCATCGATTCCAGTTGTTGTTTCAGGAACAAACGGTAAAGAAGCTGATGTTGCTTCGGTTAATATTGACTTTGTTAAAGCAAGCGAAGAAGTCACTGAAAGATTGTTGGATTCAGGTGCGAAGAAGTTTGCATATATCGGTGGTGGATATTCTAAAGTTGCACAAGAAGAAGTCGCAAAAGGATTAAAAAATACACTACAAAAACACGGACTATCTGTGGATGAACATCTTGTCTATGTAGGTAATGAAACATATCAAGATGGTCTACGTGCATTCGAAGTCATCAAAGATTATCAACCAGATGCTGTACTGTCAATTAGTGATGAGCAAGCAATTGGTGTCGTACATGGTGCATTAGATCATGGATTAAGTGTTCCAGAAGATATTCAAGTGGTAAGCTTTAATAATACACGACTTGTTGAAATGGTGCGTCCACAGTTATCAAGTGTGATTCAACCGCTATATGATATTGGTGCAGTAGGTATGAGATTGCTAACAAAATATATGAATAAAGAAGACATTACAGAACAAAACGTAACTTTACCACATACTATTCGTTATAGAGGTACAACAAAATAGTAGATTTGAAGAACAATGTATGCTAATTAGCAGCATTGTTTTTTTATGTATAAGTAATTATTTCATAAGATTTTGTGACTTGTCGGTGAGAGATAATGAAAACGTTTTAAAAATAAGATTTTCTATTATTTGCAAATACAATTATTATTCGACAATTTACAAGGAGTTCGCTATTATATGAAGTAGATAGGCATGTAATATTTTGAATGTTTTCACATGTCTAAATGATGAATTAAGGGGCTGAATAATGTGAGTCATTTATCAGATTTAGAAATTGCAAATCAAGCAACGCTTAAACCAATTAAAGAGATTGCGGATAAAGCTGGGATTGGTGAAGAAGCTTTAGAGCAATACGGACATTACAAAGCAAAAATTGATATTTCTAAGATTCAAACGAAGGGCAAAAAAGGGAAGGTCGTACTTGTTACAGCGATGAGTCCAACACCAGCAGGAGAAGGGAAATCAACAGTGACAGTTGGATTAGCGGACGCTTTCCAGCACATCAATCAAAATGTTATGGTTGCTTTACGTGAACCTGCACTGGGGCCAACTTTTGGTATAAAAGGTGGCGCAACTGGCGGTGGCTATGCACAAGTATTACCAATGGAAGATATCAATTTGCATTTTAACGGTGACTTTCATGCGATTACAACAGCAAACAATGCGTTATCTGCATTTATAGATAATCATATTCATCAAGGAAACGCTTTAGGCATCGATCAACGACGTATTGAATGGAAACGTGTGTTAGACATGAACGATCGTGCATTGCGTCAAGTCGTTGTAGGTCTTGGTGGACCCACACAAGGCGTACCACGTGAAGACGGTTTTAATATTACAGTGGCTTCGGAAATCATGGCTATCTTATGCTTGAGTACAGATATCATGGACTTGAAAGCAAGTATTGCTAAAATTACAATCGGCTATACACGTGACCGTCAACCTGTTACTGTTAAAGATTTAGGGGTTGAAGGTGCACTTGCGATGATTCTTAAAGATGCGATTAAGCCGAACTTAGTTCAAACAATGGAAGGGACACCTGCCTTAATTCACGGTGGACCATTTGCCAATATCGCACACGGCTGTAACTCAATTATTGCGACAGAAACGGCACGTGATCTTGCTGATATCGTTGTGACAGAAGCAGGATTCGGTTCGGATTTAGGTGCTGAAAAGTTTATTGATATTAAAGCACGTAAGGCTGATTTTGAACCTGATGCAGTCGTACTTGTTGCGACAATTCGTGCGCTTAAAATGCACGGTGGTATTGCAAAAGATAACTTAAAAGAAGAAAATGTTGAAGCGGTAAAAGCGGGTATTGCCAACTTAGATAGACATGTTAATAACATTCGTAAGTTTGGTGTAGAACCTGTTATTGCTTTGAATGCTTTCATTCATGATACGGATGCGGAATTTGAAGCTGTACAACAATGGGCAAAAGATAATAATGTACACCTTGCATTGACAGAAGTATGGGAAAAAGGCGGTGCTGGTGGTGTTGACCTAGCACAAAAAGTACTTGAAGTCGTTGAACAGCCACAAAACTTCAAACATCTATATGAACTTGAACAACCGTTAGAAGAAAAAATTGAAACAATCGTTAAAGAGATTTACGGTGGTTCAAAAGTAACATTTACTTCAAAAGCACAAAAACAATTGAAACAATTCAAAGATAATGGATGGGATCACTACCCAATCTGTATGGCCAAAACACAATACTCATTCTCAGATGACCAAACTAAATTGGGGGCACCTTCAGATTTTGAAATTACAATTCGAGAACTGGAAGCAAAAACAGGTGCAGGATTCATCGTTGCATTAACTGGGGCAATCATGACAATGCCTGGTTTACCAAAACAACCTGCGGCACTTAAAATGGATGTCACAGAGGATGGACATGCAATCGGGTTATTCTAATATAAATACTAAGGAGGGAGTGGGACAGAAATCCTTTTTGCTATAAAAGATTTCGTCGTCCCACCCCGGCAAGGGTGACTAGAAGTGAAAAAAGTTTGTAAGAACGCATTTTCACTTCAGACACCTACTGCCATTACACTTATTTCTACATCTTAAAAGCAAGGAGCTGAGCACTATGTCCCAGCCCCTTCTTTTTATTGGGAGAGATGACTTCGGATATCAAACTTTAATGCTTGTTGATATGCGTCATCTGTAATTTTTTGTTCAATGCGCATGCGTTTTAACACATAGTGTTGTCTATTAATAGAAGGCATTAATTCTTTTTCAGAGCGAATGTTACCGTTCAAATCAAATGGCGTATAATAATAAGGACTTTGTAACAAACCTGTCAGATATGCGGATTCTGCTAAATTAAGTGAACGAGGCGGTTTACCAAAAATGCCATATGATGCAGAAGTAATACCTGTAATATGTTGTCCATTTGTATCTAATCCGAATGGGACACGATTTAAATAAGTAAACAGTATTTCATCTTTAGTCATCAACTTTTCAATTCGTAAGGCATACATAATTTCTTTCGCTTTTCGGTCGTATGTGCGCTCGTTTGAAAGTACTTGATTTTTAATTAATTGCTGTGTAATTGTACTTCCTCCCGTTGCAAATTGATGCTGGAAGATATCTTGATATATGGCACGAATAACAGCTTTTGGTAATATTCCATTATGTATATAGAACTGATCATCTTCAGCTGCAACTAAAGCGGATGTTACATAAGGCGATACTTCATGCGGTCCTGCTATAAGTACTGGTTCAGGCGCATCATATAGCGCAGTAATATCTGTATCAGGAGAAGTTATAGGCGCCATTTCTGGTAAATCAGTCACTTGTTGAATAAGCGAAGCATCATTCAATGCACGAGACTCTGATACTAAGCTTGTAAAGTAACCAATCGCAACGCCCAATAACAAAAATAAGACTAAAAGAAGCAGTGCAATAAATGAAAAAAACAGGCGTTTCACAAGTTGACAAAAACGATCAAACTTTTCAAGAATATTTGATTGTTTATTGTTCATTTGATGTATTTCTTTCATCACATTTGCACCTCCAATTTCTCATATTATAGCATATAATGTTGAATACACATCTTATGCTAGATATTTTCATTGACATACGTTACAATGCATATATAATGATTTTTAAATATATAATTATTTGAAGCAGAGAACAAGTAACGATTGGGTATACAGTGTAGAGAGTTAGTGGCTGGTGAAAACTAACGTATACCAGTACGTGAATACATCTCAATGACATGTTTCAGCGTTTGGCGATGAACGTATCATCGCATGAGATCCAAGTATGGTGGTACCGTGCACAGTCATTTGCGCCCTTACGATTAACGTGAGTGGTGTTTTTTTATGCTTAAAATTATAAGGAGGTAAGTCGTATGACAAATGCATTGATTGAAGATTTAAAATGGAGAGGGCTCATCTATCAACAAACAGATGAGGCAGCTATTGAAGAATTGTTAAATAAAGAGGAAGTCAAAATATATTGTGGTGCAGACCCGACGGCAGACAGTTTACACATCGGTCATTTATTACCATTTTTAACTTTGCGCCGTTTCCAAAATGCAGGACATCGTCCAGTTGTTCTTGTTGGTGGCGGAACAGGGATGATTGGTGACCCATCTGGAAAATCAGAAGAACGAGTACTACAAACAGAAGAACAAGTTGAACAGAACGTATTGGGCATCCAACGTCAAATGGAAATGCTTTTTGATTTTGACAAAGAAAACGGCCCAATTTTAGTCAACAATAAAGATTGGTTAAGTCAAATTAGCTTAATTGAATTTTTACGTGATTATGGAAAACATGTCGGTGTTAACTACATGTTAGGAAAAGACTCTATTCAATCACGTTTAGAGCACGGAATTTCATATACAGAATTCACATACACAATCTTACAAGCGATTGACTTTGGTTATTTAAATCGTGAATATAACTGTAAAATGCAAATCGGTGGATCAGATCAATGGGGTAACATTACGACTGGTATTGAATTAATGCGACGTATGTACGGTACAAACGATGCGTACGGTTTTACAATTCCACTTGTAACTAAAGCTGACGGTAAAAAGTTCGGTAAGTCTGAGTCAGGTGCAGTATGGTTAGATAGTGAGAAAACAAGCCCATATGAATTTTACCAATTCTGGATTAATACAAGTGACGATGATGTTATCAAATTCTTGAAATACTTTACATTCTTATCAAAAGAAGAAATTGCAGAACTTGAAACTTCTGTTGAAACAGAACCACATTTGCGTAAAGCACAACAAGCACTTGCTGAAAATGTCACAGCTTTAATTCACGGACAAGAAGCATTAGAAGAAGCACAGCGTATTTCAGTTGCACTCTTTAAAGGTGACTTAAAAGCATTATCTACAAAAGAAATCAAAGCAGGTTTCAAAGATGTACCACAAGTGACATTATCAAGTGAAACAACAAACATTGTGGACGCACTTGTCGAAACAAAAATCTCATCTTCTAAGCGTCAAGCACGTGAAGATGTTCAAAACGGTGCAATCTACATTAATGGTGAACGTCAAACAGATTTGGCGTATGCGTTAACCGAAGAAGATAAATATGATAATGCCTTTACAATAATTCGTCGTGGTAAGAAAAAATATTTCATGGTGAATTATCAATAAAATTAACAAGCCAGTGACATGCTCTATTCGAGTCGTCACTGGCATTTTTAGTTATTTTGAAATGAAAAAGTATCATAATACTAGAATAAAGTCTGTTAAAGTATTTAAAAAGAGATTATAAACTATTGAATACGTGAGAAGATGATGACACGCTTGATCATAAAGAAGGGAGTTTAAAGGAAACTTAAAAAACGATAGAATTACGTCTGAAAAGAGATTTATAAGTGGTAATATTTATGCCACTTATACCTAAAATTATAGAATACTAAAACCAACAGGATTTGATACAGCATACACGCTTGCGTTTCACTTATACCTAAAATTACAGAGTACTAAAACACCTTGCCTGTGATAACCTTTGTGCCTTTTGTTTCACTTATACCTAAAATTACAGAGTACTAAAACCTCTAGCATCATTATAACGTACCTTTTTTCATAATTCAGCTGTTATTTTTACTTTTTAAGCACTGTTTTTCGATGATGGAAATTTGATGAATAACTAAATATAAGATGATAGGTAACTTTAAAAATAATTTATCATGATAGAGTAGATAATCAATAAAAAACCATTGAAATGCTACCTATAACATTTCAATGGTTATATCTAATTATTGAGATTCCACTAATGTCACATCTACTTTTTCAGATTGACCATTTCGTATCACTGTAAAGTTAACAGAATCTCCCGGTTTCTTATTTTTGTATAAATATGAACGTAAATCAGAATCGTTTTCAACTTTCTGATCATCAATTTTTGTGATGATATCACCACGTTTCAATCCACTTTGACTGCGTTGGACTTCAGCAACATAAACACCACTGTCAGCATGAAGTTGTTTTTGATACGTTGCTGGAATATCAGTAACGTTAATCATACCAATCCTAACTGATGGGCGTTTCACTTCTCCATGCTTGACGAGCTGTTCAATGACTAATTTGACTTCGTTACTTGGAATGGCAAATCCAATCCCTTCAACATGTGGGGCAGAGATTTTCATAGAGTTAATGCCGACTAAGTTTCCATTAACATCAACCAATGCACCACCTGAGTTCCCTGGATTTATTGCTGCATCTGTTTGGAGTACTGTCACTTTATTTGTTCCTGCTGGTGTCTCAGCGTCAATGGTACGTTCACTTGCTGAAATAATACCAGAAGTGACTGTATTCGCAAATTCTAAACCGAGTGGATTACCCATCGCAAAGACACTATCACCTGTTTTTACTTTTGATGAATCGGCAAAATCAATGGCTTTAATATCATTTCGATTTTTAATTTTAAGTACAGCGATATCCGTCAGTGGGTCTGTACCAACCAGTTCAGCGCTCACTTGTTTAGAATTATGTAGTTGTACTTTAATAGAAGATGCTACGTCGATAACATGGTTATTCGTGACAATGAAAGCTTCTTTTTTATTGCGTTGATAGATAACACCTGAACCGATTCCAGAAGGTTGTGCATCTGTTGACTTGCCTCGTAGTAAATCTTCTATGTTTTCAGCTTTTTGTTCATTAACAACCCCTACAATTGAAGGGGATTTGTCTTTAATCATGGCGTTGATTGATGGATAAGACTTTGATTTTTGATCCAATACATTGCCACTTTTTTCATTTTTTGCAACATTGACATCCGCACCAGAGTGGTTATCTGATGATGTTAAGTTTGAAATCCCACTAATGGTTAAAAATGCAATGCCACCTCCGATAAGTCCCGCTATAAGTGCAATTACAATCGTACGTAGCCATCCATTCTTTTTTGGGGAAGGGGGTGGTGTATTATTTTGTTGATTTTGAGAAGTTGGATTAAAATCATTTGAATTCATAGTATGCCTCCTTTCCTTATATTATGCTTTTTTTTACACGATATTTCTAGTCACACGGTATCGGTCTAGAGTTGTATCTGTTGAATGCTTGTTGAAAAGATATGGAAGTGATAAAATCTAAAGAGTTAATTTTAATAAATAAAGAGGTGCCGAAATGCTCTACAAATTAATTGGAACAATATTAGAATTTATCGTTGCCAAAAGATTAAAAAATTTAGAAGTTATTGGAAAAGACAATGAACCAGATAACAACGAATATCTCGTGACATGCAACCATGAAAGTTATAATGAAATTGTATTGTTAGGAGTTGCATTATTACCAAATCAAATTCACTTTATGGCGAAGCAAGAGTTGTTTAATAATAAGCTTTTTGGTAAGTTTTTATCGGCATTGAATGCATTTCCAGTCAATCGTGAAAATCCGGGACCGAGTACGTTAAAAATTCCGGTTAAGTTATTAAATTCAAATAAAACAGTTGGTATTTTCCCATCGGGTCATAGAACGACAGAAGAAGTCCCACTTAAACGGGGGGCGGCAACGATTGCGATGTTAGCAAAGAAACCAATTTTACCTGCTGCCTATGTAGGTCCTACAAAACTTATCGGTATGCTGACAGGCAAAGCTTATATTAAGTTTGGGACACCGATTGATACAACGACATTCCCAGAAGGTATGAAGCGACAAGAAAAAGTGGAATACCTTACAAACTTAATTGGTGAACGCACAAAGCAATTACAACAAGAACTCAATGAGTATGTCAAAACAAAATAATGTATGGATTATAGTAGCGTAAATCACAGGCTTGCAGCTGATTTGCGCTATTTTTATTAATTCTATTGGGAGAGTTGGTGTATAAGCATGTCCGTGATATAATATCATTATCTGAATATTCGGGAAGAGGGATCAGTTATGACAAAAGCAGTATTGTTTGATGTAGATGGTGTGTTTTTAGATGAATCAAGATGCTTTGATGTATCAGCACTGACTGTTTATGAATTATTATATGATAAAGCTTATTTGAATCTTAAAGAAGGGATTGCTCTTGATGCTTTAACTGAATCTGAAATTATGACGATTCGTAACGAGCTTTTTGAAAATGATTTAATTTTGCATCGTCTCAAATCTTTAGGAATCAACTCTAACTGGGATATGCTATTTATCGTATTTTCAGTACACTTAATTGACTTGTTAAAGTCATTGCCTGAAGCTGAGAAGTTATCATTTTTAGATGAATCTACGTTCTCTGAAACGTCTATAAAAGCATTGCAATCACACATTAAATCGAGTCATATTGATTATGCATTGCCTTTAGACTTTTTAAATCATCTTACGGAAGGTAAGGAACAGATTTATGAAGGTTTAAAAGCTTATGCAGCCAATATTTTACAAACGGATAAAGTAGCATTGTTTGATATTAATAGTCCATTGTGGCAATTGGCTCAAGAGTTATATCAAGAATGGTATTTAGGAACAAAACTGTATGAAGAAGTAGAGAAAAAAGAAGCTAAGACGAACTACAAAAAGGGATATATATACGATGAAGTTGTTTTAGCACCAATTGATGGAATACGTAGTTTACTGCAAGATCTTAAAGAAGCAGGTTATTTAATTGCGATTGCCACAGGACGTACACGTGTTGAAACATTAATCCCTTTTGAAGCATTGGGCTTATTGTCATACTTTGATGATTCCCATATTGTAACGGCAAGTGAAGTGATTCAAGCGGAAAAACAATATCCAGAATTAAAGCCACTCGGTAAGCCGAACCCATTTAGCTATGTTGCGACATATGATGGGAACGATACGTCAAAATACCATGATTATGCAACAAATCAAGTGAATCGTTTACATCATCATGAAGTGACGATTGTTGGAGATTCGTTGGCAGATTTATTAAGTGCGCAAAAAGTCAATGCACGATTTATTGGGACATTGACGGGATTAAAAGGGACGGAAGCTGCAGAAGAACTTGATTCAAAAGGGGCAGATGAATTAGTCAATCATGTCTTAGAAGTTCGTCAATATTTATTATAGTCATTATTTAAGCCCAAAGATTGGAAGGTACTCTCCAGTCTCTGGGCTTATTTTAATTGATAAGTGACAAGTCATTCAAAGTGACAAGTTGGGCTTTCTCTAATCCAGGGATGTTTAATAACGCTTCGTGAACCGCTTCATTAATAGGATGATCAATTGATAAAATCATCATCGCATGGCCGCCGACTTGTTTACGACCAACATACATTGATGCGATATTAACATCGTGCTCTCCTAAAATTTGACCCGTCTGACCGATCATACCAGGTTGATCGGTATGCTGAATAATCAGTTGATAGCGCTCTGGTTTAAAGTCAACTGCATAGTCATTAATGCGTACAATACGTGGACCAAAACCGTTGAGGACTGTCATACCAATCTTTGCACGTTGATCTTTATTAATAAGTTCTACTTCGATATAGTTGCTAAACCCCTGAATTCCTTTTGTTTTTTCAATCGTATATGAGACATTTTGTTCGTTCAATAGCATGAGTGTATTGATTAAGTTGACGTGATCTCCCATATCTTCTTGAAGGACACCTTGCGCTAATGTTCGTGTTAACAAACTTGTATCATCCAGTGCTAAGTCACCCCCATAAGTAATATGCATTTTACGTGGTGCTTTAGGAAGTAATTGAATGGCTAATGCCCCTGTTAATTGTGCCAAATCGACAAATGGTTGAATTTCTTCTGATTGATCAAATATCACTTTTGGTGCATTAACTGCATGTTTCACATTTTGATGCTTTAAGATATCAATGATTTCTTCAGAGACTGAAATCGCAACTTTTTCTTGTGCTTCAATCGTTGAGGCACCTAAATGTGGTGTCACAATAATTTTTGGATGCTGGGTAACAGGTGTATTGACGGCAGGTTCGTTTTCAAACACATCCAATGCGGCTCCTGCTATTTTATTTTCATCCAATGCATCAATGAGTGCTTGTTCATCAATAATACCACCACGTGCAACATTGATCACTCTAAGGTTAGGCTTGGCAAGGTTAAAAAAGTCAGCATTAATTAAACCACGTGTTTTTTCAGTTAATGGTGTATGTACCGTAATAAAATCTGCCGCTTGGGCAATCTCTTCAACTGTTGCACGTGTGAATCCTAGTTCGTTAGCTTGTGCTTCAGTTAGGTATGGATCAAATGCAAGAATATCCATGCCAAAACTTTGCATACGTTTTGCTACACCAATGCCGATTCGACCTGTACCGATAACACCTAATGTTTTTTGATACAATTCTGTGCCACGGAATGTCTTTCGGTCCCATTCTCCTTGTTTGAGAGATGCATGTGCTTGTGGAATATTTCGAGCCATGCCTAATAGCATTGCGACAGAATGTTCTGTGGCTGATATGGTGTTACCATCAGGCGCATTGATGACGATGATGCCTTCTTTTGTAGCGGTATCAATATCAATATTATCTACACCAACACCGGCTCTTGCAACAACCTTTAATCGCTCAGCACTTTTTAAAACGGTTGCTGTCACTTGTGTTTGACTTCGCACGATTAGAGCGTCGTAATCAGGAATAACCGCAACGAGTTCGTCTTCAGTTAATCCGGTATTGTGAATAACTTCAAATGCATCATCCGCATATAATTGATGTAAGCCATCTTCAGAGATGGGGTCTGCAACAAGTACCTTATAATTCATGATAGATTACCTCCAAAAATACTTTTGTGCCTTTACCGATATAGTTTTCCTTGCGATAAGTACTTAAAATCATCTCAAGACTCGAAACAAATGGCAAAAGGTCATTGGGTGAGATGAATCCCATATGTCCAACACGCAATATATGTCCTTTTAATTTACCTTGTCCACCAGCAATGGTGATATTAAATTCTTTTGATAATTGTTCCTTAATATATATTAATTCGTCATGATCTTTTGGGACAAATGCAGTTACAGTAGGTGAGGCAGCATGATCATTGACAAGTAAATCAAGGGATAGTGACTTAAGCGCTTGTCTCAACGCATCACGTATTACATTATGACGTTTGACGACATGCTGAAATCCTTCTTCTTCGATCATTTCGTTATATTGTACAACACCACGAAAAGCCGGAACATTTGGTGTATATGGGGTTGTATTTGCTTCTAAGGATGAAAGATGTTTTGATAGGTTCAAATAAAAGCTTGGACTTTTAGCTTGAGAAAATCGTCTTTTAGCACGATCATTATATGCGACGAAAGCAAGTCCAGGTGGCAACATCATTGCCTTTTGACTGCCAGCGACTAACATATCAATCTGATCTCGTTCCATATCCACATCAACAGCACCAATACAACTTACGCCATCAACAATATAATAGATATCTGGATTGAACTGCTTTAAAGCATGTCCCAGTTCGGCAACTGGATGAAGGACAGACGTTGATGTTTCACAATATTGAGTGAAGACAGCAGTGACCGGATGATCAATGGATTGAATGAATGCCAGTACAGCTTCTGTATCGAATGATTCACCCCATTCGACATTGAAGACATGAAGATGATGTGAATATGTCTCTGCAATTTGTTGAAAACGCGCACCAAACGCACCTGATACGATGACAACGATATGATCGTCAGGGTCTATTAGATTGCGCATGCTAGCCTCTAATGCACTCGTACCACTAGAAGTTAAAATAATGACGTCATTAGGTGCACCAAAAACACGTTTCAGGCCTGAAAATGCGAGTTGCGCAATGGCTTCAAAGTCGCTTGAACGATGACCAACCATAGGTAAATTCATTGCATGTTGTATTTTGTTAGGGACAGGAGTCGGTCCGGGTGTTAAAAGTAAAGAGTGATGAGTATACATAGTTTTGCCTCCCAATCAGTATATTTTTTAATTTTAACAAATTTTCAGATAAAATAACAGCTTATAACGGATAACAATTTGATGAGTTAATGAATAATAAAGAAAGTGGGATGACAAGGGAGTGGGACAGAAATCTTTTTTGCTATAAAAGATTTCGTCGTCACACCCCGACAAGGGTGACTAGAAGTTTTGCAGTAGCTGATTGATATGTGACTACGTTTACTTAATAAACTTGTCACACATCTAATCATCTTTGCAGGGGCACAACTACAAAATCATTATAAATGTTTATGATTTTTGTAGTGCTCCCAAAGTTTGTAAAAACGCATTTTCACTTCAGATACCTACTGCCATTACACTTATTTCTACATCTTAAAAGCGAGGAGCTGAGCACTATGTCCCAGCCCCGCTATCACACTTAGTAATTTTGTCAAGAGTGCGATATTTCTCCCAATAATGTGTGATTGAGATTATATTTATTGGTCACACATTTATTTTATCCCAATCAAGGGTACTATTAAAATGTGATGAATTTTTATTAACAATGGATAATTTCAGGAATAATAACGATCTGCACGTTGCCTTTCAAACTATTTGATACCATACAATTGTTGTCTGCAATGCTAATGAGTTGTGCTATACGCTGTTCTAATTTTTTAACATCTTGTTCATTCAAAAGAAAAATTTTAGGATAATGTGTTATTTTTTTCATTTGGAATCGCTGTTGATCAAACACAGCATGTCCATCAGATTGCATTTCAATTTTAATTGGTGTGAGATGGGCACGTTCCAAAGTAGCTGCAAGTGATATCGTCATACAACTCGATGCAGCTGCAACGAGCAGTTCATCAGGGTTTGTTCCTTTTCCTGTACCGCCTAACGATGCTGGGATCGATACATCATGTGAAAGGACATCGCCTTTCAAGTAACCAACTTCATTTCGTCCACCTTGCCATGAGACAGTTGTTGTAAAAGTATGTTGTATCAATTTAAGTCACTCCGATTCTAAATATGATAAATTAAAGATAGATTATTTTTATAAAGAAAGTAGGGCAGTTTATGAAATTGTTGAGACCAAATAAGTCGTTCCAAGTGATTGCGCATCGTGGGTTATCACAGCGCTATCCAGAAAATACAAGACTTGCGTATCAAGCGGCACTTAGCCAACATATCGATATGTTAGAAATTGATTTACATATGACGAAAGATGGAATGCTTGTTGGCATTCATGATGAGTCAATCGATCGAACATCAAATGGAAAAGGTGCTATTAAAGACTTTACATTGGAAGATTTAAGAGGGTTTAACTTCAATGCACAAATGAAGGGAGATATCGATGCGCCGATTATGACGTTTGATGAAATCTTGACCTTGTGTAAAAATTACTCTAAAACACTGTTGATTGAAGTGAAAAAACCTAGAAAATATCCAAATATTGGGGCATTAATAATTCAAAAAATCACTCATCATGATTTCCCAATTAATCGAATTATCATCCAATCATTTGACCAATCATTTATAAAAGAATTGCAGCATCAAGTGCCATATATTCATTACGGTGTCCTTATCAGCAAAAGAAAATATTGGCTGAAGCAACCTGACTTTTATGATATTGCACAATATGCAGACTACATCAATCCTAATTATCAACTCGTCAACAAAAAGTTTGTGAAGCGTGCACATGATGTTAATTTACAAGTATTACCTTATACAGTGAACGACGCACAAACGGTCAAAAAGTTAATTCAACTCGGAATCGATGGCGTCATATCTGATATACCAGATGAAATATTTAAGTTATAGGGATAAAGGAAAAGAGGGGATTGGATCAATTCTGCTCTGATAAATGGACAAAAATGTCTTAATCTAGCAAGGTGTCTGAAGTAAAAAGTATTTCGACTTCAGACACCTTTTTAATTAACCATTGTTTTTATTGAATTTTTCCCATGCCCCAAGTGCAACGGCTAGGTCGAAGTGTGCAGCACCGACGCATTTGAAGATGGTGATATCTTCATCATTGCGTGCTACTTTTCCATTTAATGATACGCCTTTCAAGTCATCATTATGCTGATCGAAAGAAAATAGCCCTTGTTTATCTGCTTCGATAAATTCACCAGCTTCTTCCTTTACACCTTCTAAATCATCGAAAACAATTTGTGAAGATGCAGGAAAGAGGCGGTTATCCATCTCTTTCATCTCAGGACGATATGATCCAATACCATTGATATGTGTACCTGGTTGTACATCATTAGCGTTGAAAACCGGTGAAGTGGACTGTGTTTGGCAATTGATAATGTCAGACTGCTTGACAAGTTCATCGACAGTGGAAACGACTTCAAATATAACGTTTGGATGTTTGTCGGCAATTCGGGCTTTAAATGCGTGTGCCTTTTCAGAGCTACGATTGAACAATAGTACTTTTTCGATTGGACGGACTTCTAGATTTCCTAACAATTGTTCATAAGCCATACCACCCGTTCCAATCATACCTAATATTTTACTATCTGGACGACTCATATATTTAGTAGCGATACCACTAAGCGCACCTGTACGCAAGCGAGTTAAATAACTTCCGTCCATACTTGCGACATGTTCACCAGTCGTTAAATCAGTGATGACGATATTAGCTTGTGTTGTAGGTCGATGATGTTGTGGATTTTCGGGTGTTATAGACGTTATTTTAACAATCCCTTGTTGTTTGCCAAAATGGATGCAAGGCATGTACAGCATTGATTTTGCACCTTCACCTGTTGGTATGACAACACGAGATGTTTGACTAACGTCATCCATATTTTGAAACAAATTTTCAATATCTTGAATTGCATCCGACATTTGATATGTCGCCATGACTTCTTTTTCTGTAAATACTTTCACAGTAACATCTCCCTTTGAATAACTATATGTTTATTATAAAAAACAGACATGACATTGCAAAGTAATTCATTATTCTCTAAATAGGGAAGGGACGAAAAAGTTATGTAAAATAAAAGAAAAAACCAAGTAGGAACAGTGTCCATACTTGGTTTTTAAATAAATTATGAAATCTTAACGTGAGTAGTACTCAACGATTAATTGTTCATTGATTTCTGCAGGTAATTCGCTGCGTTCTGGTAAGCGAACGAAAGTACCTTTAAGGTTGTCTGCATCGAACTCTAAGTAGTCAGGAACAAAGTTGCTGATTTCTACTGATTCAGCGATGATTGCAAGTTTTTGTGATTTTTCACGTACAGCAATCTCTTGACCTGGTTTTAATGAGTATGATGGGATGTCAACACGTTTACCATCTACTAAGATGTGACCGTGGTTAACTAATTGACGTGCTTGACGACGTGTACGAGCTAAACCTAATGAGTATACAACTGCGTCTAAACGACTAGCAAGTAATACCATGAAGTTTTCACCATGTACACCACCTTGTTTACCAGCGATGTTGAAAGTGTTACGGAATTGACGTTCAGTCATTCCATACAAGTAACGTAATTTTTGTTTTTCACGTAATTGTAAACCATACTCTGATAATTTTTTACGTTGAGTAGGACCGTGTTGTCCTGGTGCATATGGGCGTTTATCTAATTCTTTACCAGTACCTGATAATGAAATACCTAAACGACGTGATTTTTTCCAGCTTGAACCTCTGAATCGAGCCATAATTGACTCCTCCTTTTTCTTTTTTGTAGTTATGAAAAAACAAAAAAGAGTGTTGAATGCTCGATAGGATATAGTGTTTTCTGTGTCCTCGCCTCATAGCTACGGTTACACGGCACGCCCGCTTTGGGAACACCATAGCGCCTATCAATATTCAACTGCTAATTTCGTTTATTCACACAAAGACAATTGTAACACTTTCATCACTTTTGTCAATGTTTTTATGCAAGATGTTGTTCGAGTACTTCGACAACTTTTGCAAGTCCTTCTTCGTCTTCTTGAGAGAAGCGATTCGTAATAGGAGCGTCAATATCTAATACACCTATAATGGTATCACCTTTATGGATGGGTACGACTATCTCTGATTGGCTTGCAGCATCACATGCAATATGTCCAGGGAAGGCATTCACATCTGCAATACGTTGAATTTTATTTTGTTCAACAGCTGTCCCGCAAACGCCACGACCGACTTCGATATGAACACATGCAGGCTTCCCTTGAAAAGGACCGAGAATGAGCGCATCATTTTTCATTAAGTAAAAACCGACCCAATTGATTTGATCAAGATTTTCATTCAATAGTGCTGAGGTATTACTTAAGTTTGCGATTAAATCTGTTTCACCATCTAATAAAGCATCAAGTTGGCGTGTTAGTAATGTATAATCTGTTTGTTTCACCGACATGTTATCCACTCACTTTTCTGAAATTTAAAGATATTATAGCTTCTCATATGTTTTCGTGCAATCATTCGATTTTATACATATAAATAAATGAAGTCAGATGTTTTTTGAGATTTTGATTTTATGACATGATAATTTACGTTATAATAGTTTTATGTATTCTAGGAGGAGAAAAATGAACATGTTATTGTATATCATACTAGCGGTTATTATTATTATTTTAATTGGCATTGGTATCTTGTTCTATATGCGATCTCAAAAGCGAACAATCATACAAGAAGCTGAGACGCGTAGAGAAAAACTGAATGCGTTGTCTTATGATGAAAGTTTGGATAAACTAAAACAACTTCGTATGTCTGGCGAAACGAAACAACGATATGACAGCTTGCGTTCAGAATGGACACAAACAACAAATGACTTTTTAGCACCTGTTGATGAGAAAATTCATGAAGCTGAAGTCACGCTCGATAAGTTTAAGTTTTCGCAAGCACAAGTTGAAATTGATGATGCGCATAGTTTGATGGATGCGTATGAAGCGAAACATCAAGATTTAACTGAACAAGCAGATGAAGTGATTCACCTTCATCAAGAAAGTGATACGATTTATGAACAGACGAAGGAAAATCATCGTAAAATGAAACGTGATGTATTAGCGAATCGTCATCAATTCGGTGAAGCAGCAACACCGCTTGAACAAGAGATTGAAGCGCTCGAACCTGAAATTGAACGTTATCAAGAGTTGAAGGATGCAGGTAACTATCAAGAAGCACATACACATATTAAGGGATTGAGCGATGACATTACATATCTTCAACAAGATATGACTGAAATCCCTGACTTAATTCGAGAAGCGCAAAAAGAGTTGCCAGGTCAGTTCCAAGACTTGAAGTACGGTGTACGTGACTTGAAGGTGGAAGGTTATGATTTAGATCATGCAAAAGTGGACAGCACTCTGCAAAGTTTAAAAACAGAGTTGAGTTTCGTTGAGCCGATGATTAGTAAGCTTGAACTTGATGCTGCGAATCAGAAGCTTGAAGAGATTAACAAGCAACTCGATGTGATGTATGACCTTATCGAACACGAAGTAAAAGCAAAAAATGCAGTCGAAGAATCAAAAGAACGCATTACAGATGAATTATTCCATGCAAAAGATATGAACTATACATTACAAACAGAAATTGAATATGTCCGTGAAAATTACTACATCAACGAAAGTGATGTACAAAACGTACGACAATTTGAGAATGAAATTCAAAATCTTATCTCTGTATATGATGAAATTCTAACAGAAATGTCAAAATCTGCTGTGAGATATAGTGAAGTTCAAGATAACTTGAAATATATTGAAGATCATGTTGTAGTTATAAATGACAAACAAGAAAAGCTACAAAATCATCTGATTTCACTCAGAGAAGACGAGGCGGAAGCGGAAGAACATATTTTACGTATTCAAAGCAAAAAAGAAGAGATTTACCGTCGCTTGTTAGCTTCAAACTTAACGAGTGTGCCAGAGCGTTTTATCATTTTGAAAAATGAAATTGATTATGAAGTAAGAGATGTTAATAAACGCTTTAGCGAACGTCCAATCAACGTACAACAATTGAAAGACAAAGTGAACAAAGTCGTACTTCAAATGAATAAGTTTGAAGATGAAGCCAATGATGTGTTAATCAATGCGGTATACGCTGAGAAGTTGATTCAATATGGCAATCGATACCGTAAAGATAACCATGACTTAGATAAGAGTTTGAATGAAGCAGAACGCTTGTTCAAAAACAATCGCTACAAACGTTCAAGTGAGATTTCGGCACAAGCGCTGGAACGAATTGAACCGGGGATTAGCCAACAAATTGAAAAAGAAGTAATGCTGAAACAAGCTTAAAATGACGGAAGCCATGATGTGTATAGTTGCATCATGGCTTTTTTGCGCAGTAATATTGAAATAACAAGAAAGCAAAGAATGTGATGGATTGGTTATTTGAGATTTTTACCTATTCATTTCAATTAGAATTATAGTACAATGAAATAATGATTAATGAGTGAAGGAGTCTTAAACATGCTCTATTTTGATAATGCGGCAACAACGAAGCCAGATTCATCTGTACTTGATAGTTTTATGAAGGTGAATCAACAATATTTTTATAACCCGAATAGTCCGCATGAAAAGGGTGTTGAAGCCGGTCGTCTGTTACAACAAGCACGCAATCAGATTAAGTCAGCGTTACATTTAAATGATGAAACAGTCATTTTTACAAGTGGCGCCACAGAGTCGAATAATATGGCATTGAAAGGTGTCGCCTACCAAAAGAAACAATTTGGTCGAACAATCATCACTTCCGTACTTGAACATCCATCGGTATTAGAAGTGTGTCGTGCGTTAGAGACACAAGGCTTTATATTGAAGTATGTGAATGTTACGAAAGAAGGACGCATTGATCTCGATCATCTGAAAACATTAATGTCGTCTGATGTGATATTAGTTACTTGTATGCATGTCAATAATATTATGGGACAAGTTCAACCGATCGAAGACATTGCTAAGTTGCTAAAACACTATCCGAAGGCACATTTTCATGTGGATGCGGTTCAAGCACTAGGCAAGTTATCGCTCATTACGCAAGATGTGGATAGTATTGCACTAAGCGGACATAAATTTAATGGTTTGAAAGGGCAAGGTGTACTGATTTTAAATAATATGCATAATATAGAGACTATCATTCATGGTGGCGGCCAAGAATATGGTTTGCGCAGCGGCACTGTTAATGTACCGATCGATGTTGCGAGTGCAAAAGCAATTCGTTTAGCAGAAGCACGTCGTCCGGATATGATGTCGACACTTGTTCAAGTCAATCAATCATTAAGAACATTTATTTCTCAATATAAAGGCGTATGTATTAATTCGCCAATCGATGCGTCACCGCACATTTTGAATATTGCTTTTCCAGGTGTTCGTGGTGAAGTGCTCGTCAATGCTTTCTCAAAACAAGGTGTGATGATTTCAACAACAAGTGCGTGTTCATCAAAGCACGCAAAAGTGAATGAAGTTCTTCAAGCGATGGGCATCTCTACATCACGCATATTAGGAAGTATTCGCTTGTCCTTTGACGTCAATACACAACATGCAGATATTCAACAATTTAAAGAGGCTTTTGACAAAGTATACAAAGAAGTGAAGGAGTTACTAGAATAATGATATATGATCATCTACTTGTAAGATATGGAGAATTAACATTAAAAGGCGGTAACCGAAAAGTTTTCGTCAATCAATTGCGTTCCAATGTGAAGCGATCATTGATGCCATTAAAGGGTTATGAAGTTAAAGCCAATAGGGATCGCATGTATATTGAGCTAGATCCACAGGCTGATGTAGAAGAAATGATGTCACGTATTTCGAAAGTTTTCGGTGTGCACTCGATTAGCCCAGTGCTAAAAATCGAGAAAAATATGGATGCTGTCTATGCACATGCAATAAAGTTTGCAGAAAAATATAATGAAGGCGATAGTTTTAAAGTCGAAGTAAAACGCAGTGATAAGCAATTTGAATATGAAACATTCGCCATCCAACGTATGGTCGGTGGTGAAGTCCTAAAACATGTACCTGGATTACACGTTGATGTTCGTAAGCCTGATCATCAGATTATGGTAGAAGTTCGTTTAGATGCGATTTACATGTATGATCGTACGATTGAAGCGATCGGTGGACTCCCAGTTGGAACAGGCGGCAAAACATTGCTGATGCTGTCAGGTGGTATTGATTCGCCAGTTGCTGGTATGGAAGTCATGCGTCGTGGTGTGACAATTGAAGCTATTCATTTCCACAGTCCGCCGTTTACAAGTGAAAAAGCCAAACAAAAAGTAATTGAACTAACACGAATTATGGCGGAACGTGTCGGTACGATTAAACTGCATATTGTTCCATTTACAGAAGTCCAAAAACAAATTCATAAAGTAGTCCATGAGCGCTATACAATGACGTCTACACGTCGTATGATGTTGCGCATTGCAGACAAATTGGCACATCAAATTGAAGCAGACGCTATTGTAAATGGGGAAAATCTAGGACAAGTAGCGAGTCAAACATTGAAAAGTATGTATGCGATTAATGCAGTTACGTCAACGCCGATATTGAGACCGTTACTTTCTTTAGATAAGGAAGAAATTGTCGCAAAAGCAAAAGCGATTGGTACGTTTGAAACATCTATCCAACCGTTTGAAGATTGTTGTACTATTTTCACGCCAAAGCATCCTGTGACTGAACCACAGTATGACAAAGTGTTGAAGTACGAATCAGGATTTGATTTTGAAGAAATGTTGAATCGTGCAGTCGAAAATATTGAGACATTGGTAATTGATAAAAATTACCAAGTACATGAAGAGACTGAAACAACTTGGGAAGCAGACTTATTCTAATATAATTAACCGAATAAAGGGGATGGTTAAATGTTGATGGAATGGGATTGGACATTGATTGCTATTATTTTAGTTTTTGGTTTTTTGGCAGCGTTTATTGATGCGGTAGTCGGTGGGGGTGGATTAATCTCCATCCCTGCATTACTTGCTATCGGATTACCACCTGCAACTGCGCTCGGAACGAACAAACTTGCCAGTGCATTCGGTTCATTTACGAGTGCCATTCGTTATTTACGTTCTGGCAAAGTTGATCTCGGAATCGTAGCAAAGCTATTTCCAGTATCGTTTATCGCTTCGATTTGTGGTGCGATACTTGCTGTTTATCTACCTGCTGCATTATTAAAACCATTGGTTATTGTGATACTAACAATTGTTTTAATCTATACATTGCTGAAAAAGGATTGGGGTAGCATACGTACATATCAAAAATTATCATTGAGAAAACTAATTGTTTTTGTACTTGCATTAGCAATTATTGGATTTTATGATGGTTTTCTCGGTGGGGGTACCGGATCATTTCTTATGTTTGTTTTTTTGATGATTGGATTTGATTTTTTAAGCGCCGCAGGAAATGCTAAAGTACTTAATTTTGCATCGAACATAGGTGCCTTACTACTTTTTATCTTTCTTGGATATGTCAATTATCTTTACGGACTTTCAATGGCGGCAAGTATGGTTATCGGGTCATACTTTGGTGCGTGGTTTGCATTAAAGTATGGTGTCGGTTACGTCAAAGTACTTTTTGTCGTTGTGACAGCTATACTGATATTGAAAAACTTATTAGACTATGCAACGACACATTTTTAAATAGTAAAACCTCTCATTCGAAACCCCGTTTGAGAGGTTTTTGTCATTTGGTACAAGAAACTTTTTCATATATAGTATAACCTTGTTACAAATTAAATGAGGTTTGATATGATAGGAACAAACAATTATTTAAGGAGTGGTTATCTATATGTCTAAACGAATTGTAGCAATTATTATTGCGGCTGTGATTGTACTGAGTGGTATTTTGACCAGCGCAGTAACAACATTAGCTTCATCGGTTTTTAATTCCAATCTTTCAATGATTGATGAAGCAAAGAGTACAGTTGTTGAAGAAGGCAATGGCAACAAGCAAATTGCAAAACTGTCTGTCAAAGGTGAAATTGTGGATATGCAGAGTGGCGGATTATTTGCCAGTGGAGGCTATGATCATCAAATGGCTTTGAAACAGTTGGATGCGATTAAAGAAGATGACACGATTAAAGGGGTATTTTTAACTGTCGATAGTCCAGGTGGTAGTACATATGCGAGTGATGAATTTTATCAAAAATTAAAAGAAGTGAAGGATTCAGGTAAAAAGGTTTACGTGCAAATGGAAACGATGGCCGCTTCAGGTGGTTACTACATCTCAGCGCCTGCAGATAAGATATATGCAGGACCACAATCACTCACAGGATCAATTGGTGTGATTTCTCAAGCAATGGATTACTCGGAATTACTGAATAATCTTGGCGTAAAAACAAACACAATCAAATCAGGCGAACATAAGGATATTATGAGTCCTTCAAAAGAAATGACACAAGAAGAACGCGATATTTTACAATCTATTAATAAAGATAGCTATGATCAATTCATAGATGTCATTGTCAAAGGTCGTCACATGTCAGAATCTAAAGTACGTGAATTAGCAGATGGTCGAATATATAGTGCACAACAAGCAAAGCGTAATGGACTTATTGATGAAATTGGATATAAAGAAGCATCTTTGAAGGATCTGAAAAAAGCGATAAAAGCAGAAGATGCACAAGTGATTAGCTATGATCAAGCTGATATGGGGTTCGGCTCATTATTCGGTGCGAAGAGCTTTTTCAAAGGTATTCGTGCAGATATTGAACAAGTGAAATCAATATTAAACAATGAAACACAAACGAGACCTATGTATAAATATGAAGGGTAGGTGTGTGACATGAATGAAGAACAAGTATACGTAAACACCAATCCGACACAAAGACGTTTTGAAGAAAGTAAATCAACTCAGACGAGTGTACCTATGAGTCCATATGAACGAGATGCCTTTTTGTATGCAGGCTTTGGACGAAGATTTTTCAGCTATATTATTGATATCATCATACTTTGGGCTGTCAAACAAATGATTTTAGAACCTATTTTTGCATTAACAAATATGGATGAATGGCAATTGTGGATATCATACTTCAACGTTGCAAATATGTTAGAAGCGCTTATATATTTCTTATACTTTTTATTAATGACACGCTTCTTCCAGCAAACTTTAGGCAAAATGATTTTAGGTATTAAAGTGTATACAAATCAAATTGAAGCCTTATCTTGGTCAGATGTATTAATGAGAGAATGGATTGGTCGAATTATTTCCAATGTGATGTTAGGATTACCATATTTGGCAGTGATTTTCACACCGAAACATATCGGTGTTCATGATTATTTTGCCGATACAGTGGTAGTTAAGCAAAAATACTTAAGACAGATTAAACATCATAAAAATGAAATGGATGCGAAATCAACACAAACTCGTTATAATGAGAATGAAATATAAGGCTAAGGAGGCAGTCAAATGACACAAATTACATTTAAACAACAACCAGTTGATTTGATTGGAGATGAAGTGAAAGTAAATGATCAAGCACCTGATTTTACAGTGGTAGATCAAGGCTTAAATCCAATAACATTAGATGATTACGAAGGTAAAAAGAAATTAATCAGTGTGGTACCTTCTATTGATACAGGTGTATGTGATCAACAGACACGTCAATTTAATGAACAAGCTAACGATGAAGATGGTTACGTTTTAACAATATCAGTTGACTTACCGTTTGCACAAAAAAGATGGTGTGCTAGTAACGGTTTAGACAACGTGATTACGTTAAGTGACTATCAATCACATTCATTTGCTAAAAATTATGGTGTACTAATGGATGGTTTAATGTTGTTAGCACGTGCAGTATTCGTTCTAGACGAAAATAACAAAGTCGTATATAAAGAAATTGTTCCAGAAGGTACAGATTTTCCAAACTTTGATGCGGCATTAGAAGCATATCAAAATATTTAATCACAAGAAGAGGTTGAGACGCTAGAGGGTTCTACTTGTCTCAACCTTCATTTTTTATTATGCTAGAAATAGATGAGAATTATTGAAAGGGCGTAACTTATGACACAATCACCATCTATCATGGAGCAATTATTCCAGCGACTTGATGAAAAAACAAAAGCTTTAAACGAAGAGAATGGGCAGAGTTTTATTGAAAATCTAGGTTTAGCGATGGAACACTTTTATACAAATGAACGTTCATTGCTAGAATCTGCAAATTTTCAGGATAGACGAAAAGCATTTCAATTTGCTTATTTAAGTCAATTACAACAAGAAGAAGTACAAGCGAACCATCAGATTACGCCTGATACGATTGGTTTAGTCGTTGGTTTTCTTATTTCACAATTTGAAGAAGATACGAAAGAAATGCATATTGCAGACTTAGGAAGTGGTTCTGGACACCTGAGTGCCACAATTCACGATGTCTTAAAAGATGTAACAGTGATGCATCACCTTGTAGAAGTTGATCCAGTATTGTCACGATTAAGTATTCATCTTGCTAACTTTTTAGAAATTTCATTTGATGTATACCCACAGGATGCAATTATGCCGTTACCTTTTGAAGAAGCGGATATTGTAGTAGGAGATTTACCAATCGGCTATTATCCCTTAGACGAGCGAAGCCATCAAATGCAGTTAGGGTTTGGTGAAGGACACAGTTACGCACATTATTTATTTATTGAGCAAGCTGTTCAAGCGCTCAAACCAACTGGCTATGCATTTCTCGTTGTTCCGACACAACTTTTTGAAGGCGAACATGTGAAACAGTTAGAAAATTTCATTGCAACAGAAACGGAAATGCAAGCATTTTTAAATCTTCCTGCTAATTTGTTTAAAAGTAAAAATGCACAAAAGTCAATTCTCGTATTACAACGTAAGCAGCAAGGGGTTACTAAACCTGTTGAGGTTTTATTGGCAAATATCCCTGATTTCAAGAATCCGCAACTTTTCCAGAACTTCTTGGCGGAATTAAAAGAGTGGCGTTCTGAAAATCATTAAAATAACCTGTAATACTCTTGAATTACAACTGTATTAATGGTTAAATAGATGTGGATAAATTTAAATATATTGGAGGACGTTCCTATGTCTAAGTTAATTTTGGCGATTAACGCTGGTAGTTCATCATTAAAGTTCCAATTGATTGAAATGCCAGAAGAAAAATTAGTTACTAAAGGTTTAATTGAGCGTATTGGACTTAACGATTCAATCTTTACAATTGAAGTGAATGGAGAAAAAGTCAAAGATGTTAAAGACATTAAAGACCATGAAGAAGCAGTAAACATTATGTTAGATAGCTTCCAAAAACATGGTGTGATTAATGACATCAATGATATTGACGGTACAGGTCACCGTGTTGTACATGGTGGGGAAACATTCCCAGAATCAGCACTTGTCACTGATGAAGTAGCAAGCCAAATCGAAGCTTTAGCTGACTTAGCACCTTTACACAATCCTGCAAACTTAATGGGTATTAATGCATTCAGAAAGCTTTTACCGAATATCCCACACGTTGCAGTATTCGATACATCATTCCACCAAACAATGCCGGAATCAGCATATCTTTATAGCTTACCGTATGACTACTATAAAGACTATGGTATCCGTAAATATGGCTTCCACGGTACAAGCCACAAATATGTGTCACAACGTGCTGCAGAAATTTTAGGTAAACCAATTGAAGAATTACGTATGATTTCTTGTCACATTGGTAACGGTGCCTCTATTACTGCTATCGATGGCGGTGAGTCAATCGATACATCAATGGGATTCACACCGTTAGCAGGTGTTACAATGGGAACACGTTCTGGTAACCTTGACCCTGCATTAATTCCATTCATTATGGAAAAAACTGGCAAAACTGCTGAAGAAGTTATCAATGTATTCAACAAAGAATCAGGTCTATTAGGTATCACTGGTACTTCATCTGATTTACGTGACATTGAGCAAGCAGCTAACGAAGGTGACGAACGTGCGAAACTCGCTTTAGAAATCTTTGCATCACGTATTCATAAATATATGGGTACTTATGCATCACGTATGCACGGTGTCGATGTCATCATCTTCACTGCGGGTGTAGGTGAAAACTCAGACGTTGTACGTGCACGTGTATTAGAAGGCTTAGAATTCATGGGTGTTTATTGGGATCCACGTAAAAACGAAGGATTACGTGGTAAAGAAGCTGAATTAAACTACCCTCATTCTCCAGTAAAAGTTTTAGTCATCCCGACTGACGAAGAAGTCATGATCGCTCGAGACGTAATCACATTCGGTGAGTTATAAGTTTTAATGAGATAGGTTTGATTTGAAAAATAAGTAGATCGCCTGTATAATATTATAAATGAAAAGCATTTCTCTGTTTTTTAGTGGACGGAGAAATGCTTTTTTTAAAATATGTATGATGTTAAGAAAGGCATCACTCATTGACGCAATGATAATTTGTGATAAAGAGTGATATGCTGATCCTACTTCATCAAAGATCTTCAAATGAGGAGATTGTATGCGCGTATATAAAGAATATTGGTTGAATGCTTTTAATTATAAAGGTATCTCTACTGTGACAGATTTGCTGATTTGTTTAATGATTAATCTCGGTATTTTAGTTTTAATCAATCTTGTAGGTTTAGTTGTACCCGTTTCAAAAGAAAATATCATTGTAACACTGTATTATATCGTACTAGTCGTCATGATAATTCCCACAATTGCAATGGGTGTTCGAATCTGGAATGCTAAGAAATCTTAGTAACAAAAATCAATATCATCTCAATGAGAAAAAAAGTCCAAACCATCATCTTAATGTGGTTCGGACTTTTCATTTTTGTTGCGCTTACTTTTGATCATTTGAAGGATAAAACCACATACAATACCAAGTAATACACCAATAAATGCACCGGCAATGAGTGGTAACTTAAAATATGTTTGTAGAACAAAACTCACAATGACTGCAAAAATAATAATAGTTAACGACATATAATTTTCTTTAAGTGTTTTCATACATTTCACTCCTATTACTTTAATTATAACATCTCTTTATAAAAGGTAAATCATTCTGTATATTTATAAAAAATAACGCTTGACCCTTGAAACAAAAGTGATATGCTTATTTAGAAGAAAAGATGAAGGTGACAGCATGGACAAAAAATTATCAATTATTATTGTAGCAATTATCGCAATTGGTGTACTGGGCTTTCAATATATCAATCAGTCGGGTCCTTTTTCAGATACTACCTCGAGTTCAGAAGAGGAAATGTATACTGTAAAACGTGTCATAGACGGAGATACGATTATCGTTAGTAAACCGGGGCATGAGGATGAACGAGTGCGGCTAATTGGGGTTGATACGCCAGAAACGGTAAAACCGAATACACCCGTTCAACCATATGGAAAGGCAGCATCTGACTTCACGAAACGACATCTTACAAATCAACAAGTAAGATTGGAATACGATCGTGAAAAAACAGATCGTTATGGTCGTACACTTGCATACGTTTGGCTTGGAGATGACATGTTTAATGCCATGCTCGCAAAAGAAGGACTTGCACGAGCGAAGTTTTATGCGCCTAATGATAAGTATCGTATTGTAATTGAACAGGCACAAAAAGAAGCGCAAAAGAAACAACTTAATATTTGGGAACGATAAAAAGTCTCAGAATAGTACATATCGTACTGTTCTGAGACTTTTATGTTTATAACGTATTTTATTAATTAAGATTCTGTCAAAATAGATTTTTGAATTTGATCGAAGTCTTTAAGTATTTCATTCATTCTTTGATACTGCTCATCTGTAAAGGTGATGAAAACTTTACGTTCATCTTCTGTCGAACGTTCTTTTCCGATAATTTCCATTTCAGATAATGCAGTTAATGATTTATGTACTTCCATAAGACTAAAATCAATGGATTGTTTCACTTTATGAAGTGAAATACGTTTGCTGTTTGCTGATTTAAGGTGATAGAGAAACAAAATATCATTAAGTTTTAGGCCGAATTGTTTTTTTATTTCACTGATAATTTTTTTTCGATAGGATTCATAGAAAAAAATTTGTTCTGAATCCATTTTATAACCGTTTTTCATTCTTCCACTCCTTATCATAACCCTGTGAACTGCACAACTTATTATATTAAATTTTTTATACTTTTAAAAGAAAAATTTTAAATATTGACAAATGTAAGCGATAAATGACTTATAGCATAAGAGATACTTTACACTTTACATAAAGAATTTTACCCAAAAAACAAATCAATTTCAATTATTTAATAATAATAGAGAAAGTTTAAATATAAAAACAAAAAAATTAGTAGCAAAAAATCATTTTTCTTAACATAAGTCATGAAGATATACGAATATAATATTTTTTATTGGAATTTAAGAGATTTTGAAATTAATCCTTTGAAAAACTGATTATTTCATTTAGACATAAGCGTATATGTATATTTCATTTGAACATATAAAAAGTAGGGCTACGAGAGTACCTTTTTCATAAACGTACTACGTAGCCCTATATTATTTCTGAAAGCGGCTGAGACAGCTTCTAGTATCCGTACTATTAATTCCCAGAAAGTAAATTTTAAGATATCCTAATCTGTTATAAATAACAATTCAAGTAGCATGCTTTAACTGCTGCTTCAGCATCTTTGTTAGAAATACCGAACATCATTGAAATTTCAGAAGAACCTTGGTTAATCATTTTCAAGTTAATATTTGCTGCTGCTAATGCGGTTGTAATTTTATTCGCTGTTCCAACAACTGCACTCATACCTTCTCCAACAACCATTAAAATAGCTAAGTCATGTTCAACATTCAATTCATCAATTTCACATTGTGAACGAATTTCGTTCAATACTTTTTCTTCTTTACCAGCCAATTGAGAAGTGCGCATGATAATACTAATATTATCGATACCAGATGGCATATGATCATATGAGATATTGTTTTCTGCAAGGATATTTAAAATCTTTAATGAGAAACCGACTTGTCTATTCATCAAATATTTTTTGATATTAATACTTGTAAATCCTTTGTCACAACTAATTCCAGTCACGACTCTATGACGATTAATTTCTCTATCATGTACGATATACGTACCTGGATCATCAGGTCTGTTTGTATTTTTAATAACGACTGGAATACGATAACGATATAAAGGTTGCAATGCTTCATCGTGGAAGACACCGAACCCTGCATAAGAAAGCTCTCGCATTTCACGGTAAGTAATCTCGTTGATAATTTCAGGCGACTTGATAATTGTAGGATTGGCACGGAAAATTCCTGACACATCTGTAAAATTCTCATAGAGATCTGCATGGACACCACGCGCAACGATAGCACCAGTAATATCTGAGCCACCACGTGGAAACGTTACGATATGATTCGTTTCTGAATAGCCGAAAAATCCGGGAATAATAATTTTTTCTTTCGTATGACGAAGCTGTTCAATCTTGTCATAACTCGACTCTAATATTTGAGCATTTTCCGGTTCGTCGGTTACGATAATTCCAGCGTCTTTGGGTGACATATAAATAGTCGGCACACCTTGAGCATCGTTATAAGCTGCGATAATTTGGGCATTGAAGTTTTCGCCTGATGATTTTAGAGCATCCAGTAATCGTGATGGTTGATCTGCTAGTTCGCTGATGTGTTGTTCGAGTGTATCGTCTATTTTTTCTAATAAATCTGTTTGAAGATTGAGTTCTCGAATAATGTCATCAAACCGATCTAGGATTTCTTGTTTTTTCGATTGATAGTCTAACCCATTGATAACTTTTTCATAAAGCCTAATTAATAGGTCGGTTGCTTTAATGTCTTTATCGTGACGTTTACCCGGTGCTGACACAATAATGATACGTCTATCATCATCACTATTGACAATATTTAATACTTTTTTAATTTGTTCAGCTGAAGCGACTGAACTTCCACCAAATTTAGATACTTTCATAACTTATTACAACCTTTCTATTCTAATGGGATTCCCTATTCAGTTTTATACTGAGAAATGGTATTATAGAGATATCTTTTTAAATTTTTAGAACTTTACAAACTTTAGGAATGAACATATACTAAACTATATTTATTGATATTTCAATATGTAGTAAAGAATTTAGTTGAAACTATCGGAGGGATATTACATGAAACAGCTCAATGTTGCATTATTAGGACTTGGTACTGTGGGGTCTGGTGTGGTGAAAATTATAGAAGAAAATCATCAACAGATTAAAGAAACCATTCAGAAAGACATTCAGATCAAACATATTCTTGTTCGTGATAAATCAAAAAAACGTTCGCTTAATATTTCACAATATCATTTAACTGAAGATGTAAATGATATTTTAAATGACGATGATGTTGATATTGTGATTGAAGTGATGGGTGGTATTGAGCCGACCGTAGATTGGTTGAAAGCAGCATTGTCACAGAAAAAGCATGTAATTACAGCCAATAAAGACTTACTAGCTGTCCACTTGCGTGTGTTAGAGGATTTAGCACAGGAGAACGGTGTTGCTCTAAAATATGAAGCAAGTGTTGCAGGTGGTATTCCAATCGTCAATGCGATTAATAATGGCTTAAATGCCAATAACATCAGTAAATTTATGGGGATCTTTAACGGGACTTCGAACTTCATTTTGACGAAAATGACTGAAGAGGGTGCTGCCTATGAAGATGCACTACAAGAAGCGCAAGCGTTAGGATTTGCCGAAGTCGATCCAACAGATGATGTTGAAGGCATTGATGCGGCACGTAAGGTAGTCATCACATCCTATTTATCATTTAACCAAGTCATTAAGTTAGCGGATGTCCACACTGAAGGTATTAGTCAAGTGACGACGGATGATATTCAAGCAGCAACAGCACTTGGTTATAAGATCAAATTAATTGGTAAAGGAACGTATGAGCATAGTGTCGTACAAGCTTCTGTGAAACCAACTTTAATTGCTAATAGCCATCAATTAGCAGCGGTTGAAAATGAATACAATGCGATTTATGTCATCGGTGATGCAGTTGGTGAAACGATGTTTTATGGAAAAGGTGCAGGAAGTTTGGCAACTGGTTCTGCCGTAGTCAGTGACCTACTGAATGTATCATTGCAGTTTGAATCGAACTTGCATACATTACCACCACATTTTGAATTAACAACGGAAAAGACGAAGCAAATGATGGATTCGAATGAACCGCAAACGATTAAAGAAAAAGAAAGCTACTATTTCGTTGTCAACTGTCCAGAAGCATCAGAAAAGCAAATTGAATCAGATATTAAAGGACATCTCCCGTTCCACAAAACATTGCAATTACAACAGCTCAACGAACATCAATATGCAGTTGTTGTCATCGGTGTGGATGAGTTACCGACATCAGCGATAGATGCAATAGAAGGCTACAAAGTTGAAAAATTTTATTCGGTTGAAGGAGTTTGATGAAAGATGAAGTTATGGCAAGGTCTTGTAAAAGAATATGAAGGGTATTTACCTGTAAACGAAAATACGCCTAACGTAACGTTGAATGAAGGTCACACACCACTTATTTATTGTGATAAGATGTCTGAGTTACTAGGAATTGAACTATATGTAAAATATGAAGGTGCGAACCCAACTGGATCATTCAAAGACCGTGGTATGGTGATGGCAGTTACAAAAGCGAAAGAACAAGGACGTAAGATGGTTATTTGTGCTTCTACGGGCAATACTTCGGCATCAGCAGCGGCTTATGCGGCAAGAGCAGGCATGAAAGCAATTGTTGTTATACCAGAAGGAAAGATTGCACTAGGAAAACTATCACAAGCAGTGATGTATGGTGCGCAAATTGTTTCTATCGAAGGGAATTTTGATGAAGCGCTTGAGATTGTAAAAGAAATCGCACAAGATGGTGAAATTGAACTGGTGAACTCAGTCAATCCATATCGTATTGAAGGTCAAAAAACAGCAGCATTTGAAATTGTAGAACAGTTTGATGGTGTTGCACCTGATGTATTAGCAATTCCAGTTGGTAATGCAGGTAATATCACCGCTTATTGGAAAGGTTTCAAAGAGTACAATGAACATACACAAAGTGGTCTACCAAAAATGTTTGGCTTCCAAGCAGAAGGGGCATCACCGATTGTTCAAAATAAAGTTGTAAAAAATCCTGAAACTATTGCGACAGCGATTCGAATTGGGAATCCAGCAAGTTGGGATAAAGCAGTTGATGCGATTCAAACGTCTGACGGTTTAATTGATGCTGTTACAGATGAAGAGATTTTGGAAGCATATCAGTTGATGACATCAAAAGAAGGTATCTTCAGTGAACCTGCGAGCAATGCATCTATTGCAGGACTCATCAAATTACACCGTCAAGGTAAATTAGAAAAAGGTCAAAAAGTTGTTGCGGTATTAACAGGAAACGGATTAAAAGACCCAGATACAGCCATCGGATTATTAGAAAATCCAATTCAAGCATTGCCGAATAACAAAGCAGAAATCATACAATATATTAAGGATGCATTAAAATGATGAAAAACAAGTTGAGCTTAAAAGTACCCGCTTCAACGGCGAATCTCGGATGTGGCTTTGATTCCATTGGTATGGCACTAAACAAATTTTTATATGTAGATGCACAACCAATTCGTGCACAGCAATGGAAGTTTCATCATGAAGGTCCGAATTTATATGGTCTACCAGAAGATGAATCAAACTATATTTATAAGACTGCGCAGTGGGTAGCAAAAAAGTTTGATGTAAAGCTACCTACATTAGAGATTCGGTTGTACAGTGATATTCCACTTGCACGAGGTTTGGGGTCATCAGCATCAGCACTTATTGCAGCACTATATATTGCAAACTATTTTGGTGATATTGAATTGTCGAAGTATGAGTTGTTGCAATTGGCAACTGAAATCGAAGGACATCCGGATAATGTTGCACCGACGATTTATGGCGGATTGGTAGTCGGTTATCATGATGTTGAAACGAATGTAACGGACGTAGCACACATAGATATTCCAGATGTTGACTTCATTTTGACGATCCCAGAGTATGAATTAGAAACAGAAAAGTCACGTGCAGTGCTACCTGAACAAATCAGTCATAAAGATGCTGTGAAGTTTAGCGCAATCAGCAATACGATGATTAGCGCATTGATTCAACATAATTATGACTTAGCAGGGAAGATGATGGAACGAGATGGATTGCATGAACCATATCGTCAGCATCTCATTCATGAATTCGAAGCAGTGAAAAAAATGTCACACGAATTTGATGCTTATGCCACAGTCATGTCTGGAGCAGGGTCAACGATTATGACAATGGTGAAAAAGGAAAAGAGTGGGCCACTTGTGCGTGCGTTACGACAATCTTTTAAAAATTGCCATTCAGAACTTGTGACGGTGAATACGGAAGGTGTTATTAGCCAGGCAATGCATAAAAGTTAATTGTGATTACAATAGGATGATTGATAAGAACGGGATGGCAGTTAAGCCGTCCTGTTTTTCTATGTATATTATCCAAATTATAGATTTCTTATAAGTTTGTGACTTTCTTCTCATATCAGTATCATAATTAGACAGCCTATTGTAAGATATAAATGAAAAGGAGTAGAATAAATATGAAGACAGATTTAATTATTTTTGACATGGATGACACATTATTGACATCAAACAATAACGTATCACCGTTAACGAAAGAGTATTTATTGAAAGTACAACAGCAAGGCTACAAATTAACACTTGCTTCAGGACGCCCAACTGAAGGGATGTTAAGTGTTGCTAAAGAATTAAAGTTAGATGAGTATGGTAGTTATATTATGAGTTATAATGGTGGGCAAACATTGGATTTTGCCAATCAAACTGTCATTGCAAAACAAACGGTTTCTAAAACAAACTTTGATCGTATCGTTGACTTTTGTAGAGAAAATAATATGCTCGTTTTAACTTATTATAATGGCCAGATTGTCGTTGAAGGAGAACATAAGTATATGGACGTTGAATCACAACTGACGGGTATGCCGATGATTCAGGTAGATGATATTAAAGCACATGTACAAACAGATGTACCGAAAGCGATGGCTGTTGATAATGAAGAGAAGATTGCTGAGATGTTGGCAACACAAACCACACAATTTACTGATGAATTAACAGTGACAATCAGTAAGCCATTTTTCCTTGAATTTATGAGTAAAGGTGTATCTAAAGGAGCGGCTATCAAACGACTGGCTGAACAATTAAATCTCTCTGTGGACAGTATGATTGCATTTGGTGATAGTGCCAACGACTTGGATATGATTGAAACAGTTGGAACAGGTGTTGCTATGGGGAATGCATTAGACATCGTTAAAGAAAAAGCAAATGTTGTCACAAAGAGTCATGATGAAGATGGAATTCCATATATTTTAGAACAATTAATTGGTATTTCAATTACAGATTAATCAATAAATAAAAAAACAGTGAAGTGGAAAAATCTGCTTCACTGTTTTTATACTATTTTGCTGTATGTGTCCATTCTTTTTGACCACGATGGCGCTTAATATGCGCATATATATAGTCAGCTGCATAATCTTGATTTGTATAGATTGTAATGGCAAAAGCAGATTGGTTTTCTTCAAAAGGAACATCCAAGTACAAATCTTTTAAATGCTGATAAAGGTTTTCCATTTGTTCATGTGTCAAACTGCTGTACTCTCGCAAGGTACGTTTTAATAATTGACCTTGTTTTTCTTCAAGTGATTGTACAACAATAACGAAGCGTTCTTCTGTTTTAAGCACATCATCGAAAAGGTTTGTTTGTCCAACCATAATAAAACCACCTTTATTTGTTGTTACTTTAATTATACATTATTTATAAAAAGGATAAAATAGTAAAAGATTAGGGCTATTGCATGATTATGATGTCTACAAATTAAAAAGAGGAGCTAAGCACTGTGTCTCGGCTCCAAGTCCTTGTGTAAGTTATTTATACGATTCATGTTCACTCAAGTCGATTTCATTTAATGGAATGACCTTCGTTTTATGAATCATTTTATGTGTGATATAGATGATGAATAAAATTAAAATTGGCAATAAATTTTGAGCCAATTTTGGGACATCAAAGTGAATAATGGCCTCTGCAGAACTTCCTAGAATAAGGAATAGAATTGTAACAAATACGAGTATCGGACCAAATGGGAAAAACGGTGCTTTGTATGGTAATAATTGATCGATATCTTTTTGTTGAACGTTGATGGCACGTCTTAATCGGAATTGTGCCAAAACACTTGATGCCCAAACAACAGTAATCAATGCACCGATAATATTTAATAAGCCAACAACACTTTCAGTATTATAATTAGCATACACTGTAACTGCTGTGATAAATGTAAATGTCGTAAGTAATGCATTCATCGGTAACTTAGTTTGACGGTTAATTTTGCTCAAAAACTTAGGTGCTTGTTTATTTTCACTCAATGAATAAAGCATACGACTTGTTGTAAAAATCCCAGAGTTTGCCGCTGATAACAGTGTTGTGAGAATGACGGCATTGATAACGGAAGCTGCAAATGAAATACCAACTTTATCAAATACAATTGTAAATGGACTTTGTGTGATTGAACTATGTTCGTTTAATAGCGTTGGATCTGTGTAAGCTAGTATTCCAGAGATTACCGCAATTGAAAGTACGTAGAATAACAGTATACGCCAGAAAACTTGCTTAATTGCACGAGGCATTGACTTTCTAGGATTGTCAGATTCACCAGCTGCTACGGCAACAACCTCACTACCACCGACAGAGAACCCAGCGATGAGCAGTACGCTTAAAAATCCAGAAATACCGCCAACAAATGGTGCTTCACCAACTGTATAGTTTTTGAATCCATAATAATTACCACCTAAAATGCCGAAAATCATCAGTATCCCTAAAATGATAAAAATGATAATCGTGATAACTTTTACAAGCGATAACCAAAACTCTGCTTCACCAAATGCTTTAACAGAGAAAACATTCAGTAGAAAGATGATAGATAAGAAAATAATACTCCAAACAAGTGGAGAGAAGAAATGGAAGGCATCCCAATAGCCTAAAACGTTGGATGCAACAATCACGTCAATACTTGTAACGAGTGACCAAATTGTCCAATATAACCATCCCATAGTAAAACCTAATGATGGGTCAACAAATCGAGTAGAGTAACTACTAAAGGATCCAGAAACAGGATAAAATGTTGCCATTTCACCGATTGATGACATTAAAAAGTACAGCATAATTCCAATGATTAAATATGCTAGGATGGCGCCCCCTGGTCCAGCTTGGGCAATGACACTACCAGTTGCAACGAATAGGCCTGTACCAATCGCGCCACCAATTGCAATCATGGTAATATGTCTGGACTGCAGTCCTCTGTTTAAATTCTTTTCTTCCATAAGCATCTGCTCCTCATATAATTAAAGATTTCTATCTATTGTACTTGCTATTCTTATGATATTCAACAGGAATTTACAACTTTAAAGGAAAAAAGCAAAATTTTTTGAAAATTCGTCGATAATCACTTTTTGATTTACTTTTAAAATATAAAAAAACGGGTATAATATAGATAGTACTTAAATTAGAATTATTATAAATAAGAAAGAAGGTTTTTCTATGAGTAACCATGATGATTCGAAACTAACAGGCTTATTTGGGCATCCAGTAGGCGACAGAGAGAATTCAATGACAGCCGGACAACGTGGTCCACTGCTCATGCAAGATTGGTACTTTCTTGAGCAGATGGCACATTTCGATCGAGAAGTCATTCCTGAACGACGTATGCACGCAAAGGGATCAGGTGCATTTGGAACGTTTACTGTAACGAATGATATCACGCAGTATACTTCAGCAAAGATCTTTTCAGAAGTTGGCAAGCAAACAGAGATGTTCGCACGTTTCTCAACAGTAGCAGGTGAACGTGGTGCAGCTGATGCAGAGCGTGATATTCGTGGCTTTGCATTAAAGTTTTATACTGAAGAAGGAAACTGGGATTTAGTAGGCAACAACACTCCTGTCTTTTTCTTCAGAGATCCAAAACTATTTGCGAGTTTGAATCATGCGGTTAAGAGAGATCCAAGAACGAACATGCGCAGTGCTCAAAATAACTGGGACTTCTGGACTTCTTTACCAGAAGCATTGCATCAAGTAACAATCTTAATGTCAGATCGCGGTATTCCAAAAGGTTATCGTCATATGCACGGCTTTGGTTCGCACACATATGCGATGATTAATGATAGCAATGAACGTGTATGGGTGAAGTTCCACTTTAGAACACAACAAGGTATTGAAAACTTATCACCTGATGAAGCGGCTCAAGTGATTGCCAAAGACCGTGAATCTTCACAACGAGATTTGTTTGAAGCCATTGAAAAGGGTGACTTCCCTAAGTGGAAAATGTATATTCAAGTCATGACGGAAGAACAAGCACGTCAACATAAAGATAACCCGTTTGATTTGACAAAAGTATGGTTTAAGGATGAATATCCATTAATTGAAGTAGGAGAATTTGAATTAAATAGAAACCCAGATAACTACTTCATGGATGTAGAACAAGCGGCATTTGCACCTACAAACATCATTCCGGGTATTGATTTTTCACCGGATAAAATGTTGCAAGGACGACTTTTCTCATATGGTGATGCACAAAGATATCGCTTAGGTGTTAACCATTGGCAAATCCCAGTGAATCAACCTAAAGGTGTCGGTGTAGAAAATATTTGTCCGTTCAGTAGAGATGGTCAAATGCGTTTCTTAGATGGGAATGGTGGCGGTTCTACACATTACTACCCAAACAGTACAGGTGTTTTTAAAGATCAACCAGAATATAAACGTGCGCCATTGGATATTGAAGGAGCGGCTTATGAGTATGACTTTAGAGAAGATGATGATAATTACTTTGAGCAACCCGGTAAGCTATTCCGCCTGCAAACACCCGAACAACAACAGCGTATTTTTGAAAATACTGCCAATGAGATGGAGGGTACAACAGACGAAGTAAAACATCGTCATATTCGCCATTGTTATCAAGCAGATCCAGAATATGGTATCGGTGTCGCTAATGCACTTGGTATGGCAGATCAGTTAGATGAAATTTTAGGAGATTTAAAATAATCTTCATAATAAAAAGGTGAGCACTTTGAATGCTCACCTTTTTTGTCGTATTTTTGATTAGTCGTGATATGCCGTTATTATTTTGTTTCTCTGTGTAAAGTGTGTTTGTTTAATCTTGGGCAATATTTCATCATTTCGATACGCTCTGGGTTTGTACGTTTATTTTTAGTTGTGATATAGTTACGGTCACCACATTCTGTACAAGCTAAAGTTACATTAATACGCATGGTTTTCCCTCCTTTAGTACATAATAAATTGAAACCATTACGATTTATTATTTTATCACGCTTTTTTATATTTGCCAACATTTTATCTTGCGTTTATAAAAGAAAATATGCTAATATATAAAACGTAATGATTACGATTTATAAAAAGGTGGTATAAATATGGCTAAAAAGTCTAAAATAGCAAAAGAAGCAAAGCGTGAAGCGTTAGTTGCGCAATACGCTGAATTAAGACGTGAATTAAAAGCGAAAGGTGATTATGAAGCACTTCGTAAACTTCCACGTGATTCATCACCAACAAGATTGACAAGAAGATGTAAAGTAACAGGTCGTCCACGTGGTGTGATGCGTAAATTTGAAATGTCTAGAATTTCATTCCGCGAGTATGCACATAAAGGCCAAATACCTGGCGTTAAAAAATCTAGCTGGTAAAATTGCTTCCCTTTGTTTACTTTATCCGTTAATGATAGTATATTATCATATGGATAAAATAAATGAGGGGTTTTTTAAACATGAAAATTTTTGATTATGAAGATATACAACTAATTCCAAACAAAAGCATCGTGAAAAGTCGTTCAGAAATTGACACATCTATCCAATTTGGGCCTAGAAGATTTAAATTACCTGTTGTACCTGCAAACATGCAAACGGTTATGAATGAACAGTTGGCAGAATGGTTTGCGGAAAATGATTATTTCTACATTATGCACCGTTTTGATGAAGCAGCACGTATTCCATTTATAAAACGCATGCATGAGAAAGGTTTATTCGCTTCGATCTCAGTTGGTGTAAAAGACCCTGAATTTGAATTTGTTAAAAACATTAAAGCTGAAGGATTGAAACCAGAGTATATCACAATTGATATTGCTCACGGTCATTCAGATCAAGTTATCAATATGATTCAACACATAAAAGAGCACTTACCAGAAACATTCGTTATCGCTGGTAATGTAGGGACGCCAGAAGGTGTTCGTGAACTAGAAAACGCAGGTGCAGATGCAACGAAGGTTGGTATTGGACCAGGTCGTGTTTGTATTACAAAAATCAAAACAGGTTTCGGTACAGGTGGCTGGCAATTAGCTGCAATTAACCATTGCAGTAAAGCAGCACGTAAACCAATTATTGCAGATGGTGGTATCCGTACGCATGGCGATATCGCTAAATCAGTTCGCTTTGGTGCATCAATGGTAATGATTGGTTCATTATTTGCAGCGCATGAAGAGTCACCAGGTGAAACAGTCGAAATGGATGGCAAAAAGTATAAAGAATACTTTGGTAGTGCATCTGAGTATCAAAAAGGTGAACGTAAAAACGTTGAAGGCAAAAAAATGTTTGTTGCACATAAAGGTTCACTTCAAGATACATTGAAAGAAATGCAAGAAGACTTACAAAGTTCTATCTCTTATGCAGGCGGTAAAGATGTCGGTGCATTAAGAAAAGTGGACTATGTAATTGTTAAAAACTCAATTTTTAACGGTGATAGAGACTAATAAGAAAAGCTCGGACACACATCATTCGTGTGTCCGAGCTTTTTTGACGTTGACTGAGGAGTGTCATTGAGAGAAAGGGTGAAAAACGAACTACATTTCTCTAAAAAGACCGACAACTTTTCCTAAAACAGTCACATGGTCCAGATAAATAGGACTGAGCATACTATTTTCTGGTTGTAATCGATAACGATTTTTCTCTTTAAAGAATCGTTTTACTGTCGCTTCATCTTCTTCAGTCATAGCAACAATAATATCTCCATTTTCAGCGATAGATTGACTTCTAACAATCACTTTATCACCATCTAAAATGCCTGCTTCAATCATACTGTCACCAACAACGTTTAATATAAAAATTTGGCCGTTATGTGTGGAAGTGAAATGTTCGGGTAATGGATAATACTCTTCTACATTCTCAACAGCCGTAATTGGGACACCGGCAGTGACCTTTCCAATCACTGGAACGAAAATAGTTGCTTCCATATTGACTGGTTCACCCATGAGTTCACTCACAATCTCGATAGCACGTGGTTTCGTTGGGTCACGACGAATATATCCTTTTTCTTCTAAACGAGAAAGATGACCGTGAACAGTTGAACTTGAAGCTAAGCCAACTGCTTCTCCTATTTCACGAACACTCGGTGGATATCCCTTAGAATGTACAACTTGTTTAATGAATTCAAATATTTCACTCTGTCTCTTCGTTAATTCCCTCATAAATAGCACTCCTCTATTGAATTTAAAGCTATTATAGCATATCACACGAACAAGAACAAACATTTGTTCGTCTTTTTGTTGACACGGAACGCTTGTTCTGTTAGATTACTAATACAAACAAATGTTCGAGGAGTGTATGAGAATGATTCAACAAAAATATCACGAGTTAACACTGTTTTTAATTGTATTCCTAGTCTCTATCATCTTGTGTTTTGCTTTCTTTATTATGGCAAGTCAAAACGAACAGGTGGAACAGACGTACGAAATGACAGATCACTCACTTAAAAATACAGAACAATATGAAGCAGCACCTGATCACAGTAATGAAGAGAGTGTGTTTGCTATTACGTTAAGTAAATAATGCTTTAATTAAGTATAAAGAAAACTGATTTGTGTAGAGTAAGTATTTCTAAGTGAACGACAATGATGTCAATGTTTTCGTTAGAATGAATCGTTTGGTTTTCCACAGTACTTCTGTTATATTTTTATAAAGAAATTAACGGAGGTAATACGGTATGTTAAGCCAAGATAAATTAAATCGTATTAATGAACTTGCAAGAAAGAAAAAAGAGCAAGGATTAACAGAAATTGAGGCGAAAGAACAATCTAAATTAAGAAGTGAGTATTTAGAGACATTTCGCGGTAGCTTCAAGGCTCAGATTGAACAAACAAAAATAATCGACCCACAAGGTAACGATGTGACGCCTGAAAAATTGAAATCAATTCAGAAGCAAAACAATTTGAGAAAGTAACTGTCACACTATTTTCATGAATATTTTAATTGAAGCATTGATTTGCTAGGTTTCTAATCTATGTTTCGGGTATAATATAGCTATGAAAAGAAAAAGAAAGGAAGTAATTTTATGTTTGATAAAAATGATAGTTTAGCAGTGAATACACTGCGTGCTTTGAGTATTGATGCAATTGAAAAAGCAAATTCAGGACATCCGGGTCTTCCTATGGGTGCAGCACCTATGGCTTATACGTTATGGACACGTCATTTGAATTTCAATCCAAAAGCTGATCAATACTTTAATAGAGACAGATTTGTCTTATCTGCTGGACATGGATCAGCACTACTTTACAGTCTTTTACATGTTTCTGGTGGTTTAGCATTGGATGAATTAAAAAACTTTAGACAATGGGATTCAAAAACACCAGGGCACCCTGAGTTCCGTCATACACAAGGTGTAGAGATTACAACAGGACCATTAGGACAAGGTTTTGCAATGGCTGTTGGTATGGCAATGGCAGAAAAACACTTATCAGATAAATACAATCAAGATGGTATTTCTATCGTAGATCATCACACATATGTATTAGCTTCTGATGGTGACTTGATGGAAGGGATCTCACATGAAGCTGCTTCATTAGCAGGTCACTTGAAGTTAGACAAGTTAATCACATTATATGATTCAAATGATATTTCATTAGATGGAAAAACAAATAAATCATTTTCAGAAAATATTAAACAACGCTTTGAAGCATACGGTTGGAATCATCTTTTAGTAGAAGATGGTAATGATTTAGAAGCGATTGATCGTGCGATTGAAACAGCAAAAGAACAAGCAGGACCAACAATTATCGAAGTGAAGACGATTATTGGATATGGTTCTCCTAACAAATCAAATAGCCATACATCACACGGTGCCCCATTAGGTGCAGATGAACGAGCACTAACGTTTGATAACTACGCGTTAGATGCGGATAAACAATTCCACGTAGATGAAGTTGTTTATGACATTTTCAAGGAAACAATGATTGAACGTGCAGATGCTCATGAAGCTGCATGGGAAGCAGAATTTAAGAAATATGAAGAAAAATATCCAGAACTTGCTGCAACATTCAAAACAGCCATTGCGGGTGAACTTCCAGAAGATTATGCAGCATCATTACCTCAATTTGAAGTGGGTCATAACGCCGCTTCTCGTGCAGACTCCGGTGAAGTGATTCAAGCGATTAGTGCCGCAGTGCCATCATTCTTTGGTGGATCAGCTGACTTAGCTTCATCTAACAAATCAAATGTAAAAGCAGAAGGTGACTTCTCTGCCGAAGATGGTAGTGGCAGAAATATCTGGTTTGGTGTACGTGAGTTTGCGATGGCAGCAGCAGTCAATGGTATGGCAGCACACGGTGGTGTACATCCATATGGTGCGACATTCTTCGTATTCAGTGACTACGTTAAACCTGCATTGCGTTTATCATCATTAATGGGATTAGGTTCAACATTTATCTTCACACATGATTCAATTGCTGTTGGTGAAGATGGCCCGACACATGAACCAGTTGAACAACTTGCTGGTTTACGTGCAATGCCTAACTTAAACGTGATTCGTCCAGCAGATGGTAACGAAACACGTGTTGCTTGGCAAGTAGCACTTGAATCTAAATCAACACCGACTGCTTTAGTATTGACGAGACAAGGATTGCCTGTCTTGGATGTTGACTTTGCAGCGGTTGAAGAGGGTGTACGTAAAGGTGCATATGTTGTTTATGAGACTGAAACAACACCTGAATACGTATTGCTTGCGACAGGTTCAGAGGTGAGTCTACTTGTAGACGTAGCAAAAGAATTAGCTGAGCAAGGTAAAGGTGTACGTGTTGTATCAATGCCAAACTGGCAAGCATTTGAACAACAACCACAAGCTTATAAAGATGAAGTTTTATTACCACATGTTGAGAAACGTGTTGCAGCTGAGATGGGTGCGACTTTAGGTTGGCACAAATATGTCGGTATGCACGGTAAAGTAATTGGTATCGATCGCTTTGGTGCAAGTGCGCCTGGCAACTTAGTAATTGAAAAATACGGTTTCACTAAAGAGCAAGTTTTAGCAGAGATTGAACAACTATAATCAATTATTTCAATCGTCATAACAGATTAGGGCATAGAAAGTTTGATTGCTTTCTTGTCCTAATTCTTTTTTCTGTTATTTAAGGTATATTCATTTGAATTACCTTGAAAACAAATGGTATTTCTAGTAAAATGCTAAAGGATAAAGAAAGTGGGTGAAACGATGGCAACATGGTTAGCGATATTATTAATTGTTATTGCACTTATCATCGGTCTTGTTGGTGGATTCTTCTTAGCTCGTAAATATATGATGGATTATTTGAAAAAGAACCCACCTATTAATGAAGAGATGTTACGTATGATGATGATGCAGATGGGACAAAAACCATCACAAAAGAAAATCAATCAAATGATGACAATGATGAACAAAAATATGGAAAAGAAAATGTAATAGCTTTTACTTAGATAAGCAAGGGAATCGATGGTGACACATACATGGATTTCCTTGCTTTTTACTTTGCTGTGCAATGAAATATGGCTATAATAAAAGTAACAATTTTAAATGGAAATACATATGAATGTACGGATGATATGCATATCATTTATAGTCCGATACTTGAGGAGGCAACACTTTGAGCTATTTAGTATTTTCAATCATAGTAGCATTTGTCATGGGGGCTGCTGTGATTGTTGTGCGTATGAAAGCACAACAGTATCCAGTGAATATAAAGAAGATTATTTTGCCACCTGTTTTTATGTCGACAGGTGCACTAATGTACGTTGTCCCTTATTTTCGATTGACGCATACAGAAATTGTAGAATCAATTGTAGTGGGTGTGATCTTTTCAACAGTATTGATGTTCACTTCTCATTTCGAAGTGAAAAAAAATGAGATTTACTTAAAAAAATCAAAAGCGTTTCCTGTTGTACTCGTGTCATTATTAGTGATTCGTACAGTGCTCAAAGTCTTTCTAGGGAACTCTATTGATGCAGGAGAGCTTGCAGGTATGTTTTTCTTACTTGCATTCAGTATGCTATTACCGTGGCGTTTAGCGATGCTGTGGCGATATCAACAGTTAAAAAAACGTATGTTTCACCATACGACGTAGTTCATTAAGAGACTTTTGCAACAAAGCAGTGATCATAGCCATTCGGTATGTGACCTGCTTTTTATTTTGTCATATAAGAAAATGATTCATTTGAGGTGAAAATATGAAAATTATTCATACGGCAGATTGGCATTTAGGCAAGCGACTCAATAGTCATAGCTTTTTAGAAGATCAACGTTATATTTTGTCACAGTTTGTTGAAGCAATGATAGAAGAGAATCCAGACTTAATTATTATTGCTGGAGATATATATGATACAGCACATCCTAATAAAAATACGGTGGCAATTTTTGAAGAAATGGTTCAAAAGTTAAACTTGCAAATGCGTATCCCAATTATTATTATCAACGGTAATCATGATAGTAAAGAGCGCCTAAGTTATGGGGCATCATGGTTCAATCAGAGTCAGCTTTATATCCGAACATCGCTATCATCCTTTTTTGAACCGATTGAATTTGAAGATATCGCTATTTACACACTTCCATTTTTTTCAGTTTCTGAGGCACGTGTATACCTTGAACAAGACGTTAAAAGTTATGAACAAGCTGTCAAAAAATTTGTTGAATTGGTGAAACCACAATTGGATACGACGAAAAAAAATATACTTGTTGGACATTTTACGTTACATGGTGCGCCTAAGTCTGATTCTGAACGTGATTTGACAATTGGAACGATAGAGTCTGTATCTCCACGATATTTAGATGGGTTTGATTGTGTTTTGTTAGGACATATCCATCATCCGTTTGCGATAGATTATGCGCATATTTTTTATAGTGGATCGATCTTGCAATATTCTTTTTCTGAAGTGAAACAAGCAAAAGGATATCGTACGATTGAATTTGATAATAAAGGTCAATTAAAACAAATATTTCGTCAGTTACAACCGCAATTTGAACTTGAAGTTGTAGAAGGGAAGTATGAAGATATTATCAACGGTCATTTTGATAGAAAGTCTGATAATAGTTATTTTCATTTTAAATTACGTGAGATGCAACATGTTACGGAACCTATGCAAAAACTAAAACAACTATATCCAAATACATTGGCATTAACGCCAGAAGTTTTAGCAATTTCCGACACAGTACAGGAAACAGGTGAAATTAGTCAATCAGAACCTTTGGATATTATCAATATGTTTTATCGCATGCATACAGAAGAAGACTTATCTGAGATTCAACGTGATCATTTGGTAAAACTCATTGAAGAAGAAAGGGGGACACATTAAGTGAAACCGATACGTTTACATCTTGAAAATTTTGGTCCTTTTGTTCAGGAAGAAATAGATTTTTCTAAAATACATGATAATCAACTCTTTTTAATTTCTGGAAAGACGGGTTCCGGAAAGACGATGATTTTTGACGGTATCGTATTTGCATTATACGGACGTGCATCTACTGAAAAGAGAGAAGTAAAGCATTTGCGTAGCCAGTTTGCTGACCCGAATGAACCATTAAAAGTAACTTATGAATTTGAAGTGCGTGGTCGTCGTTATAAAGTGATTCGAACAGCCCCTTATGTGACACCAGATAATCAGCAAGTGAAGCATCAAACGATAGAAGTGTATGCGTTTGACGGTACAACTTATCATTTAGAAGAAAGCAAAAACAGAGAAAGTAAACAATATTTATTAGACCTTATCAATTTGGAGCATGAACAATTTCGACAATTATTCATACTACCACAAGGTGAATTCAAACGCTTCTTAATTTCTAGCACGAAAGAGAAACAACCCATTTTAAGAACGCTGTTTAATACGCAATTGTATGAATTTTTAAATGATAGACTAGTTAATAATACGAAAGATATCAAAATAAAGATAGCGAACCAGCAAGAGAAAATAAAGGACAAGTGGCAAACACTTGAGACATTTGATCATGAAGCGCTTCAAACTTATCAAATGTTATCTGCAGAGCAGTATGATCGTTTATTTGAAGTTTTACCGGAGTATCAATTAATTGGTGAACAGATTGTTAAAAACCTAGACACAGAAACGAAACAATTAAATAAGCGTACTGAAGCTGTCAAAGCTGAACTTGAACAGCAAAGGAAACGGCTTGAATTAGAAGAAAAATACGAACAGATTCTTGAAGAAATCAAGGTACTCGAATCAGAGAAAACACAAATTCAAAAAGATGAAACATTGTTACAAAGGATTAGAGAAAGTAAAAGTGCCATACGCCTATATCGTGATCAGACAAACGAAGAGGCACAACTGTCTGAATATGATAAACAGATGCAACGTTTAGAAAATGCTCTTGATCAAGCACAGCAAGAAATGTCGCAATTGGATCGTAAGGAAGTTGAATTATCAGAGCAAAGCCATGCCATTGAAGAAAAACGAGAATTTGTTAGAAAAACGCATTATTTTTATGAAAATCATCAACAATTTATTAAATACGTAAAGAATGAGAAGGAAAGAAAAAAAGAGATTGAAGTGTTAGTAGAACGTCTTGCTCAATATGAAACAAAAGTTACAAATCTTCATAAACAAACAGGAGAGCAAGTTATAGATATTGATAAAGAGAAAGATCTTTTCATTCAAATAGAACAACTCAAACGGGATGTTGACGATATAGCACAAGCAGAAGAAAAAGCGAAGGAAGCCAGTCGCTTAAAAGAAGAAATTAAGAAAATTAAATATGTGATGGAAGATTTGAATGAGAAAGTCATGGAAAAAACGCAACAGATAGTACATCTAACATCACATGACCATACATTGTTAAACCATGAAAGTGCTGTTGATGTTTTAAGAAGTGAATTGCATTTAGGTGAGCCATGCCCTGTTTGTCAGCAGATTGTTCATGAGCTGGCAGAAGGAGCGTCAATGGCAACATTGAAAGAGCAACGTCATCAAAATGAACAGTTAGAGCAAGAGATCAATAAGTTGAAAGAGCAGATAAATGATTGCAAAATACACTTATCAGTAAGTGAGGCCAAATATGAAAGTGTGTCTGACGTTCAATTTGATAGCGAAAAACTGCAATCACAAAAAGAATTATTAGAAGAAACATCACAAACGTACCAAGAATTGCACGATACGAATAAAAAATTAGAAAAAACACAAAAACAACTTGCAGATTTAAAGCAATTAATGAATGGTATCGAGCAAGAGATAGCAGTTAAAAAGGAACAATTGGCACGTGATATAGAAGCACTTGCAGAATTTGAACAGAAAACAACATACACAGATGTTCAACAATTTGTATATGAATATGAACAACAGTCTCAAGCAGTCGAAGGTTATGACAAAGCATTAGCGCACCAACAACAAGAAAGACAAAAGCGTGAAAAACAAGTCAATGACATCACTTCTCAAAGAAATACGACAACAGCATTGATGAAAGTCTCACGTAAGAAAATTCAACAATTACAATCAGAACTTGATGTCGAACTTGAGCGTTTAAACTTGGATGGTGTGCATGAATTAGAACGAGTGATGAAAGAAGTAGATAAAGAGGCAGAGATAGAAGCACGCATAAAAAAACATAATGAAATGTATCATGTTAAACTGGATCATCAGAAAGAATTGTCTAAACAGATACAAGCAATGGATGTAAAGGATTTAACAGAACTTGAACATAAGTATGAAGAAATAAACAATAAACATCGGGAGTACTTCAAACAATTGAGTCAAGCACAATTAAAATTAGATAATAATGAACGATCCATAGAGATGATTGAGCAAGAGATTATTTATTTGAAAGAGCAGCTTGATCAACAACGAGAACTGGTATTCTTATCTGATGTTATTAAAGGGAATAACGATAAAAAGTTAAGTCTTGAAAACTATGTGTTGACTTATTACTTGGATCAAATATTGTTGCAAGCGAATAAGCGACTACTTAATATGACAGGAGATCGTTATCAGCTCGTCCGTAAAGAAGAAAAGGGGAAAGGTTATAGTGGCTTGGAAATTGATGTGTTTGATTATTACGCCAATCAATCACGTCCAATTAACTCTTTGTCAGGTGGTGAGACATTCCAAGCTTCATTAGCATTGGCACTTGGTCTGTGTGAAATTGTTCAAAACGAGCAAGGGGGTATATCGCTAGACGCGATGTTTATTGATGAAGGTTTTGGAACGCTCGATCAAGAAACGTTGGAAACGGCACTTGATACATTGATTCAACTTCAATCAAGTGGTCGTTTGGTTGGTGTTATTTCGCATGTTACCGAGTTGAAAGAAAGGATTCCAGTTGTTTTAGAAGTTGTTTCAAATAACTATCAAAGTCACACACAATTGGTATTTCGAGAATAAAATAAAAGCGTTAGAATTCACCAAGAATGAATTCTAACGCTTTTTCGCATAATCTTACTTATTGCGTAAGATGTCACGGATTTCAGTTAAAATAAGTGTGTTTTCTTCGATTTCTTCTTCAACTTCAGCAGGTTTTACAACTGTGTTAGCAATTTTCACGAAAATGAATAATGCAAATGCAACAATCAAGAAGTCGATGATTGATTGAATGAAAATACCATATTTAATACCGAAAGCTGACCAGTTTTCAGCGAAGTCTACTTCTCCGAATAATAAACCGATTAACGGCATGATGATGTTTTCTACTAAAGATGTCACAATTTTATTGAATGCAGCACCCATAACAACAGCGACTGCTAAATCTAATACATTGCCTTTTAGCGCAAACTCTTTAAACTCTTGAAACATTTTAAATAACTCCTTTATAAAATTGATTTAATTAACAAATGATATTATACAACATTTTGCTACCATTACAACACACTTTTTTAAATAAAAATTTTTTCATTTTACACTTCATTGATTATATTGTTTTATTTTGTTATGGTATATAAGTAGCGCACTTTTTAGCTTTAAACTTTAAAAAGTTGGGTATATAAATAAAAAGTGATGAAAAAATTTAATACGAAAGGGAGTATGTTAATTTATGAATACTTCAACTCCAGAACCAAATGGTAAGAAGTTTTCACCAGTTTTCTTAATCAGTTCTATCATTGTATTTGCAATTGTTTTAATTGGGGTGTTTATCCCATCACAATTTGGCGATTTTACAAATGAAATAAAAATTTGGATTACAGATAACTTAGGTTGGTATTACTTGATTCTAACAACTGTTATCGTGTTCTTCTGTATCTTCTTAATCTTCAGCCCAATTGGTAAATTAAAATTGGGACGCCCAAATGATAAACCAGAATTTAACACAATTTCTTGGTTTGCCATGTTATTCAGTGCGGGTATGGGTATCGGATTGGTATTCTATGGCGCTGCAGAACCACTTTCTCACTTTGCAGCACCTCCAACAGCGGACCCAATGACGAAGCAAGCATATGCAGAATCATTACGTTCAACTTTCTTCCACTGGGGATTCCATGCTTGGGCTGTATATGGTGTCGTAGCATTAGCACTTGCATACGCTCAATTTAGAAAAGGTGAACCCGGCTTACTTTCTAAAACATTACGACCTATCTTAGGCGATCGCGTCGATGGTCCAATCGGTATGTTCATCGATGTACTTGCTGTATTTGCAACTGTTATCGGTGTTGCCGTATCACTTGGTATGGGTGCTTTACAAATTGCCGGTGGTTTAAATTACTTATTCGGCATTCCAAACAATATTGTTACACAAGGTGTCATTATTGTTGTCGTTACAATTTTATTCATCATGAGTGCTTGGTCAGGTTTAAGTAAAGGAATTCAATATTTAAGTAACTTGAATATTGGTTTGGGTTCACTTTTAATGTTTGCTGCTTTATTTATTGGACCAACTGTCTTAATTATGAATATGTTTACAAGTTCAACAGGTAGCTTGTTAGATGGCTTTTTATTCAGTAGTTTTGACACAGCTGCACAAAATTCTCAGAAAGCAGAATGGATGTCTGGTTGGACATTGTACTACTGGGGTTGGTGGATGAGCTGGAGCCCATTCGTTGGGGTCTTCATCGCACGTGTATCAAAAGGGCGTTCAATCCGTGAGTTCATCTCAGGTGTGATGCTCGTTCCAGTTATCGTAAGTTTCTTATGGTTTAGTGTCTTCGGTGTGTTAGGTATTGAAACAGCTAAAAAACATAAAGAAATTCTTGATATGTCAGTAGAAACCCAACTCTTTGGTGTGTTTAATCACTTGCCAATGGGAATGGTATTATCAATGATTGCATTATTACTTATTGCATCATTCTTCATCACTTCAGCAGACTCAGCAACATTCGTTTTAGGTATGCAAACAACGAACGGTTCACTTAATCCAAGTCAATTCGTAAAAGTGACATGGGGTATCGCTCAGTCATTAATAGCCTTCGTATTATTGTTATCAGGTAATGGTAATGGAGAAGAAGGACTGAATGCATTGCAAAGTGCAGCGATTATCAGTGCATTGCCATTCTCTATCGTTGTCATACTTATGATGATTAGTTTCTACAAAGATGCGAACAGAGAACGTAAATTCTTAGGATTAACATTAACACCAAATAAACATCGTCTTAAGGAATACGTTGCCCAGTCACAACAAGACTATGAGGAAGAACTTATTTCAAAAAGAAAAGTGATGAGAGAACAAGAACAATAAGAAATCAAGAAGCGGTAAGATGACAATTCATGTCATCGATACCGCTTCTTTTTTGGAAGTCCATTTTTTGTGGTGGGCAGATAATAAAAAGTAACTAATTTTATTTTTAACTTAATCATAACATGTAGTCATCTCTACATTCATTTAAGCGTGCAGTTTAATTATTAATTGTGCGCTTTTTCTATACCATCATTTCTTTAATACTCGCTTGCCAAGGCGCCTCACTTCAACTAATTTTGGCTTTATTGAATAAAAGAAGCCAAAATGGATTTTCCGTTCGGCTTGTTGCCTTAGGCGTCTCGTATTAGAAATGATTTTAGATACACATCTCTAAGTGTGTTAGGACATATTAGATAGCGATTACTACGTAATATATTTATGCAGCGTTATTTATTAGTAAACTATCCTTTTTACGTCGTTGATATAGCTTAAAAATAATCAGTATCCTTGCCTTGAAGTTATTAAAGTTTCGATAGCCATATGATACACGTTTAATAAGCTTAATTTTATTATTGATACCTTCAATCGCTCCATTGTTTAACTTAGGGTGTTTAATTGTTGAATAAAGGATATACTCGTATTTTTTATAGAACCGAATGACACGCCAAACACCACGTGATACATGCTTCTTTTCAACACTCATTAAAGTTTCTTTGAAACGTAACCAATCACATTGTTTTAATGCTTCTCGAAGGTGATGAACTAACATATATGTGTCATAGAGCTGCTGATCAAGATTTAATAGATACTCTAAAATATCTCTTGATGTCGTATACGTTTTGAAGGACTTCGACCAAAAGTATTCATAGCTGTTGATATCTTGTCTGTCAGAAAGGAAAAGTTTCCAGTGTTTTTTCATTTTCGTGTAATCTGTTGATGACTTATAGCGACAAGTATTCATTATAGAAATACGTTGCTTATTAAGTTCACGGTTAAGGTGCTGAACAATGTGAAAACGATCAAAGATTAAAATCGCATTCGGGAATACTTCATGAATGAAGTTAATGTAGGGTTCATACATATCGGCTGTGACCGTTTTGACAGCTAATCGTTCACGACGATCAAAACGATAGAAGTACTCTTTAAGTTTGTGAATACGTCTATCTTCTAAGATATCGATAATCTGATTCGTTTCATTATTTATAAACAGAAAACTCATCGCTGTTGTCACATTTTTAACGCTTTTAAATTCATCTATGGAGAGATGTTTAGGCAATCCAGATGAAGGTTTTACTATTAATGATTGTGAGATATGGTGAATACATCTCTTAACTGTGCTTGGTGAAACACTACAATCATTAGCAATGTCTATCTCAGACTGTACACGTGTGAGTTTGTCCTGAATCGCTAATTTCACAAGGTTAGTAATAAAGCAATTACTATCAACAATGTTTGTTTGAGCCGTAAAAGTCTTTAAACAATGTAGACACTTAAAGCGTTCTTTCGCTAAATTAAGATAAACATTAGACTCTTGAGATTTTAATAGTGTTAAACGCGAAACACGTTTACCGTGCTTATGTATTTGTCCGTCATTGACACAACCACACTTCATACATGCCTTTGGTGTATAAGAAAGTGTTCCATAAACAACCGTAGAAAGCTGACCACGCACTTCTACATCTTCTTCCACTTTAAGAACTTGAATATTTTCATCTTTTATTTTTAATAGTTTTAATATATCATTACACATAGGCGCATCATGTCTCCTCTCATTTTTTGTTTAGGCACTTAAAATTATAGAGGCATGAGCGCTTTTTTTGTATCAAAATGATTTAAAAAACAAAAAAGGGCGGGACAGCAGTTCATGCCATCCCACCACAAAAGATTAAGACCCTCTTTTTTTGGGGCGTGTGAATTGAAAATCGTTCTCAACTAATAACAATAAATTATCAATATCATAAAAAGTCATAAGTTATTATTATAGTTTCTAATTACAAAGACAAAATTCAAAACGGGTTGTTTTAGCGCTTACATAGTTGTTTTTAAAGCGCTTTAATAATACAATTGAAACAAAGGCATATAAATTTTCCAAGGGGGACATTCAAATGACTGCAAATTTAAAAGAGCAAGCGAAAAAGTCATTTCAAGTGAACGGTCAGGACATTACATATTATGACCTGAATGTATTAGAAGAAAAAGGCTTAACAAAAATCAGTCGCTTACCATATTCGATTCGTGTGTTATTAGAATCAGTGTTACGCCAAGAAGATGGCTTTGTTATTACAGAAGACCACATTAAATCATTGGCAACATTCGGAAAAGAAAATGACAAAGGCGAAGTACCATTCAAGCCTTCACGTGTTATTTTACAAGACTTTACAGGTGTGCCAGCGGTCGTGGACTTGGCCTCTTTACGTAAAGCGATGGATGATGTAGGTGGGGACCTTACAAAAATTAATCCAGAAGTACCCGTTGATCTCGTTATTGACCACTCTGTACAAGTAGATAGTTACGGTAATCAAGACGCTGTTGAGCGCAACATGAAGTTAGAATTCGAACGTAACTACGAGCGTTATCAATTCCTAAGCTGGGCAACAAAAGCATTCCAAAACTATAATGCAGTGCCACCAGCAACAGGTATTGTTCACCAAGTAAACTTAGAGTATCTTGCGAATGTTGTTCACGTTCGTGACGAAGAAGGCGAAAAAGTCGCTTATCCAGATACATTAGTAGGTACAGACTCACATACAACGATGATCAATGGTCTCGGCGTATTAGGCTGGGGTGTTGGTGGTATCGAAGCGGAAGCAGGTATGCTTGGACAACCTTCATACTTCCCAATTCCAGAAGTAATCGGTGTTCGTTTATCAAATGAGTTACCACAAGGTGCAACAGCAACAGACTTAGCATTACGTGTAACAGAGTTATTACGTCAAAAAGGCGTAGTAGGTAAGTTTGTGGAATTCTTCGGCCCTGGTGTTGACAAGTTACCACTCGCAGACCGTGCAACAATTGCGAACATGGCGCCTGAATACGGTGCAACATGTGGTTTCTTCCCAGTAGATGATGAAACATTGAAATATTTACGTTTAACTGGTCGTTCTAATGAGCATATCGATGCAGTTGAAAAATATTTAAAAGAAAACCACTTATTCTTTGATGTTGCAGAAGAACCTAATTACACAGATATTGTTGATTTAGATTTATCAACAGTTGAAGCGTCTTTATCAGGTCCTAAGCGACCACAAGATCTTATCTTCTTGAGCAACATGAAAGAAGCTTTCCAAAAATCTGTCACTGCACCAGCAGGTAACCAAGGACACGGATTTGATGAAAGTGAATTCGATAAGAAAGCAACAATCAACTTTAAAGATGGTCGTCAATCAGAAATGACAACAGGTGACATCGCAATTGCTGCGATTACATCATGTACAAACACATCTAACCCTTACGTAATGTTAGGTGCTGGTTTATTAGCGAAAAAAGCGGTTGCTAAAGGCTTAAAAGTACCTGATTATGTGAAAACATCACTGGCTCCAGGTTCAAAGGTTGTAACTGGATACCTACGTGATGCAGGTTTACAAGAGTACCTAGATCAACTTGGCTTCAACTTAGTTGGTTATGGTTGTACAACATGTATCGGTAACTCAGGTCCTTTATTAGAAGAAATCGAAGCGGGTATCGCTAAAGAAGACTTATTAGTGACTTCTGTATTATCTGGTAACCGTAACTTTGAAGGTCGTATCCACCCACTTGTTAAAGCAAACTATCTTGCATCACCACCACTTGTTGTGGCGTATGCATTAGCCGGAACAGTGGATATCGATTTACAAAATGAACCACTTGGTCAAGATGCAGAAGGTAACGATGTATTCTTAAAAGATATCTGGCCTTCAATCCAAGAAGTATCAGATACAGTAGACAGCGTTGTAACACCTGAACTCTTTAAAGAAGAGTATGCCAACGTGTATGAAAATAATGAACTATGGAATGAAATCAATACAACAGAACAACCATTGTATGATTTTGATCCAAACTCAACATATATTCAAAACCCAACATTCTTCCAAGGTTTATCAAAAGAACCTGGTACAATTCAACCATTAACTGGTTTACGTGTGATGGGTAAATTTGGAGACTCTGTTACAACTGACCATATCTCTCCAGCCGGTGCAATTGGTAAAGATACACCAGCAGGTAAATACTTGTTAGACAACGGTGTATCTCCACGTGACTTCAACTCATATGGTTCACGTCGTGGTAACCATGAAGTGATGGTACGTGGTACATTCGCAAACATCCGTATTAAAAACCAACTTGCGCCAGGAACTGAAGGTGGCTTTACAACTTACTGGCCTACAAATGAAGTGATGCCAATCTTTGATGCTGCGATGAAGTATAAAGAAGACGGTACAGGCTTAGTTGTATTAGCTGGTAACGACTACGGTATGGGATCTTCTCGTGACTGGGCTGCAAAAGGTACAAACTTATTAGGTGTTAAAACTGTTATCGCACAAAGCTATGAACGTATCCACCGTTCAAACTTAGTGATGATGGGTGTATTACCATTACAATTCAAAGATGGTGAATCAGCAGATACACTCGGTTTAAACGGTGAAGAAACAATCAAAGTTGACATTGACGAAACAGTTCAACCAGGACAACTTGTTAAAGTCACTGCGACAAAACCTGATGGTACAGAAGTTGTATTTGAAGCTATTGCACGTTTCGACTCTAACGTTGAAATGGACTATTACCGTCATGGCGGTATCTTACAACTTGTATTACGTAAAAAGTTAGCATAATACAGACATCCAATAGACGGATACAGTTACTTATGACTGTATCCGTTTTTCAATTCAATTTGCTTATGTGACAAACATGATTTGTGATAAGATAATCTCAATAATACTTTAGAGAGAGGTTTATAGTTATGTTATATGCATTAACGGAAATAGAAGTGCGCTACCAAGAAACAGATCAAATGGGTGTTGTATATCATGGTAACTATGCGACATGGTTTGAAGTAGCACGTACGGACTACATTCGAAAGTTAGGCCTTGACTATATGGAAATGGAACAACAGGGCGTCGTATCACCTGTGACAGAATTGAATGTTCAATACAAAAAAAGTGTGGGATACCCTGAAAAAGTAACTGTAAAAACGTGGGTCTCTAAGTTTTCTCGATTACGCTCTCGTTACCAATATGAGATTTATAATTCTGACGGGGAGATTGTCACAACAGGTTATACTGACAATGTGATTATTACTAAGGAAGAGGGCAGACCGCTTCGCCTTGATAAAGCTTTTCCAAATTGGTATGACGTATACAATGATGTTGATAAGCGAAACAAAGAAGGAGAAAACCTTGAACTAAAAAGAACCAATCAATAGGCGTGGCGCTTATTGATTGGTTCTTTCTTAATTCTTAATTCTTAATTCTTAATTTTTTACTTGAGCACGATAAACAATTTCGTCATTTTCAATATCAATTGTTAGTTGATGATCTTCATAGTACCATACGTCTTTTTCTGCAATCACAACATGTAAGTCATCAAAAGTTGTTTCATAACCAACTTCATTGATGTCCTTTAGAAAGTCAACATTAAATGCAGGACTGAATCCTTGTTTTAACTGGAACTCGCCACCGTAACGAACAACAAAATGAAGTACTTTACCAGCTTCAGGTAATTCAAGTTCTTGTTTGAACCATTCAACAGCTTTTGGGGTTAATTCTAAATTCATGCGCAAAACGCCTCCTTCATCTTTAAAGCAGTATATGCTTTAATTGTAGCTTGTTATATGCTGAAATCAACTGTCGTGCTTACATCCACTTTATCTTAGGTTCTGTTCCATTCAAGATGCGTTTAATATTACTCGTATGTCGGAATATCAACAAACATGTAACAGCAAAGCTAACAACAAGCAAAATGTAGTCATGAACGATGAGTGATCCAATCACGCAGCAACTTGCTCCGACTATGCTTGATAGAGAAACATATTTTGATAAATAGAGTGTAATAAAGAAAACACCAACGAGTATAAGGAATAGCCAAGGATTGACACCTAATAGAACGCCAGCACTTGTTGCGACAGCTTTCCCACCACGAAATTTTAAATAGATGGGATACACATGACCGATAATGGCGAAAATACCCACGATAAGGCCATGGACATCAACGTTGAACCATAAAGGTAGGAACACAACGATCGTCCCTTTAAGAATATCAAAAAATGTTACAGCAAAACCAGCGGGCTTTCCGAGTACTCGGAAACTATTTGTGGCACCCATATTCCCGCTACCGTAATTACGAATGTCTTTGTTGAAAAATATTTTACCGATCAGATAACCACTTGGAATGGATCCGATTAAATAACTTGCAATAAATAAAAGGCATAATGCCATGTATGTTCACATCCTTTTAGTACCTGCTCTTATTTTAACATAAATTCATATATCGTCATGTATTTTCTATAAAACTTTACTGTGATTACTTTGGATATAAGATAACAACGGGATTCAAATCTTGTTAACGCTTGCAATCTATGGCAGATATGTTTAAGGTTAAAGTAAGTCAATATACAATAGTGTCGCTTTATATAAGATGGTGTGATGCACTTAATATACAGCTCGAATGGATTTTTGCCTCCTATTCTCAATCACAATAGGGGGTTTTTTATTGGTTGTTAGCATCACTGATTTTGCAATTGAATGCGGAACAACTGCGATTAAGTGTTGAGTATGTGCAAATGATGGGGCGCAATTGTGGCAATTTCACAGAAGAATCCCTTTTTGGCCTACCAGCTCATGAATTTCCAGAGTACCCATTTTTATGTCAAAGTCACTGATAAAAGCCTTTGTTTCGCTGGTTTCTTTCATTTGTGACTTGCATTTTTGTAGGTTTTATATAAGAATATCTATTGTATAGTTTGATAAACGAACGTATGTTTGTAGGAGGGGAATTGTGTGTCAGCGAAAAAGAAGAATAATTATTCGGATGATGCGATACAAGTATTAGAAGGTCTAGAAGCAGTACGCAAAAGACCAGGTATGTATATAGGTTCTACAGATAAGCGCGGGTTACATCACCTTGTATACGAAGTCGTTGATAACTCTGTCGATGAAGTCTTGAACGGCTATGGTGACGAGATTCAAGTCACTATCAATGCTGATGAAAGCATTACGATTGCAGATAATGGACGTGGCATGCCGACTGGGATGCACCAATCAGGCAAACCGACTGTCGAAGTCATCTTCACAGTACTACATGCTGGTGGTAAGTTTGGCCAAGGTGGTTATAAAACATCAGGTGGACTACACGGTGTAGGTGCGTCTGTTGTCAATGCGCTAAGTGAATGGTTAACTGTTGAGATTCATCGTGATGGTAAGGTGTTCGAACAACAATTTGCACATGGTGGCGTTCCACAAACAAGTCTTGTCAAAAAAGGAAAAACAAAAAGAACAGGAACAATTGTCACATTCAAACCCGACCCGGAAATTTTTAAAAGTGCAACGTCCTTTAATTTCGACACATTAAGTGAACGTTTCCAAGAGTCTTCCTTCTTATTACAAGGATTGAAAATCACGATGGAAGATAAGCGACAAGGGAAAGAGCGACAAGAAGTGTATCATTATGAAGAAGGTATCAAAGCCTTTGTCAATTATGTCAATGAAGGAAAAGAAACCCTTCATGATGTCGCACTCTTTCAAGGGACGGTCAATGATATCGAAGTCGATGTCGCGTTTCAATATAACGACCAATATTCAGAAAGCATTTTAAGTTTTGTTAATAACGTACGTACTAAAGATGGTGGTACACACGAAGTTGGATTTAAAACAGCGATGACGCGTGTATTCAATGAATATTCTCGACGTATTGGTGAGTTGAAGCCGAAAGATAAGAATGTCGAAGGGAATGATATTCGTGAAGGATTGACAGCAATTGTGTCTGTGCGTATTCCTGAACATTTATTACAGTTTGAAGGGCAGACGAAGTCGAAGCTGGGAACGCCTGAAGCAAGAAGTGCAGTTGATACTTTAATTGCTGAGAAATTACCGTTTTATTTGGAAGAAAAAGGACAATTGTCTAAAGCCTTAGTGAAAAAGGCGATCAAAGCACAACAAGCGAGAGAAGCGGCACGAAAAGCACGTGAAGATGCTCGCTCTGGCAAAAAGAATCGACGCAAAGATACATTGTTGTCAGGAAAGCTGACGCCAGCACAAAGTAAAAATACGAAAAAGAATGAATTGTATCTTGTCGAAGGGGATTCTGCCGGCGGTTCTGCCAAACTAGGACGCGACCGTAAATTCCAAGCGATCTTACCATTGCGTGGGAAAGTGATCAATACTGAAAAAGCCCGTTTAGAAGATATTTTTAAAAATGAAGAGATCAATACAATTATCCATACAATTGGTGCCGGTGTCGGAAATGACTTTAACTTAGAAGATAGTAACTACAATCGTGTTATTATCATGACCGATGCCGATACAGATGGTGCGCATATTCAAGTGCTCTTATTAACATTCTTTTTCAAGTATATGCGTCCACTAGTTCGTGAAGGGCACGTGTATATTGCTTTGCCACCCCTTTATAAGTTAGAAAAAGGGAAAGGGAAACAAAAACGTGTAGAATATGCATGGACTGACGAAGAATTAGAGAAGTTGCAGAAAAAACTTGGTAAAGGATTCATGTTGCAACGCTATAAAGGTTTAGGTGAGATGAACCCTGAACAATTATGGGAAACAACGATGAATCCAGAAACGCGTACATTGATTCAAGTTCAAATTGATGATGAAGTACGCTCATCTAAACGTGTATCAACATTGATGGGGGATAAAGTTGCCCCTCGTCGTGAATGGATTGAACGTCATGTACAGTTTGGTATGCAGGAAGATCAAAGTATTCTAGAAAATGATGAAGTGCAAATATTAGTTAAAGATGAAGCGGACGGGGAGGATGCATAATGGCTGAGGTAATACAAAGTTTACCGTTAGAAGATGTAATAGGCGACCGTTTTGGACGATACAGTAAATACATTATCCAAGAACGTGCCTTACCGGATGTTCGTGATGGTTTAAAACCTGTACAAAGACGTATTTTATATTCGATGTATTCAAGTGGAAATACTTACGATAAAAATTTCCGTAAAAGTGCCAAAACAGTCGGTGATGTTATTGGGAACCTTCATCCCCATGGTGATAGTTCTGTATACGATGCCATGGTACGTTTGAGTCAAGATTGGAAGTTGCGCCATTTACTCGTTGAAATGCACGGGAATAACGGGAGTATTGACAATGACCCACCGGCAGCGATGCGTTATACAGAAGCAAAGTTAAGTCAACTATCTGAACAACTGTTGCGTGATTTGAACAAAGAAACAGTTGATTTTGTTCCAAACTATGATGATACACAAATGGAACCCATGGTGTTGCCTGCACGATTGCCTAACTTATTGATCAATGGTTCTACTGGTATCTCGGCAGGTTATGCGACAGATATTCCACCGCATAACTTAGCAGAAGTGATTACGGCTACGTTGAAATTGATCGACAACCCGGATATGACTGTGAAGCAATTGATGAAGTATATCAAAGGGCCTGACTTCCCAACGGGCGGTATTATTCAAGGCATTGACGGCATCCAAAAAGCGTATGAGACAGGTAAAGGCAAGGTGATCGTACGTGCAAAAACTGAAACCGAAACGTTACGAAATGGCCGCAGTCAAATTATTGTAACGGAAATTCCTTATGAAGTGAATAAAGGGAATCTCGTTAAAAAAATTGATGAACTGCGTGCGGATAAAAAAGTTGAAGGGATTATCGAAGTACGTGATGAGACTGATCGAAGCGGTTTGAGAATTGCAATTGAACTGAAAAAAGATATCAATGCGTCAGCAATCCTTAATTACTTATTCAAAAACACTGATTTACAAGTCGCATATAACTTCAATATGGTTGCAATTAGTGATGGTCGTCCAAAGTTGATGGGTATTAAGCAAATTATCGATTGCTATTTAAGTCACCAAATTGAAGTTGTTTCACGCCGCACAAAATTCGACTTAAAACATGCTGAAGACCGCATGCATATTGTAGAAGGTCTGATGAAAGCACTGTCTATTTTGGATGAAGTCATTGCTTTAATTCGTGAGTCGAAAAACAAACGTGACGCCAAAGATAACTTAGTAGCAACTTATGATTTTACCGAAGCACAAGCGGAAGCAATTGTCATGTTGCAACTGTATCGCCTAACGAATACCGATATTGTGGCTTTGCAAGAAGAGCACGATGCGTTAGCAAATAAAATCGCTGGGCTTCAACATATTTTAAATGATCATCAAGCATTGTTAAATGTGATTAAAACAGAATTAGAAGAAATTAAGAAACAATTTAAAGATCAGAGATTGTCAACGATTGAAGCAGAGATTGCTGAGATAAAAATTGATAAAGAAGTCCTTGTACCTAGTGAAGTTGTAATGGTAAGCGTAACGCACGAAGGATATATGAAGCGAACATCCTTACGTAGCTATAATGCTTCTGGTAAAGAAGAAATTGGCTTGAAAACAAATGATCATGTCATTAAATGCCTAGAAGTAAATACCCAAGATACGGCACTCGTTTTTACGAATAAAGGACGTTATTTATCTGTGCCTGTGCACAAAATTCCTGATATCAAATGGAAAGATTTGGGGCAACATATCTCACAAATTGCATCGATTGATGAAGATGAAATGATTATTGATTATGATGTTGTGTTTAAGTTTGATGATCATGCAGCAATTATGACAACAACACGTAACGGTATGATTAAAATGACAACGTTGTCTCACTATAAAACAGCACGTCATTCAAAACCGCTTGTTGCAATGAAACTAAAAGATGATGATTCAGTTATCAGTGCTGTGAAAGTAGATGTAACTAAACCTGAACAGCTCGTGACATTACTGTCTTACAAGGGGATGTCACTGACATATCCAATTTCCGAATTGCCTACAACAGGCATTCGTACAAGTGGTGTGAAAGCTATTAACTTGAAAGCTGGAGATCATGTTGTGATGGCTAACATAGTTAGCGAAGCGGATACTGTATTGATTGCCACACAGCGTGGTGCATTGAAGCGTATTGGGTTTAATGTGCTTCAAGTGGCGAAGCGTGCGCAACGTGGTATTACACTACTGAAGGAATTAAAAAAACAACCGCATCGTATCGTGGCTGCACGTGTATGTGATGCGTCTACTGCACAATATCATTTAATTTCAGATGAAGATGAACATATTGGGCAAATTAACAAAATACATCTATCTGAGCAATATACAAATGGTTCATTTGTTGTTGATACGACTACGTTTGGTGAAGTAAAAAATCTTTATGTTAGTGAATAATTAAAAATTTTATAGTCACTTTTAAATATTGATGATAGAATACAACTAGTTGTATTTAAAGAATGATATGAAAATCTAATAGTAAAGAGTGATATTAATGAGAGATTTTGATAGTTTAATTCCTGATTGGTTTAAAACAATAGTTGAAGTTGGGAACGACTTAATCTGGTCACAATATCTAATTGGTCTATTGTTGACTGCTGGTATCTTTTTTACCATCAGTTCTCGATTTGTTCAAATTAGATGGATTCCAGAAATGTTCCGTGCCATCAAGGAAAAACCAGAAACGCTTGATTCTGGTGAAAAAGGAATTTCTTCATTCCAAGCTTTCGCCATTAGTGCAGGATCTCGTGTTGGTACCGGAAACATTGCCGGTGTTGCGACAGCAATCGTATTAGGGGGTCCAGGTGCAGTATTTTGGATGTGGATCATTGCGATTGTAGGGGCAGCAAGTGCATTTATTGAAGCAACTTTAGCACAAGTGTACAAAGTACATGATGAAGAAGGTGGCTATCGTGGTGGACCTGCATACTACATCACTAAAGGTATTAACCAAAAATGGTTAGGTGTAGTGTTCGCAATATTAATTACAGTAACATTTGCATTCGTGTTCAACACGGTACAATCAAATACGATTGCAGAATCATTACAAACACAATATAGTATAAGTCCAGTTATTACGGGAATTATCCTTGCTATTCTAACTGCAATCATCATATTTGGTGGTGTGCGTAGTATCGCAAACTTATCATCTGCGATTGTTCCATTTATGGCAATCATTTATGTTGCTATGGTATTGATTATTCTATTTATGCATTTTGATCAAATCATACCGATGATTCTGACAATCATTAAAAGTGCATTCGGTATTGATCAAGCTGCTGGTGGTGCGGTAGGTTTTGCTGTATTACAAGGGATTAAACGTGGTTTATTCTCAAACGAAGCTGGTATGGGTTCGGCGCCGAACGCAGCTGCAACAGCTGCTGTATCACATCCGGTTAAACAAGGTTTAATCCAGTCACTCGGTGTGTTCTTCGATACAATCTTAGTATGTACAGCAACAGCAATTATGATCTTACTCTACTCAGGTTTAGAATTTGGTGAAGATGCAAAACAAGGTGTGGCAGTTACACAATCTGCATTAAATGAACATCTTGGTAGTGCTGGGGGTATTTTCTTAACAGTTGCGATTGCATTATTTGCATTTTCATCAGTAATCGGAAACTACTACTACGGTCAATCAAACTTAGAGTTTTTAACTAACAGTAAAATAGCATTATTCATTTTCCGTTGCTTAGTTGTTGTCCTTGTATTCGTAGGTGCAGTCGTTAAAACTGAAACAGTTTGGAGTACTGCTGACTTATTCATGGGATTGATGGCGATCGTCAACTTAATTGCGATTATTGCATTATCAAACATTGCATTTGCAGTCATGAAGGATTATCAAAAACAACGCAGAGCAGGTAAACGTCCGCTATTCAAACCAGAAGAGTTAGAAATTAACTTATTCGGTATTGAATGTTGGGGAGACCAATCTAAGAACTTGAAAAAATAAAATAATGATATGATAAACTGAGTGAACAGTCATAAAAGATTGTTCACTCAGTTTTCTTTTATGACAATATGACTTTTCAATATACAAAATAGTCGATATAATTTGGGGTGAATGGCGAGAGAGGAAGATTGCATGAAGACATATAAAATTTCAAAAGTCCTCAACAATAATGTGTTAATTTGTAAGGATAATGATACTGAAGTGGTCTTAGTTGGAAAGGGAATTGGTTTTAACAAAAAGCCAGGCACAATGATTAAAGATCTAGATATGATAGAGAAAGTTTTCAAGTTGCAAAATAAAACAGAACAAGATCATTATTTACAACTACTAGACCAGACAAATGAAGAAGAGATTCGTGTAGTTATAGAGTCTGTCCAAATTATATTGGCGCACTTTCAGATTGAAAACGATGAATCATTTATTGTTTCATTAACTGATCATCTAATTTTTGCATTGAAACGTGTCAAAAACAATCAATTGATATCAAATCCATTTTTGAGTGAAACCAAATATAGTTATCCAGAAGCGTATCAAATTGCGAAACGTGTTGTAGCACGCTTGAACTTGCAATTGAACGTCATGTTTCCTGAAGATGAAGTTGGATTTATCGCATTGCATATTGCATCACAAAGTGAACACATCAGCATTGAAAATACAAAACAAGTGACAGAATTAATCAATCGTGCGATTCGCCTCATAGAGCATGATTTGGCAATTGATATCGACAAAGCATCATTACAGTATCAACGTTATATTAGACATATGCATTTTTTGTTGCAACGTCTAAAAAAAGGAGAACGTGCAACTATTGAATTAACTTTTGAGAAACTATTGAAAGCGCAATATCCGCTATGCTATAATGTAGCTGTAAAAATAATTAAAATGATTCAATCACAAATAGATGTAGATGTTTACGAAGCTGAGGTAGCATATTTAACGATGCATATTCAGCAACTACTACTCGCATCTCAAAAATCTTAATATAGAACGTGTTACTAAGTAGGATTAGGCATGAGTGGAAAATTGGGAATCGTGTTATTCACAGTTTGTTTACTCATGCCTTTTGTGTTGAATTCATTAAAAAATGGAGGTTAGTACAGTGTGGAAGAAATTCTTTGGTCAACTGCAACGTATTGGTAAAGCTTTAATGTTACCAGTTGCGATTTTACCTGCTGCCGGTTTACTACTTGCAATCGGTACAGCAATGCAAGGGGACGCATTACAAGGTTATCTGCCATTCCTTCAAAATGGAGGCGTACAAAGTGTCGCAGAAATGATGACAGGTGCCGGCGGTATCATTTTTGATAACTTACCGATTATCTTCGCTATGGGTGTTGCGATTGGTTTAGCAGGTGGCGATGGTGTTGCAGCGATTGCAGCGCTTGTTGGTTATCTTGTAATGAATAAAACGATGAGTGCATTCTTACATGTAACTGCTGAAAGTGTCTCTGATCCTGCAAGTGGTTATGCGAATATCTTAGGTATCCCAACACTTCAAACTGGTGTGTTTGGTGGTATCATTATCGGTGCTTTAGCAGCATGGTGTTATAACAAGTTTTATAATATCGATTTACCATCATATTTAGGTTTCTTTGCTGGTAAACGCTTTGTACCAATTGCAATGGCAGCTACATCATTCTTATTAGCATTTCCAATGGCTTGGATCTGGCCTACAATCCAAGGTGGTTTAAATGCATTTAGTGAAGGTTTGCTTGATGCGAATACTGGTGTTGCCGTATTCTTATTCGGTTTCATTAAACGATTATTAATTCCGTTTGGTTTACATCATATCTTCTATGCACCATTCTGGTTTGAATTCGGTTCATATACAAATGCCGCTGGTGAAATCATTCGTGGTGACCAACGTATCTTCTTTGAACAGTTACAAGAAGGTAGTGCTTTAACAGCTGGTAAGTTCATGCAAGGTGAGTTCCCTGTTATGATGTTCGGTTTACCAGCAGCAGCATTAGCAATCTATCAAACAGCAAAACCTGAAAACAAAAAAGTCGTTGCAGGTTTAATGGGGTCAGCAGCTTTAACATCATTCTTAACTGGTATTACTGAACCAATGGAATTCTCATTCTTATTCGTTGCACCATTATTATTCTTCGTGCATGCGGTGTTAGATGGTTTAGCATTCTTTATTATGTATATACTTGATTTACATCTTGGTTATACTTTCTCTGGTGGTTTTATCGATTTCGTATTACTCGGTATTTTACCTAACCAAACAGCTTGGTGGCTTGTAATTCCAATAGGTCTTGTTTATGCAGTGATTTACTACTTCTTATTCTTATTCTTAATCAAGAAGTTTAACTACAAAACACCGGGTCGTGAAGACAAACAAACAACAACAGCAAAAACATCTGCAGGTGAACTCCCATATGCAGTATTAGAAGCAATGGGTGGTAAAGAAAACATCAAACATTTAGATGCATGTATTACGCGTTTACGTGTCGAAGTTAATGACAAAGCACAAGTAGATGTGGGCCGTTTGAAAGATTTAGGTGCATCAGGTGTGCTTGAAGTTGGTAACAACATGCAAGCAATCTTTGGTCCAAAGTCAGATCAAATCAAACATGAAATGCAACAAATCATGTCAGGTCAAGTTGTTCAATCAAAAGTAGACCTTGACAATAAAGACGAAGCAACAGTTGTTGATGCTGAAACAGCAAACAAAGCACATGTTAATCATTTCGTAGCTGCACCATTAAAAGGTGAAGTACTTCCATTAAGTGAAGTACCAGACCAAGTGTTTAGTGAAAAAATGATGGGTGACGGTATCGCAATCCGTCCAACAGAAGGCAAAGTATATGCGCCATTTAACGGTCGTGTACAAATGGTCTTCCCAACAAAACATGCGATTGGCCTAACTTCTGAAGATGGCTTGGAGTTACTTATTCATGTTGGTTTAGATACTGTAAAATTAGAAGGTCAATGTTTCGATATTCTTGTTGAAGAAGGACAAGAAATTAAAACAGGTGATGTTTTAATGACATTTGATTTAGATTATATTAAAGAACATGCGAAAAGTGATATTACGCCAATCATTGTGACACAAGCAGATATTACAAACTTAGATTACACAACAGAATCAACTGTGGCAGCAGGCGATAAACTTTTTGAAACGAAATAATGACTTTATTTGAAATGAGAGGGGCTGAGACATAGGCGCTCAATTTCCCTTCAAAAAAAGCCGTTAAAATTCTTTTTTAAGATTTTAACGGCTTTTTTCTTATTATTTACTAAAAAACTAGCACTTATCTGGCTAGTTTTCTGATGTTTACTGCCATAAGTGCGATTCCTAATTCGCATTCAACCTTTGATTGAGTGCGAACTGATAACCTTTGGAAACCCAAATTAGCCTTCAGATTTCCAAATGCTGATTCGACATCTATTTTTCGTTTTTTGTAGATGCCTTTCGTTTTTGGATCTGAAAGCTGCTTATTTGTGAATGCTTTAAAATAATCCCAAGTTGGATTTTTATATAAGCTTTTTGTTGTAGTTGGATTGGTTCTGTACTTCATACATTCATTTCGTAAAGGACACCCAACACAATCTTCACATTTATATAATTTGAAATCTCTCTGATAACCATATCCGTCTCTTCTTTTTCTATAACTTTTGAAATGCAATTCTTTGTTATTCGGACATACATAATAGTCATCTATTTCATTATATTTCCAATTAGCTGTTATGAACGGATTATTTTTATATTTTCTTTTCTTCTCTTTTAAATACATACTATATGTGATGAGTGGTGTTTTCTCGAATTCATCAAGAATCATCGTATAGTTTTGTTCGCTACCATATCCCGCATCAGCTACAATGTACTCTGGAATGTCACCGTATAATTCTTTGATTGATTTTAAAAAAGAAGGAAGTGTTCGCGTATCACCCGGATTACTATACACACCAAATGCCAAAATGAACTGATTGTTCGTCGCAATCTGCAGATTATAGCCAGGCTTTAATTGTCCATTCTTCATATGATCATCTTTCATTCTCATAAAGGTCGCATCATGATCTGTTTTAGAATAGCTTTTTCTGTCACCATAAATTTCCATCTGCTCATCATATTTTATTTTACGATCTTTAAAATCTTTGATTGCTTTTTTATATTTTCTAACTTTACTTCTTTGTTTTCTTAATGTCTTTCTCGTTTCTACACTTTGGGATGCTTCAATTTTAGAAGTGAGCGTTTCATTTTTATCATCTAAATGCATCTCAATACGATTTAATTCTTCTTTTGTTAGTTCATCAGAAGATTCTCTCTTAATTTCAGGAATGATCTTCTCTGAAATTAATTGTTTATACACCGCATTGGATTTTTCAATAACCCCTTTACTAAAATGCTTAGTGCTACCTAGCCATTGAAAAGTATATTTATTGGCATTAGCCTCTATCTTCGTTCCGTCTATATAAAGGACGTCTTCTGTAATCACTTTATCTTCTAATAATTGTGCTCTAAGACCCACAAATAGAACTTGTATAAAATCCATCATGTGTGGATTAACTCTAAAGCGATTGATTGTACGATATGAAGGGACTTGTCCTTGAGCTAACCACATCATACGACAACTATCTTTAAGTAGAAATTCCATTTTTCTACCAGAAAAGACAGACTGTGTATAGCTGTATAAAACGATTTTTAACATCATTTTAGGATGATAAGATGAAGGACCTCTATGGTTGTAATATTGATTAAAAGTTTCTTGGGGAATAGATTCTACAAGTTTATTAATAATGAGGGCAATATCACTCTCGGGAAAAGAAATTTCAGTTTCAATTGGCAGACTAAGCTGAGAAATGTTATACTCTTTATACATATAAGGCACTTCCTTTCATTGTTTTTGTGGTTATTAACAATTATACGGGAAGTGTTTTATTTTTTTAAATGATATCTATAAAAAAGGTCTAATTTAGTGTCGAAAAACACTAAATCAGACCTTTTTTGTAAAAGAGCTGGGAATTATGTCCCAGCCCCTTTTCTCCAATTAGATGTTGAAGTCCTTTAAAAAATCATCTGTTGCTACTTTTGGTTCGAAGTTTTCTGGGATTTGCTCAGTACGTACAACGAGTACGTCACAAGTTGCGTGGCGAACAATTGCTTCTGATACAGAGCCCACGATGAATCGTTCCACAGCGTTTAGACCAGATGTACCACACATGATAAGGTCAACATCAAGTTGTTCTTCGCTTGCCATTTTAGGGATTAAAGACTTAGGTGAGCCGAACTCTAGGCGAGTTTCAACATCAACGACACCTTCGTCGATTGCTACTTTTTTGTATCCGTCTAATAATTTCTCAGCGAATGTTCTTGATTTTTCTGTGAAGTGAGAATCATATACTTCAAAAGATGTGTAAGTTCTTGAATCGATGACATTGATGATAGTCAGTTTGGCGTTGTTACGTTTTGCAACTGCAACAGCTTTGTTGAATGCCCATTCTGCTTCATGAGAACCATCGACTGCGATTAAAATGTTTTTATACATTAGCATAGCAAAAACCCCTTTCCTTTTTCACCATTATTATATCATAAATTAATTAAAAATGGGATCATTATGATTGCGCTTACAACGAAGCATAAGGTATTATTGAGTTGGAGGTGTAGGAGTATGAAAATTGGAATTCCTAAGGAGATAAAAAATAATGAAAACCGTGTGAGTTTATCACCGAGTGGGGTGCATGCCCTAGTAGAAGCAGGTCACACAGTTCTTGTAGAAAAGAGCGCTGGTGAGGGATCTTACTTTGAAGATAAACATTACATCGAAGTAGGTGCGCAAATTGTGGACACTGCTGCAGAAGCATGGGACGTAGATATGGTCGTAAAAGTTAAAGAACCTTTGGAAGAAGAGTATGGTTTCTTTAGAGAAGGTCTTGTTTTATTCACATATTTACATCTAGCTAATGAACCAGAACTGACTGAGGCGTTAGTTGAGAAAAAAGTCATCTCAATTGCATACGAAACAGTCCAATTACCAGATCGTTCATTACCATTATTAACGCCGATGAGTGAAGTTGCAGGGCGTATGTCTGCACAGATCGGTGCGCAATTCTTACAAAGATTCAACGGTGGTATGGGAATTTTATTAGGTGGTATTCCAGGCGTTCAAAAAGGAAAAGTTACAATTATCGGTGGCGGTCAAGCAGGTACGAATGCAGCGAAGATTGCTCTCGGTCTTGGGGCAGATGTAACAATTCTTGATGTTAATGCCAAACGCTTACAAGAATTAGAAGATTTATTTGATGGACGTGTACATACAATCATGTCAAATCCATTAAATATTGAAGAAAATGTGAAACAAAGTGATCTTGTCATTGGTGCTGTATTGATTCCAGGTGCTAAAGCGCCAACACTTGTTTCTGAAGATATGATTAAACAGATGAGACCGGGGTCAGTGATTGTTGATATCGCAATCGACCAAGGTGGTATTTTCGAAACAACAGATAAAATCACAACGCATGACGATCCAACTTATATTAAACACGGTGTGGTTCACTATGCAGTTGCGAACATGCCGGGTGCGGTACCACGTACTTCTACAATTGGCTTGAACAATGCGACATTACCATACGCACTACAACTTGCCAACAAAGGATACAAACAAGCATTGATCGATAACGAACCATTATCACACGGCTTGAACACATTCAATGGCTTAGTGACAAACAAAGCAGTTGCTGAAGCATTCAATCGTGAATATACACCAGTGGTTGATGTTTTATCATAATAACAAAAGATCCTACAACTTTTGATAGTTGTAGGATCTTTTTGTGAATGATGGACATTCTATTCAAATATTAAGATTTAACCGTATTTGACAAACTTATTTAGGATAGTGTGATAAGCTTTCGTAGCCATCTGCAGTTACAAGAATATCATCTTCAATACGAACACCTGCAACGTTTGGCACGTAAATACCAGGTTCAATTGTAATAACCATACCTGCTTCTAAAAGATTATCATTCGTATTTGACACATCTTGATATTCGTGTGCTTCAAGGCCTAAGCCATGTCCTAAGCGATGCGGGAAATATTCACCGTATCCCGCTTCTTCAATGACACCACGTGCAATTTCATCAAGTGTTCGAATCGTGACACCTGGTTTAATGGCATCGATGGCAGCTTGTTCAGCTTCTTTTACGACATTGTAGATACGTTTGGCTTCATCACTTGGTTGGCCGAATGCGATGGTACGTGTAATGTCACTGCAGTAGTGGTCGTAAATAACACCTAAGTCGAATAATACATATTCATCGTTTTGTAGTGATCTGTCACCCGGTGTTCCATGTGGTGCAGCAGCGTGATCACCGAATAAGACCATCGTATCGAAACTCATCTCACTAACACCGTGTTTTTTGATTTCGTTCTCGATGTGGTTGACGACCTCACGTTCAGTAACACCTGGTTTTAAGTATGCCACACCAATTTCTACGCATTTGTCAGCTAATTCAGCAGCACGGCGCATTGCTGTTATCTCTGTATCTGTTTTTACATTTCTCAATGACTTCAATGTAAGGTCTAATGCATCAAATGATTGTACACCGAACTCAGTTTCTAGTTCTCGTGCGCGTTTAACAGTTAGATGTGTTTCTTCAATGAGCATTTTCGGATATTGAGCTGAATGTTTGGCATAAGGGTTCTCTGTATCGAGATAGCCGATGATATCACCTTCGTATGGAGAGGCTTTCACTTCTTCAACATCTAATTGTGGAACGAATAGAGTCTGTGCACCATCTTTCGTCACGAGTAACGCAAATAGACGTTCGTGGGGTTCACTCTTAAAACCTGTAAGATAGAAGATGTTGATAGGGTCTGACACCCATGCAGCATCCGCTTGTTGTTTTTGGAGTGTTTGTGTGAGTTGTTCAATTTTTGTCATGGTTATCCTCCTTAGTCTCTGTCATTCTTAATTGTAAGCGACTTATTCTTAAAATTCAAACAAGGAACGATGTGTATTCGTATCGGTCACGTGGTATAGTTACATTGAGTAGATTAAAAGGAGGATGACACGATGAAATTATCTTTTCATGGACAATCAACAGTTTATTTCGAAGCAAAAGGGAAAAAGGGGATTATTGATCCATTTATTTCAGGAAATGATTTGAGTGATCTTAATGCGGATACATTAGAAGTGGATTATATCATTTTAACACATGGCCACGAAGATCATTTCGGTGATACATTATCACTTGCGAAAAGAACAGGTGCAACAGTTATTTCAACAGCTGAAATTGCCAATTATTTGTCGACTGCAAAAGGAATTGAAAATGTACATCCGATGAATATTGGCGGACAGTGGCAGTTTGATTTTGGTAAATTGAAGTTTGTTCAAGCATTCCATAGTTCAAGTTTACTAGATGATAATGGTGTACCTGTCTATTTAGGTATGCCAATGGGCGTCATCTTAGAATTAGAAGGGAAAACAATCTATCATACTGGCGATACTGCATTATTCAGTGATATGAAACTTATTGCAGACCGTCATCCTGTTGATGTATGTTTCATTCCAATTGGTGATAACTTTACAATGGGTATTGAAGATGCAAGTTATGCGATTAATCACTTTATTCAGCCGAATGTAACAGTGCCTATTCATTATGATACATTCCCGCTGATCGAACAAAATCCAGAAGACTTCAAATCAGCAGTAACGAGTGGAGAAGTTCAAATATTAAAACCGGGTGAAGCGGTAAAATTTTAATAGCTGTCTATATATGAAAAAGTGAGCCTGTCAATGATTTAACTTGATAGGCTCACTTTGTTAATTATTTAACGATTAATACAGGGATCTTCGCACGTTTTGCGACTTTGTGACTGACACTGCCTAAAACAAACTTTTTATTTTCCTCTGCTTTGCGGTTGCTTAAAACGACAATGTCGTATTTGCCGCTATTCGCGTATTCGACAATTTTGTCTTTTGGGTTGCCACGTTCTAAAATCTCTTCATATGTGACTTTGTTAGATTCTAATGTTTCACGAGTCGGTGCCATTTTTTCATGACGAATTGATTCTAATTCACTGATGTGTGTCCCCATTTTAACAGACGCTTGTGCATCTTGTTCGCCGATGACGTTTAACAATGTAACTGTCGTTCCTTCTCCTGAAAGTTTTACAACTTCTTGTAGTGCTTTGGCATTTTTCAAATCTGTGTCGACTGCGAGTAGTATATTTTTATGCATCTCAATCAACCTCCCTAACTCTAGTGTAAACAATATCCTATTAAAATGCCATGCATTCAAAGGAATTTTCCAGAGAATCTGTATATATGATAAGACGTATAAAGGTGCAAAAATAGAACGAAAAAAGTTATAATAGATAAGGTATGTATCATGATCGTTATAAAAATATTTTGGGGGCGTCGTACCATCTTAACGCGTGTTCTGTTCGATTGCGTTCAATATGAAAAGGTGTGAATGATTTAATGACAAAGCATGAACAAATTATCAAGCACATTGAAAATTTGACGGTCGGTCAAAAAATCTCTGTGCGTAAAATAGCGAAATATCTAGATGTTTCTGAAGGGACAGCCTATCGAGCAATCAAGGATGCAGGTCAGAGAGGACTTGTCGCAACAATTGACCGTGTCGGGACTGTCCGAATCGAACGAAAAGCACGACAACATATGGACAACTTAACATTTGGTGAAATTGCAAAAATTATAGACGGTCACTTTATTGGGGGACGCTCCGGACAATTTAAAACATTGACGAAGTTTGCGATAGGTGCTATGGAAGTGAACAATGTTGTCAATTATGTATCAAAGAATACATTGCTCATAGTTGGGAATAGGGTAGACGTACAAAAGGCAGCACTAGAGAAGGGAAGTGCTGTTTTAATTACAGGTGGCTTTGATACAACGAGTGAAATTAAACGAATGGCTGACGAAAAAGAACTGCCAATTATTTCATCAAACTATGATACATTTATGGTTGCAAATATGATCAACCGTGCAATGTACAATAAAATGATTAAGAAAGAAATCTTAGTTGTGGAAGATATCGTGATTCCAATTGAAGAAACATCATATTTGATGGAAGCTTTGACCGTGAATGATGTGCGCAATAAGTCGAGTGAATCGGGACATTCTCGCTTTCCTGTTGTCGACTCACAAGTGCGTTTAACCGGGTTGATTACGAGTAAGGACATTATTAATCGTGATGCGGATGAGGTCATCTCACAAGTTATGACGAAGCCGGCGATCAGTGTACAGTTGCACACAACTGTCGCAAGTTGTGCGCATCTTATGATCTGGGAAGGAATAGAGCTGCTTCCCGTTACAGGCGTCGATCGTGAGTTGCTAGGCGTCATTTCACGAGAAGATGTGCTAAAAGCAATGCAAGTCGTTGGTAGACAGCCACAAGTAGGCGAAACGATTAATGATCAAGTGGCAAAACATATCGAGATTAGAAACCACCAAATATTCGTTGAAATCACCCCACAACTATCCAATCAGTTTGGAACTTTAAGCAAATCCGTATCTGTTGCAATTATTGAAGAAACCATCCGATCTGTCATGAGAAAAAATAAAAAAGTGGAAGTCATGATTGAAAGTTTAAATATCTTTTATATCAAAACTGTCCAAATTGAAAGTGAAATAGAAGTACAATATCAAATTTTAGATATGGGTCGTAACTTTGCAAAAGTAGAAGTTACAATGCAAAGTAATCAAGCGCCTGTTGCGAAAGCTTTGATTATGTGCCAATTATTAGACCATTAGGAGGAGAAAAATGAATACCTTTGAACAAATAATCTCGAAAATTGAATCCTACGAAACAATTATTATCCATCGACATGTACGTCCAGATCCAGATGCTTTTGGTTCACAATTTGGATTGAAACGTTTCTTACAAGCGAAGTATCCAGAAAAACAAATTTTTGCAGTTGGTGAGATGGAACCATCATTAGCATTTATGGGGACGCTCGACCAAGTTGATGATCAAACTTATAAAGATGCACTCGTTATTGTCTGTGATACGGCTAACGCACCACGTATTGATGATGACCGTTTTAACAAAGGGCAAGCATTAATCAAAATTGATCACCATCCACCTGTCGACCAATATGCAGAGATTAATTATGTCGATACTGATGCATCTTCAACAAGTGAAATCATTTATCAAATGATTGAAGCTGTCGATGGTTTGTCACAGATGAATGCGTCAATTGCATCAGCATTATATCTAGGTATCGTCGGTGATACAGGGCGCTTTTTATTCAATAATACTACGCCAAGAACAATGGCGATTGCCAGTGCGTTATTAACATATGACATTGAACATACAGCACTATTAAACCAACTCGGTGAGAAGGATCCACATCTCATGCCTTTCCAAGGCTATGTGCTTCAAAACTTTGCATTAGAAGATAACGGCTTTTGTTTTGTGAAGATAACGAAAAACGTCTTGGCAACATATAACGTGAGCGCATCAGAAGCGTCTTTATTTGTGAATACTATTGCTGATTTGAAGGGTTTAAAAGTATGGGTGTTTGCGGTTGATGAAGGAGCAGAGATTCGTTGTCGTATTCGTTCTAAAGGTATCGTTATAAATGATGTTGCTGCTGATTTTGGCGGTGGCGGTCATCCGAACGCATCTGGTGTTTCGGTGGATAATTGGGAAGCATTTGAACAGTTGGCAACGGCATTGCGTGGAAAAGCACAAACAGCTGTATAAAAGTTGGAAAGAGGTGACTAAATATGGTTGCGCATTTGAATATACATTCAGCATATGACTTGCTGAATTCAACGTTGACGGTGAAAAGTGCGGTTGAAAGTGTGAAGGCAGCAGGCTACTCAGCAGTTGCATTGACTGATTTAAATGTTATGTATGGGATTCCTCAATTTTATAATGCGTGTCAAGAAGCGGGGATAAAAGCATTACTAGGTATTACAATTCATGTCACTGATCATTTGACCCAACGAGAAGCAATCATTATCGCCAAAAATAATCAGGGATTGCAACGATTGTTCAAACTCTCTACTGATATCAAAGTACAGCATCAAGCAGAAGTAGATGTTGCTGATTTGCCTAGTTATGTTGAAGATACAGTTATCATTTTTAAAAATATACATGACGATACGATCGATTGGCTAACGCATTTGCCAAGCTCTACTAGTGTATATGTGGATGAAACGTCATCATCGTATGACGCGTATCCTCAAGTATGGGCGCGAGCTGCTTATTGTGCATATCCAAAAGATCGAGAAGCACTTAAAACATTAGCAGCGATACGTGACAATACAAAAGTCAATTTGATTGAACAACAGCATGAACCTGCAACGCATATTATTGATGTAGCATCATTAAAACAGAACCAAGTTCAAGATGCATTATTGTCTAGTACAGATGATATTGCAGCGCTTTGTGATGCTCACATACAATATCATCAATCGTTGTTACCAGAATTTCAAACACCCAACGGTGAAACGGCCAATGAATATTTGTGGCAGAAACTTACGACAGCCTTAGTAGAACGTCAATTGCAGTCAAAAGCCTATCAAGATCGACTACACTATGAGTTCGATGTGATTACGAGAATGGGTTATGCTGATTACTTTCTTATTGTGAGTGATCTCATTGGATATGCCAAAGATAATGGGATTCTCGTCGGTCCTGGACGTGGCTCATCAGCAGGATCATTAGTCAGTTACTTATTAAACATCACAACCATTGATCCGTTGCGTTATGATTTATTATTTGAACGTTTTTTAAATCCTGAACGTGTGACTATGCCGGATATTGATATCGACTTTGAAGATACACAACGTGAAAAAGTCATTCGATACGTCCAAGAAAAATATGGTGAATTCCGTGTGTCGGGTATTATCACTTTTGGCCATCTATTAGCGAAAGCTGTTGCACGTGATGTTGGACGTGTTATTGGTTTTGACGAATCATCGTTGAGTGAGGCATCAAAACTTATCTCGATGAGTGGTCAACAAACATTAAAGGCTGCCTATGATTTTGAGCCTTTTCAAACATTTGTTAAACGCAACCATATGCATGAAAAATGGTATGAACTTTGTTGCCAGTTAGAAGGTTTGCCGCGCAATACCTCGACACATGCTGCAGGTGTTATCGTCAATGACAGACCGTTATACGAATCGATTCCTTTAACTGAGGGAGATACAGGGTTGTTGACGCAATGGACGATGACAGAAGCAGAACAAATTGGTTTGTTGAAAATTGACTTTTTAGGATTGAAAAATTTAACGATTATTCATCAAATAATTAAGCAAGTAGCACGAGATAGAGGGATTCATATTGATATCGAACAGATTCCGTTCGATGACAAGGATGTTTTTGCGATGCTCTCGAAAGGTGAAACAACGGGTATTTTCCAGTTGGAATCACAAGGTGTTAGGGATGTGTTAAAACGTCTGCAACCTGAGCATTTTGAAGATATTGTTGCAGTAACATCGCTGTATCGTCCTGGTCCAATGGATGAAATTCCAACATATATTACCCGTCGTCATGACCCACAACAAGTACAGTACCTCCATCCAGATTTGGCACCTATCTTATCTCGTACATATGGCGTCATTATTTATCAGGAACAAATCATGCAGATTGCGAGTCAATTCGCTGGATTTAGTTATGGTGAAGCAGACATATTAAGACGTGCGATGAGTAAAAAGAATCGATCTATTCTCGAAAGTGAACGACAACACTTTATTGATGGGGCAGCGAAGAAGGGGTATGACAATGCACTTAGTGGACAAATATTTGATTTGATTCTTAAATTTGCCAACTATGGTTTCCCACGTGCGCATGCAGTAAGTTACTCAAAGATTGCGTATATTATGTCGTATCTTAAAGTACACTTTGCACCATATTTTTACGCGAATATTTTAACGAATGTCATCAACAATGAAGACAAAACAGCACAATTTATACAAGAAGCCAAGCAACATCAAATAAAGATTCATGCACCTAACATCAATCATAGCCAGTGGCGTTACGTTGCGACACGAGAAGGGATGTATATCTCGCTCGGTGCTATCAAAGGCGTAGGCTACCACAGTGTGCAAGCAATTGTCGGTGAACGCATCGAAAATGGACCGTTCAAAGACTTTTTTGATTTTTGTGATCGTATACCCAATCGCATTCGTACAAGACGCTTATTAGAAGCGTTAATTTTTGCTGGGGCACTTGATTGTTTCGGTAAAAATCGTGCGACTTTATTACAGTCGATTGACCTTATTGCTGATACGAGTTCTGAAGTAGATCAGTCACTGATTGAACATTTTGCGACAGTAAAAAAAGAATATCATGACACCGATGAAATGCCAGATGAACAGCTTAGCGCATATGAGAAGGAATATTTAGGGTTTTATGTGTCACTGCACCCAATCGAGAAGTTATTTTTGAAAAAACAATATTTAGGTATTCATCGTATTCATAAGCAAGCGGTGAACCAACCGATTCTCGTTACGGTGGAGCGTTCGAGAGTGATTCGTACTAAGTCGAAAGGACAACAAATGGCCTTTTTAACATTAAATGACGGTCAACAAACGATCGAAGGTGTTGTGTTTCCAACAGTTTTCCAACAACTATCTTTTAAATTGGAATCGCAAGCCCCTTATGTTATTCATGGTAAGTTCGAATGGCGACAAGGACAACGTCAAATCATTATTAACCAGCTTGTACCATTAAACACATTTGAAGCAGAAAAGTTACATCATATTCAACAAATTGTAATCAGAAAACAACTGTCTGATGAGATAGTTCATCGCTATCTTACGACGAATCGAGCAAGTATTCCTGTCTCATATTTTGATGAGCAATCAAATCAGATGACACAAATAGGCGTGATTGATAATCAACATGATCATTTACAATCATTTATACAATTATTTGAACCAGACGACATCCGTTTATTATAATTAAAAAAATATTGCGTTTTCTTGAGTATTTTTAATTCATAAATTGAGAAAGAATGGAAACGCTTCATTCTGTCACGCTGTATGTAGAAGATAATGATAAAACTATGATATAGTAAGATGATGATTTAGAAAAAACACACACTAGCAACTTTGCGAAGGTGTTTTGATTCAATATACTTTACCCCAATCATAAGTAAAATGGAGATGATCAGAGATGTCTTTAAGAGATGATGCATTACAAATGCATTTAGAAAATCATGGTAAGCTTGCTGTAAGCCCAAAGGTGAAGGTTACAAATAAACAAGAATTAAGTCTTGCTTATTCACCTGGCGTTGCAGAGCCGTGTAAGGATATACATGAAAGTCCAAATAAAGTTTACGATTATACAATGAAAAGTAATACAGTTGCAGTGATTTCAGATGGAACGGCTGTACTCGGCTTAGGCAATATTGGACCTGAAGCAAGTATTCCTGTGATGGAAGGGAAGGCTGTATTATTTAAGAGTTTTTCAGGTGTAGATGGGATCCCACTCTCACTTGCAACAACAGATACAGAAGAAATCATTCGAACAGTCAAACTTCTCGAGCCTAATTTTGGTGGTGTCAATCTTGAAGATATCTCAGCGCCACGCTGTTTCGAAATAGAGGAACGACTCAAAAAAGAAACGAAGATACCTGTTTTTCATGATGATCAACACGGAACAGCAATTGTGACAATGGCAGGTCTTATCAACGCATTGCGTATCGTAGGCAAAGAACTGTCAGATATTCGAGTCGTTCTCAACGGTGCTGGTGCAGCAGGTATTGCAATTGTTAAGTTATTGTATTCATATGGTGTGCGAAACATGATTATGTGTGACTCGCAAGGTGCTATTTATGAGGGACGTCCACACGGGATGAACCCTACGAAAGAAACAGTCGCAAAATGGACAAATAAAGATAAAGTTGAAGGTAAGTTAGTCGATGTTATTAAAGATGCAGATGTGTTTGTAGGTGTGTCTGTTGCGAATGCGTTGAGTGAAGAAATGGTGAAATCAATGGCAGATGATCCAATTATTTTTGCGATGGCAAACCCTAACCCTGAAATTACACCAGATAAAGCAAAAGCTGCTGGAGCAAAAGTTATCGGTACTGGACGCTCAGATTTCCCGAACCAAATCAACAATGTTTTGGCGTTCCCAGGCATTTTCCGTGGTGCGTTAGATGTTCGTGCTACACATATCAATGAAGATATGAAGCGTGCCGCTGTTGAAGCAATTGCCAACTTGATTGCAGAAGATGAGCGTCATTCAGACTATGTCATTCCTGAACCTTTTGATTATCGTGTAGCGCCTTCTGTTGCACGAGAAGTGGCACGAGCAGCGATGGAATCGGGTGTGGCACGAATTGAAGTAGATCCTGAAGATGTTTACCGTAAAACGATTGAGCTATCTGATTTAAAAGGGAATGCATAAATTAACGAACATGCACAGTTACCCTAAAAATTAATTAACAGAACAGAGGTTGAGTACCATTTGTCGGTTTCCGTTATAAGGTCTCAACCTTTTCTGAAGGTGAAAAGCTAGGCTTCATACATTGAAGACTCGGTGTAATGGCTGCATACAGACCTAGTTCATATTCACCGATTTGTGGAGGTTATAATATGTTTAAAGACTTTTTTAATCGCAATTCAAAAAAGAAAAAGTATGTAACGGTTCAAGATTCAAAGCAAAATGATGTCCCAGATGGCATTATGACGAAATGTCCTAACTGTAAAAAAATTATGTATACGAAAGAGCTCACAGAAAACTTAAATGTATGTTTCAACTGTGATCACCACATTCAACTTTCAGCATATGGACGTATCGAAGCCTTAGTGGATGAAGGTAGTTTTGAAGAGTTTGACCAAGGTATGACCTCTGCAAACCCATTAAACTTTCCAGGGTATGAAGAGAAAGTAGAAAAAGATCAAAAGAAAACAAACCTGAACGAAGCGATTGTTACAGGTGTCGCTACGTTGAATGGTATTCCATTCGGGGTCGGAGTAATGGACCCGAGATTCCGTATGGGGAGTATGGGATCCGTTGTTGGTGAAAAAATTTGTCGTATTGTCGATTATTGTACAGAACAGCGATTGCCATTCGTACTGTTTACGGCATCTGGTGGTGCTCGCATGCAAGAAGGCATCATCTCACTGATGCAGATGGCAAAAACGTCTGTTTCATTAGAGCGACATTCAGAAGCAGGTCAATTGTTCATTTCATATATGACACATCCGACAACAGGTGGTGTATCCGCAAGTTTTGCTTCTGTGGGTGATATTAACCTTGCAGAACCAAAAGCACTGATTGGCTTTGCGGGACGTCGTGTCATTGAACAAACGATTAATGAAAAACTACCCGATGATTTTCAGACAGCAGAGTTCTTATTAGCACATGGTCAATTGGACAAAGTGGTACATCGCAGTGAGATGAGACAGACACTCGCAACACTGTTTGAAATGCATCGTGAGGTGAAATAAATATGTTAGAATTTGAGAAATCAATTGAAGTAATTAAGAAGAAAATTCAATCACTAGAGGAAACACAAAGTAAAAATGATGTTGATTTGACAGACGAAATTGAGATGTTACAAGCGGCTCTTGAAAATGAAAAAGAAAAGGTATATACATCATTGAAGTCGTGGGATCGTGTTCAACTTGCACGATTACCTGAGCGTCCGACTGTCCTTGATTACATACCATACATATTTGATGATTTTATCGAATTACATGGGGATCGGTCTTTTAGAGATGATCCATCAATGATTGGTGGATTGGCATATTTCGATGGTAAGCCTGTAACTGTCATAGGTCAGCAGCGTGGTAAAGATACGAAAGACAATATATATCGGAACTTTGGTATGGCACATCCGGAAGGGTATCGTAAGGCATTGAGATTGATGAAGCAAGCGGAGAAGTTTCAACGTCCAATTATAACGTTTATTGATACGAAAGGGGCTTATCCCGGTAAAGCAGCGGAAGAACGTGGACAAAGTGAATCTATTGCGAGAAACTTAGTCGAAATGGCATCCTTAACGGTACCAGTCATTGCGATTGTTATTGGTGAAGGTGGTAGTGGAGGTGCACTTGGACTCGGTGTCGCAAATCGTTTACTCATGCTTGAAAACAGTACGTATTCAGTGATTTCTCCTGAAGGTGCTGCCGGCATATTATGGAAAGATAGTAGTCTCGCTAAAATTGCAGCTGAAACAATGAGAATCACAGCATATGATTTACTCGAGTTGAATGTGGCTGATGATGTTATTAAAGAGCCATTAGGCGGGGCACATCACGACGTACATATGCAAGCAAGTCGTATTAAAAAAGCATTGTCAAAGCAACTAGGAGATTTTCAACATATGGCGCCAGATGATATTCGAGAAGACAGATATCAAAAGTATAGAAATATCGGGACATTTATTGAATAGTAAAATGGTTACAGTTATTGTGTTAAAATAGCACAATAGCTGTTTTTTTGAATAAAGGTATCTAAAGTCCCTGTTTTTTTATACCTAAAATTGTGTAAAAAGTTTCAAATTCTTATTACTTGAAAAGAAGAATAATTAACTGTCATAACAAGTTTCTTGTCAAAATTATGAAATTATCACTTTAAACCGTTTTCATTTTTTTGGCGCTAGAATATTAATGGAATGCGCAATTGATTTGTGTTATTTTTAACTTAAGAATTAAGCAGGAAAGGGTATGTCTATATGAAAAAAATTGCAGTTTTAACAAGTGGTGGCGATTCACCAGGTATGAACGCAGCAGTTCGTGCCGTTGTACGTAAAGCAATCTATCATGATATTGAAGTGTATGGTGTCTATCAAGGATATCTGGGATTAATTACAGATGATATTCATAAACTTGAGTTAGGTTCTGTTGGAGATACAATTCAACGTGGGGGAACATTTTTATATTCAGCACGCTGTCCAGAATTCAAAGACCAAGCAGTGCGTGAAAAAGGAATTCAGAATTTATTGAAACGTGGTATTGAAGGTCTTGTCGTAATCGGGGGAGACGGTAGCTATCGTGGTGCACAACGTATCACTGAAGAATGCACAGATATTAAAACAATCGGTATTCCAGGAACAATCGACAATGACATCAATGGGACAGACTTCACGATCGGTTTTGACACAGCCCTTAATACAATCATTGACTCTGTTGACCGCATTCGTGATACAGCATCAAGTCATGCGCGTACATTCATCATTGAAGTAATGGGACGTGATTGTGGAGACTTAGCGTTATGGTCAGGTCTTGCAGTTGGAGCAGAGACAATTATTATCCCAGAAATAGATATCGACATCAAAGACATTGCAGAAAAAATTCAACAAGGTATTGATCGTGGTAAGAAACACTCAATTATTATCGTTGCAGAAGGCTGCATGTCAGGGGAAGCATGTGCAAAAGAATTAACGAAATATATTAATGTTGATGCACGTGTCTCTGTTTTAGGGCATATTCAACGTGGTGGTAGTCCAACGGGTGATGACCGTGTCCTCGCATCTCGCTTAGGTGGGTATGCTGTTGAGTTATTGATGAAAGGTGACACGGCAAAAGGTGTTGGAATTTCTGATAATCGCTTATGCGCAACAGACTTTGATACGATTTTCAACCCAGCAAACAAAAAAGAAATCAATAAACGTATGCTTGAATTGACTAAAGAATTATCGATATAAACTTAGGAGGCAATGTTAATGAAAAAGACAAAAATTGTATGTACAATTGGTCCAGCATCTGAATCTGAAGAGATGTTGCAAAAATTAATGACAGCAGGAATGAACGTGGCACGCTTGAACTTCTCACACGGTTCACATGAAGAACATGCTGCACGTATTGCAACGATTCGTAAAGTAGCAAAAAAATTAAACAAAAATATCGGTATCTTACTTGATACTAAAGGCCCAGAAATCCGTACACATGATATGAAAAATGGCTTAATTATGTTACAAAAAGGTTCTGATGTGACAGTTAGTATGCAAGAAGTTGAAGGAACTGAAGAAAAATTCTCAGTCACTTATCCACAATTGATCGATGATATCGAAATTGGATCATATATTTTACTTGATGACGGCTTAGTAGAACTTGTCGTTAAAGAGATTGATAAAGCAGCTGGAGAAGTTCACTGTACAGTCTTAAACACAGGTGAATTAAAAAATAAAAAAGGTGTCAACTTACCGGGTGTGAGTGTTAACTTGCCAGGTATCACTGAAAAAGATGCAGCTGACATTCGCTTCGGTATTGAACAAGACGTTGACTTCATCGCAGCAAGCTTTGTTCGTCGTGCGAGTGATGTACTTGAAATTCGCCGTATTTTAGAAGATGAAAACAACAATAATATTACGATTATTCCTAAAATCGAAAACCAAGAAGGTATTGACAATATCGATGAAATCTTAGAAGTTTCTGATGGTTTAATGATTGCTCGTGGTGACATGGGTGTGGAAATTCCACCAGAAGCAGTACCGGTTGTTCAAAAAGAATTAATTCGCAAATGTAACAAACTTGGTAAACCAGTCATCACAGCGACACAAATGTTAGACTCAATGCAACGTAACCCACGTGCAACACGTGCGGAAGCATCTGACGTAGCCAATGCGATTTATGATGGGACAGATGCCGTGATGCTATCAGGTGAAACAGCAGCAGGGGCATATCCTGAAGAGGCTGTTATCGCAATGAACAACATTGCTCTTGCTGCTGAACAAGCACAAGACTACAAAAAGTTATTATCTGACCGTACGAAACTTGTTGAAACATCGCTTGTAAACGCAATTGGTGTATCAACAGCACATACAGCTTTAAACTTAAACGTTAAAGCAATCGTTGCAGCGACAGAAAGTGGTAATACGGCACGTACGATTTCTAAATATCGTCCAAAATCAGACATTATTGCAGTGACACCGAAAGCAACAACTGCAAGACAATGTTCATTAATTTGGGGTGTCTATCCAGTCATCCGCGAAGGCATCTATACAACAGACGAAATGTTAAATAACGCAGTTGCGACAGCAGTTGAAACAGAACGTGTTGTTAATGGTGACCTTATCATCATTACTGCAGGTGTACCAACTGGTGAAACAGGTACAACTAACTTGATGAAATTACACTTAATCGGTGAAGATTTAGCAAGTGGTCAAGGTATTGGCCGTACATCAGCAGTCGGTCGCACAGTTGTTGTCAACGACGCAAAAGAATTAGAAGGTAAAAACTTAGAAGGTGCGGTTATCGTAACAACTTCAGTTGATGATGCAATTGTACCTTACTTAGATGATGTAGCAGCATTAGTCACAGAAGAAGGTGGCTTAACATCTCCAAGTGCGATTATCGGCTTAGAAAAATCAATTCCGACAATCGTAGGTGTAAAAGACGTAACATCAGTAATTCCTGATAATGTTTTCGTAACAGTAGATGCAGCGCAAGGTAAAGTATTCGAAGGTTATGCTAACGTATTATAATCATTAAGTCTCATTGACAAAAGACAGTAAAATCTCAAATGGATTTTACTGTCTTTCTTTATAACACCTTAAAGAACAGGCCAATTTATTGTCATCATATTTAATTATAGTGTATGATAAATAAATGAAAAGGCATACAAAATGAGATGTCATATGAATTGAAAACACATAGAAAGCGTGTCATCATCACATTTATGCCACTAATGGCGGTTGATACATATACTATTATTAGATAATTCTGACTTCGCAAGTTCTTAAATTGTTCACAAATTTGCTAAAATTAGATATAATATATTTATGAAAGCCGTTACATTAGAGCGAATATACAGTAAAGGGGAAATTACTATGGCAGAATTAATCAGAGGTTTAGAAGGGATTATTGCAGCCGAAACAAAAATTAGTTCGATTATCGATAGCCAATTAACTTATGCGGGATATGATATCGATGACTTAACTGAAAATGCATTATTTGAAGAAGTTATGTTTTTGCTATGGAATTATCGTTTACCAAACGAACAAGAGCTTAAAGAATTACAAGAAAAATTATACGGCTATATGACGTTAAATCCACGAATGTACAGTCACTTTGAAGAGTATACGACTGACGAAGTACATCCGATGACGGCTTTACGTACATCATTATCTTATCTTGCTCACTTCGATGAGAATGCAGATGAGAATGATGAGGCAGCAATCAAAGAACGTACAATTCGTATTCAAGCGAAAGTGGCGTCTTTAGTGACTTCATTTGCACGTGTTCGTGAAGGTAAAGATCCAGTTAAGCCTGATCCATCATTGAGTTACGCTGCAAACTTCTTATATATGTTACGTGGTGAAAAACCAACAGATGTAGAAATTGAAGGCTTTAACAAAGCATTAATTTTACATGCTGACCATGAATTGAACGCATCAGCATTCACAGCACGTTGTACGGTATCATCTTTATCTGATATGTATTCTGGTGTAACAGCTGCAATTGGTTCATTAAAAGGACCTTTACATGGTGGTGCAAACGAACAAGTTATGCGCATGTTATTTGAGATTGGTTCAATTGATAAGGTAGATGCGTATCTTGAAAATGCGTTTGCAAACAAACAAAAAGTAATGGGCTTTGGTCACCGTGTATACAAAAACGGCGATCCACGTGCGAAATACTTAAAAGAAATGAGTCGCAAAATTACTGAAGAAACAGGTCAAAAAGAACTCTTTGAAATGTCTGTAAAAATTGCAGATATTATTAAAGAAGAAAAAGGTTTGTTACCAAACGTTGACTTTTACAGTGCAACTGTATATCACAGCATGGGTATCGATCATGACTTGTTCACACCAATTTTTGCGGTGAGCCGTACTTCAGGTTGGACAGCTCATATCATTGAGCAATTGGCGAACAACCGTATTATTCGTCCTCGTGCCACATATGTTGGCGAAACGAACCGTAAATACGAGCCAATCGAACAACGCTAAAATATTTTCAGAATAAGCAACTAAATTATTTTTTGGAGGTTATTTAACAATGAGTGAAAAAATCGTAAAAACAGACAGTGGATTACAAGTACCGGATCAACCAATTATTCCATTTATTATCGGTGATGGGATTGGACCTGATATCTGGGGAGCAGCAAGCCGTGTAATCGATGAAGCTGTAAAAAAAGCCTATGATGGCAAGAAAGAAATTGCATGGAAAGAAGTATTAGCAGGTCAAAAAGCATTTGATGAAACAGGCGAATGGTTACCTGCTGAAACATTAGATACCATCAAATCATACTTGATTGCGATCAAAGGACCATTGACAACACCAATTGGCGGCGGTATTCGTTCATTAAACGTAGCGTTACGTCAAGAATTAGATTTATTCACATGTTTACGTCCAGTGCGTTGGTTCCAAGGCGTACCATCTCCTGTTAAACGACCAGAAGATACAGATATGGTTATCTTCCGTGAAAATACTGAAGATATTTATGCAGGTATCGAATTCAAGCAAGGCTCAGAAGAAGTTAAGAAAGTCATTGACTTCTTACAAAACGAAATGGGTGCTAAAAATATTCGTTTCCCTGAATCATCAGGTATCGGTATTAAACCTGTATCTAAAGAAGGTACTGAGCGTTTAGTTCGTGCAGCGATTCAATATGCTTTAGACAACAATCGTAAGTCTTTAACGCTTGTACACAAAGGTAATATTATGAAGTTTACTGAAGGTGCTTTCAAGCAATGGGGTTATGACTTAGCTGAAGCAGAATTCGGTGACAAAGTGTTCACATGGCAACAATATGACCGTCTTGTAGAGACAGAAGGTAAAGATGCAGCAAATGCAGCACAAGAAAAAGCTGAACAAGAAGGTAAAATCATCGTTAAAGATTCTATTGCTGACATCTTCTTACAACAGATTCTTACACGTCCTGCAGAGCACGATGTGGTTGCAACGATGAACTTAAATGGTGACTATATTTCAGATGCCTTAGCAGCACAAGTAGGTGGTATTGGTATCGCTCCTGGTGCGAATATCAACTATGAAACAGGTCATGCTATTTTTGAAGCAACTCATGGTACAGCACCAAAATATGCGGGATTAAACAAAGTAAACCCATCATCTGTCTTATTATCTGGTGTGTTAATGTTAGAACACCTTGGCTGGCAAGAAGCAGCAGATTTAATCACAGCATCTGTAGAGAAAACAATTGCATCAAAAGTTGTAACATATGATTTCGCACGCTTAATGGACGGTGCAACAGAAGTATCAACATCAGCATTTGCAGATGAACTTATCAAAAACTTATAATCATCCGTTTCGATGATTTTCGGGGATCAGACGTTGATATGTCTGATCTCTTTTTTGGGTAAAGAATCATGATTTATAGAATTAAAGGATAATAAAATGATTAGGTAATGACCCAATCACTTATGTAAATATAGATGTGAAAGGGGCTGGGACATAGTACTCAGCTCCTCGCTTTTAAGATGTAGAAATAAGTGTAATGGCAGTAGGTGTTTGAAGTGAAAATGCGTTTTTAAAAACTTTGGGAGCACTACAAAATCATAAACATTTATAATGATTTTGTCGTAGTGCCCCTGCAAAGATGATTAGATGTGTGACAAGTTTATTAAGTAAACATAGTCACATATCAATCAGCTACTGCAAAACTTCTAGTCACCCTTGCCGGGGTGGGACGACGAAATCTTTTATAGCAAAAAGGAGTTCTGTCCCACTCCCTTGTACTTTAGAAAATAATTATCTGAGTAATGGAGAGAGATATGATTACTTTAATTTTATATCAATTACTTTTGTTATTTGGAGTCGTCATTTTATATTTATTAATTGCTCATGGTTATTTAACACCTGACTTTATGGTAATGATAGCTATGATGATTCTAACGATCTTTTTTTCTTACGTGTATTATTTGATGGCATTTACGAAAGATGAAAAGGAATCTGATTTCAAAAGGTTATTATAGTCATCTTTGATTTTCGTACCAGGTATTTTATTAGCTATATATATGATTACTAAAGTTTTCATATGTTATTATTAAAAGTCTAATACAAAGATTAATTACAAATACGTTTATGTATAATTATATTTATGGAACTACAAATACAATTTGAGGTGAATTTTGATGAAATATCGCATTTTAGCCTTTATTTAATTTTCAATCATTTTAGGGACATATTATTTTCTAATACAGCCTAAATTAAATTTAGATAATCTGATGATTCATTTAATATCAGCGTTGACTCTATTTATCACAGGATTGATCATTGGTGTGATTGGAAGAAAATTAGATGAAAAATAATTTTTATTTAATTTCTGACGTTTTAATAAATAATGACTTCCAAATGAATGTATTTTTAATCTAAGAAATACATTTATTAAGGTTGTATTAAAACATTGTTAATTTTCTTAACGTATTTCGTGTTTATCGTTATAATATATTTATAAATTAACGAGAAGGGGACTTCGCAAATGGTTCAAAAAGTACTGATTGTTGATGATGAACATTCAATTGTGACATTGCTGAAATATAACTTGGAACAAGCAGGATACATGACCGAAGTAGCACAAGACGGTGAACAAGCGCTTGAAATGGTCAATACAGTCAAACCAGATATTGTTGTGTTAGATATCATGTTGCCAAAAAAAGATGGTATCGAAGTTTGTAAAACGATTCGTACAAATAAGAATTCAGTACCTATATTAATGCTTACGGCAAAAGATGATGCGTTTGATCGTGTATTAGGATTGGAACTCGGCGCAGATGATTACATGACAAAACCTTTCTCGCCACGTGAAGTTGTGGCACGTGTGAAAGCGATATTACGACGTGTGACATCAGCAGAATGGCAACAAGAAAATGACGACATCTACATCGGTTCGTTACGTATTCGTCCTGAATATTTTGAAGTATATCGAGATGGAGAACTCGTAGAACTCACGCCAAAAGAATTCGAGTTGTTACTGTACTTGATTGAACGACAAGGCCGTGTGATTACTCGTGAACACATGTTGAATTCTGTATGGAATTATGAATTTGCAGGTGATTCTCGTATTGTCGATGTTCACATCAGTCATTTGCGAGATAAGTTAGAAGAAAACCCTAAGAAACCACAGTTAATTAAAACAGTGCGTGGTCTCGGTTATAAACTGGAGCGAGAGAAATAAATGATTAAATTCTATCATAAATTATTATTGCTACTTACAACGCTAATTGTTGTAAGTTTTCTTATACTTGGATTTTTTGTTCATAACAGTATCTATACAAATACAATGGATGATCAACAGATGCGCGCGAGGCAATCTGCTCAACTGCTTCTTGCTGCCTATCGAGAAAAAAATGAGATTCATGCTGAACAACTAGCGAAACAGATGCATGTCAATGCATTGTTAATTGAAGATGATCAAGTAAAGAGAAGTCATTCACAGACATATCCGTCACTCGATAAAGAGAAATCGATATTGTTAGAAAAGCTTGAAAGACAGTCTACGATATATGAATGGAACAAAAAGTCTGGCATTTATACATATGGACAAAAAGAAAATAATCAGATTTTATTAATACGTGGGCATTCTGATATCGTAACGGAATTACAAATGACATTTTGGAAGTATTTAATTTTTATCGGTATGTTGACACTTGGTTTTATCTATTTTATCGTTCGGTATATTCATCGCACATATATTAAACCGATCAATGAAGTATCTTACGCTGCCTCTCTATTATCAGAAGGGAACTATCATATTCGTATTCCTGAAAGTAATGTAAAAGAGACAAAAGAACTGTATCACGCTATCAATGTGTTAGCACGTCGTTTGGAAAAGCTGAACCATGCACAAAAAATGCAACGAAATCGACTGCTAACGACATTAGAAAATATTCCGAGTGCTATTTTGATGATTGATAAAAAGGGTGAAGTCGTCGTAGCAAATAAAACATATATTGATATGTTTCATAATGGAGAGAATGTTGAGCAACGTCATTATGAAGATGTGTTAGACAGTAATTTGAAAAAGTTAATTGTTGAAGGATTTAAAGTTGAAAAAGGAATATATCAACAAATTGAACTTCATTTGAATGATATTCATCAGAAATTTTTTGATGCGGCTTGTGTGCCTATCCTGACACGTAAAAAGAAGCGACTTCAAGGTATGGTGATTGTGTTACATGATATCACCGCATTGAAAAAACTTGAAAATTTACGTAAAGATTTCGTTGCGAATGTGTCGCATGAGTTACGAACACCGATTACATCGATAAAAGGATTTGCAGAGACATTGATTGATGGTGCGAAGAATGATTCAGATTCTCTTGAAATGTTTTTAGATATTATCTTGAAAGAATCGAACCGCATACAATCACTTGTAGAAGATTTGCTTAATCTATCAAAGATTGAACAAAATCCAACATTGGAAAAACATCGCATCGATTTGTCACAAGTTGCACGTGATGGTTTATCAATGATTCAGCCCATTGCAGATGCCAAGCAGATTACACTTGTTGACAAAATTGCACCACATATTTATGCAATGGCAGATGAAGATAAACTTACACAAGTAATTGTTAATTTAATGACAAATGCAGTGAATTATTCACCTAAAAATAAAAGAGTGACATTGCGTGTTTATAATGAGACACAACAACATGTAATAGAGGTAATTGATGAAGGAATTGGCATTCATCAAAATGAGAAATATCGTATTTTTGAACGTTTTTATAGAGTTGACAAAGCGAGAAGTCGTGATTCAGGTGGGACAGGATTAGGTCTTTCTATTACGAAACATATTGTAGAAGCTTATCAAGGAAAAATAGAAGTTGAATCTGAGGAAGGTAACGGTTCGATGTTTAGAGTTGTGTTACCGAATCAAGTTAAAGGGAAGTAATATCAAGCTGGGATTTCATGATTATATCATTTCATGACTTGCCAGCTTTTTGTATACACTGGACTACAACGTTGCGTAATAGGGTTTCACCGCATTCTATGATAAAATAAAAGCACTACTATTCTTGGAGGTAAGACTGTGGATAAACTGATACTCATTGATGGTAATAGTTTAAGCTTTCGTGCTTTTTATGCTTTGCCATTATTACAAAATAAAGCAGGTATTCATACAAATGCGATTTATGGATTCGTTCGTCTTTTAGAAAAAGTACTTAAAGAAGAACAACCGACGCACGCTCTTGTTGCATTTGATGCAGGAAAAACAACGTTTCGACATGCAGATTATGCAGACTATAAAGGAGGTCGTCAAAAAACACCGACGGAATTAAGTGAACAGTTTCCATATATTCGACAATTATTAGCAGCCTATGGCATTAAAACCTATGAATTAGACAACTACGAAGCAGACGATATTATCGGTACGCTTAGTCGTGAAGCGGATGAAGCGGGTATGGAAACAATTATTATTACGGGTGATCGAGATTTAACGCAATTGGCATCGGAAAACGTAACCATTTACTATACGAAAAAAGGGGTTACAGATGTTGATCATTACACCCCTGCATTTATCGCAGAAAAGTATCAAGGATTAGAGCCAAAACAAATTATCGACATGAAAGGTCTCATGGGAGATGCATCCGACAATATTCCAGGTGTTGCGGGTGTTGGAGAAAAAACAGCGATTAAATTGCTCAATCAGTTTGGTACTGTGGAAGCAGTGTATGAAGATATTGATGCAGTAACAGGCAAAAAGTTAAAAGAAAAATTATTGACGAGTAAAGAAGATGCACTCATGAGTAAAAAGCTTGCAACTATCCACCGTGAAAGTCCTATCGAAGTGGCACTTGCTGATACACGTTTACCAGAATCACATGATGAAACAGACAAAATCGCACTATTTAAGGAATTAGAGTTTCGTCAAATGTTAGATGAAGTGGATAGTACACCTACTGAAGAAACGCCGTCAAAGACTTTTGAAATATCGACAGATCTTAAAATGATTGACTTTGAACAGTTGGATGAAGCAACAGTGCATATTGAAGTGGCAGGTGCCAACTATTTGAAAGATGACTTATTAAAGTTCGGTATTTTTGATGGCACTCAGTATGTAGTGTCTTCAATAGAAGATTTAAAGGCATACCAACCTGCAATTGATTGGTTATCAAATACTAAAACATCGATTACCACATATGATGCGAAAAAGTTATATATTGCAATGAAACGTATAGATATTGATTTACAAAATGTTACGTTCGATGCAATGTTGGCAAGTTACTTAATTGATCCGTCACAAACGATTGAAGATGTGAGTTCAGTGATGTCACGTTTCGCGAATACACATGTACAAGAAGACGTTGCAATATACGGCAAAGGGAAATCATACCAAGTTCCTGATGATCACGTATTGCATACACACATTGCATCAATTTTGGATGCAATTGCTACTTCAAAAACTGAAATGATTACGGTGCTAGAATCGCATCAACAACTAGACCTATTAACCGAACTTGAACTACCACTGGCTCGTATATTAAGTGAAATGGAGTTCACTGGTATATATACAGATAAAGAAACGCTCCAAGCGATGGAGTCAGACCTACAACAGCGTTTGGATCAATTGATTGAGAAGATTCATGAACAAGCGGGGGAAACGTTCAATCTCAACTCACCAAAACAACTGGGTGTCATCCTTTTCGAGAAGCTAGAACTGCCAGTCATTAAAAAAACAAAAACAGGTTATTCAACAGCTGTTGATGTGTTAGAAAAATTGCAAGGACAACATCCAATTATTGAAAATATTCTCACATACCGTACATTGTCTAAGTTACAATCCACATATGTAGAAGGTTTACAAAAAGTAATCTGGGATGATCATCGCATCCATACACGTTTTAATCAAACACTTGCGCAAACTGGTCGTCTATCATCTGTTGATCCCAACTTACAAAACATCCCGATCCGATTGGAAGAAGGGCGCCAAATCCGTAAAGCATTCAAGTCTTCACATGAAGATTATGTGATCTTAGCTGCTGACTACTCACAAATCGAATTGCGTGTATTGGCACATATTACCGGTGATCCTACTTTACAAAAAGCATTTATTGATAATGAAGATGTGCATACGACAACAGCGATGAAAGTTTTTAATGTTGAAGCAGACGAAGTCACATCTTTAATGCGTCGTCAGGCGAAAGCTGTCAATTTTGGGATTGTGTATGGTATTAGCGACTATGGTCTGAGTCAAAGTTTAGGAATCACACGTAAAGAAGCCCAACAATTCATTGATGATTATCTCGCACACTTTCCAGGTGTCAAAACATATATGGAAACAATCGTACAAGATGCGAAACAACAAGGGTATGTAGAAACACTGTTACATCGTCGTCGCTATATTCCAGATATTACAAGTCGAAACTTTAATAAGCGTGGTTTTGCTGAGAGAACGGCCATGAACTCACCAATTCAAGGAAGTGCGGCGGATATTATTAAAAAGGCAATGGTAGATTTTCATGATGCTGTCCAAGATACCGATTTCAAGGCGGAATTATTACTTCAAGTACACGATGAGTTGATTTTTGAAGTGCCAAAAGACGAAGTTGAGCGATTCAGTCAATTCGTTGAAGATATTATGGTGAAGGCATTGGAATTAGATGTCCCATTAAGCGTCGAATCACAAAATGGCGCAACTTGGTATGATGCAAAATAGATAGAAAGTTGGGTGAACTATGCCAGAATTACCAGAAGTTGAACATGTAAAACGTGGCATTGCACCACACATTATGGGTCAACAGATAGTTGATGTAACATTTTCAAATAAAGTAGTAGCAGGTAAAAATGCAGGCAAGGAAACCATTATTAAAGGTATGCATTTAGAAGATTTTAAAACCAATACGATAGGCTATACGATTCAAGATGTCACACGACGTAGTAAATATTTATTGTTTACACTCGGTTACGGCACGAATGAACGTATACTCATCTCACATTTAGGGATGGCAGGTGGTTTCTTCGTTGCCAAAGATGTAGAAGATATTATCATTGCGAACTACCGAAAACATTGGCATGTGATTTTTCATTTGGATAATGGCCTGAAGCTAATTTATTCAGATATTAGACGATTTGGCGAAATTCGTAATGTTGCACAAATTTCCGACTATCCATCCATTACGGAGATAGCACCTGAACCGTTCTCTAAGGAAGCAGAAGTGCACTTTCTTAACCAGTTTTCAAATAAAAAATTTCACAAAATGCCAATTAAACAAATGATATTGGAGCATCGTGTGATTGCGGGTTGCGGTAATATTTATGCCTGTGAGGCGCTGTTTGATGCGAAAATCAACCCACATACCATTGCCAATACATTATCGATGGCACAGCGACAAAAAGTTTTTCAAAGTGTTGTAAAGGTGTTGAAAATGGGTATAGAGAATGGTGGGACGAGTATTTCCGATTATGTCCATGCAGATGGTCAACGAGGAACGATGCAAAATAATTTGAAAGTATATAAGCAAAAGACGTGTTCTGTTTGTGAAAGTGAAATTGTCACGGCAGTTATTGGTGGCAGAAACACACACTACTGTGAGCAATGTCAATGTTAGAAAGAGGGAAATTATGCCAAAAGTGATAGGATTAACAGGAGGAATTGCGACGGGAAAATCAACAGTCGCACAATTGTTATCAGCGCACGGTTTCAAAATTGTAGATGCGGACATCGCATCACGAAAAGCGGTCGAAAAAGGATCTAAAGGCTTGGAACAAGTGCGTGAAGTGTTTGGAGAAGAAGCGATTACTGAGTCTGGCGAGATGAATCGTCAGTATGTAGGTGAACAAGTCTTTTACGATAGTGGCTTACGTGAAAAATTAAATGCGATTGTTCATCCAATCGTGCGTGAATTGATGGAAGCGGAGAAAGAACAGTACTTAGCTGAAGGACACAATGTCATTATGGATATCCCATTATTATACGAAAATAAATTGGAAGATACCGTAGATGAAGTGTGGCTTGTGTATGCTTCAGAGCCGATTCAAGTGGATCGACTCATGGCACGAAATGATTTATCGATTGAAGATGCGAAAGCACGTGTATATAGCCAAATCTCTATCGATAAAAAAAGTAGAATGGCAGATGTCGTCATTGATAATCTTGCTACGACGTTAGAGTTAAAACAAAATGTTGAAAAGCTCTTAATTGAAAAAGGCTATATAGAACCTTATACAAATATAGAAGAATAAAGATGTTAAGCACATGGAGTCCTTATAGGTTTTCATGTGCTTTTTTAGGTGTAAATTTAGTTATTCAACAATCGAATAATAGGTTATAAATAAAAATAATAAAGAAAACGGTTTCATTTATTTCAGATTATGTTATACTCATTGATATAAGTATAACACATTTCTAAGGAGTGCTTTTTAACATGACGACAAAGATTGCGATTAATGGATTAGGTCGTATCGGCCGTATGGTATTACGTATTGCATTAAATAATGAGGATATTGAGGTAGTAGCTTTAAACGCAAGTTACCCACCTGAAACAATTGCGCATCTTATTAAGTATGATACAACACATGGCCTTTTCAATAAGCCAGTAGAAGCGACAGAGAATGGTATCAAAGTTGATGGGAAAGACATTAAACTTGTATCAGACCGTAATCCAGAAAATTTACCATGGGAAGAACTAGGTATTGATGTTGTAGTTGAAGCAACAGGTAAATTCAATCATGGTGATAAAGCAATTGCGCACATTAAAGCAGGCGCAAAGAAAGTTATCTTAACGGGTCCATCTAAAGGTGGAGACGTTCAAACAATCGTTAAAGGTGTGAACGATAAAGACTTAGATGTGGAGAAATATGACATCTTCAGTAACGCATCTTGTACAACGAACTGCTTAGCGCCAGTTGCTAAGATTTTAAATGATGAATTTGGTATTGTGAATGGCTTAATGACAACTGTTCACTCTGTAACAAATGACCAAAAAAACTTAGATAACCCGCATAAAGATTTACGTCGTGCACGTGCTGCATTTGAAAGTATTATTCCTACATCTACTGGTGCGGCAAAAGCACTCGCGCTCGTATTACCTGAACTAGAAGGTAAGTTACATGGTATGGCATTACGTGTACCTACGAAAAACGTGTCACTAGTTGACTTAGTTGTAGATTTAGAACAATCAGTGACGAAAGAACAAGTCAATGAAGTGTTCCGTCAAAATGACTTAGATGGTATTGTTGAAACAGTAGACGTACCACTCGTATCAGATGACTTTATGACAAACCCACATTCAGCAATTATTGATGCACCATCAACAATTGTGATGGGAGATAACAAAGTTAAAGTATTAGCTTGGTATGACAACGAATGGGGTTACTCAAACCGCGTTGTTGAAGTATTACAATTAATCGCAAAAGGTATTGCATAATTCATATAAAGATATCAATTCACCAATAGGCTGAGGCTTGGATCTATCATTCAAGTCTTGGCCTTTTTGTTACTCGATGAGAAAGAACAAGTATAAGCCAGTCAATTGTCGTGACGTCGATACCATTATCATTTGTTCCTGTCGCTTTTGCTATCTGTTGGTTTATAGTATAATGAAACAAAAATCTTTTGGAGAAGGTGACGAAGTCGTGAAATGTCCTAAATGTAACCATACACAATCTCGCGTCGTAGACTCAAGACATGCTGAAGATACGAATGCGATTAGAAGAAGACGTGAATGTGACCAATGTGGTACACGTTTCACAACTTTTGAACATATAGAAATGAGTCCACTGATAGTCGTTAAAAAAGACGCGACGAGAGAACAATTTAATCGAGAGAAAATTATCAACGGTTTGGTACGTTCATGTGAGAAACGCCCAGTTCGTTTTCAACAGCTTGAAGAGATTACGAATCAAGTGGAATGGCAATTACGTGAATCGGGTATAGCTGAGGTTTCATCACGTGATGTTGGTGAATATGTGATGGACTTATTAATGCAAGTAGACCAAGTTTCATATGTACGATTTGCATCAGTATACCGTGAGTTCAAAGACGTCGATCAATTGCTTGAATCGATGCAAGGTATCTTAAAAGACAACAACAAGCGAAGTGAGTCATAATGTCGTTATCGATGTATGCAAACACACTTAGACCCCATGATGGATTTCAAGTGATGCAACGGTTTCACTTGCAGCCATTGCACGATGAAATATTAAGTCGCCTATTTACACCGCTAATTGGTGCGCAATCTGTTGGTCTTTATCACTTTTTGAGTCAGTTCAGTACATCATCTACTGAAGAAGGATTAACACACTATACGTTGATGTCTGAGTTGAAGGTTAATTTGATGACTTTTAGAGACTATGCTGATTTATTAGAAGGTATTGGTCTCATGCGCACTTATGTCCGTCATTCAGATGAGACGACACAATTTATTTATGAGTTATTGCCACCGCCAAGTCCTAATGAATTTTTCAATGATCCAATGCTGTCGATATATTTTTACCAAGTCGTAGGAAACCAACGTTATCACCAATTGAAATCGCACTTTATATTACAGCCTGTTGATACAGAAGGGTACGTAGATGTGACGAAGAAGTTTACAGATGTATTCAAAGTGCCGAAGCAGTCATTTTATCAACCGGAGAAGCATCTCACTGAAACAGAATACAAGGGTGTAGATCTAACAGATGTGTCATTTGACTTCGACTTGTTAGCAGATATGTTGCAGACGCATTACATTAGTAAAGAAATACTAACTGAACCAACCAAGACATTGATTGTTCAACTTGCCACATTGTATCGTATTGCACCCGATCAAATGAAAACACTGATTTTAAAATCATTGAATAGTGACCAGACTTTATCAATCATTGATTTGCGCAAACAGGCACAGACGCACTTCTTAAATGGTAACCAACAAACACTTCCAGAGCTGAAACGTATGAATCCGACATCTAGTGCAGTGAATCAAGAAGTAGAGAAGCAAGAAGAAGTGACAGTGGATAGTTGGGAAGACTGGTATGATTTGATGGATAACACAAGTCCTGTTGTAATGTTGACCTCATATGGTGGTTCTGAACCACCGCTATATCAGAAGCGCATGATTGAAGAGTTGATGGAACGTGAAGGATTTAATTTTGGTGTTATTAATATTTTGTTGCAGTTTGTTATGCAAAAACTCGATAATAACCTACCAGAGAAGTATGTTTATTCTGTTGCATCCACTTGGAAAAAAAGTGGTGTCGTGGATGCCAAAACGGCACATCAAAAAGCGTTGGAAATTCAGCGTAATGAAGAAAAGGCACAGGAAAAAAGAAAGCAGCCTCAACGTCAGAACTATTCTAAAGGGGTTGTTTATGAAGAGAAACCACGCTGGATGACGCATCCGGAAGAATTCAAATCGAAAGATGAAGATATGGACGCGTTAGAGCGTGATCGCAAAGCTTTCCTGAAAGAATTACAACAAAGTAGAAAGGCGGGTGATGAATGATGAAATCATTTAACCAAATTATGGGATCGAATCATGCGATTCAAAAGCGTATTGAGAAGATTAAACGACAAGTGATTAATGATCCTGATGTGAAGGCGTTCCTCGAAGCGCATCAGTCGGAAATAACAAATGATATGATTGAAAATGATTTGAACATTCTTCAAGAATACAAAGACCAGCAGAAACATTATACGGATAACCATACTTTTGAGAACTGTCCTAACTTCGTAAAAGGCCACATTCCTGAATTGTACGTGGAACATCAGCGCATTAAAATCCGCTATAAACCATGTCCGTGTAAGATTCGACATGACGAAGAACGCATGGCACAAAGTATGATCACGTCATTCCACATGCACCCAGAAACATTGAATGCCAAATTGGAAGATGTTTATATGGATCGTCGTAACCGCTTAGATTTGGCAATGCAGTTTAAAACTTTGATTGATGATATTGTGAACCAGAAGCCTGTGAAAGGATTCTATTTATACGGTGCATTAGGTACGGGTAAATCGTTTATACTTGGTGCGATTGCTAATGAACTCAAAGAGAAGCATGTACATACGACGATTATTTATGTACCTGAATTTTTACGCATTCTAAAAAATGGCTTTAACGATGGCACAACTACAAAAAGAATTGAACAAATTCGTTCTGCAAAAGTACTCATACTAGATGATATTGGTGCAGAAGACATGACGCCGTGGACGCGTGATGAAGTATTAGGGCCTGTGTTACATTATCGTATGATTCAAGAGCTGCCTACATTTTTTAGTTCTAATTTGAATTTTGAAGAGTTGGAGGCCCACATTGCTCGTACAAAAAATGGTGTAGAATGGACGAAAGCACAGAGAATTATGGAGCGAATCAAGACGTTGGCAAAACCGTACAAATTAGAAGGCGAAAATTATAGAAACCGTTGAAAAATTGCAAAATAGCGTTATAATAGAGATAAATGAATCATGTTAATGAATTAGAGGATACGATAGGGTGTTCGTATTACACAGAAAGCTGCCGGTGATGAGAGTGCAGTTAATACAGCATTTTGTTACTCCCTCGAATAGATAGTATTTGTAATGAATACTCGGCTCAAGACCGTTATCTTATGTAGAGATGTTGCACGTGATGTGTGACGAATTTAGGGTGGTATCGCGAAGACCTCGTCCCTTTGGTGGGATGGGGTCTTTTTATTTTATCCATCATTACATAAGATAGAAGGGTGTTAGCGTTTGTTGACATGTGTGAAATTAGGAGGATGAATATGGCACAAATTAACGTACGTTTTCCAGATGGCAATAGCAAGGCGTTCGACAAAGGGATTACAACTGAGGACATTGCACAATCGATCAGTCCAGGATTGCGCAAAAAGGCAGTTGCAGGTAAATATAATGGGGAAATGGTTGATTTAACACGTCCACTTGAAGTTGACGGTGAGATTGAAATCGTTACACCAGGTAGCGACGAAGCATTAGAAGTGTTGAGACATTCAACAGCTCATCTTATGGCGCAAGCTTTGAAACGTTTATATGGTGATGTGAAGTTTGGTGTTGGTCCAGTCGTTGATGGTGGTTTCTACTACGACTTCGATATGCCTGAAAAAGTATCAAGTGATGACTTCGAAAAAATCGAAAAAACGATGGCACAAATTGTGAATGAAAATCATAAAATTGAACGTCAAGTCGTATCAAGAGATGAAGCGAAAGCATTTTTCAAAGATGATCCATACAAACTTGAATTGATTGATGCAATTCCTGAAGATGAACTTGTAACACTTTACACACAAGGTGAATTCACGGATCTTTGTCGTGGTGTACACGTGCCATCAACAGCAAAAATTAAAGAATTTAAACTCTTATCAACAGCCGGTGCATATTGGCGTGGTGACAGTAATAACAAGATGTTACAACGTATTTATGGTACAGCCTTCTTCGATAAAAAAGAGTTAAAAGCACACTTGAAGATGTTAGAAGAACGCAAAGAACGTGATCACCGTCGTATCGGTAAAGATATGGAGCTCTTTACAAACAATCAACTAGTCGGTGCGGGTCTGCCGTTATGGTTACCGAATGGTGCAACAATCCGTCGTGAAATCGAACGTTATATTGTCGATAAAGAAGTCGCACTTGGGTACGATCATGTGTATACACCAGTACTAGCTAACGTTGAATTGTATAAAACTTCTGGGCATTGGGATCACTACCAAGATGACATGTTCCCAGCAATGCAATTAGACGTTGACGAGGCAATGGTTTTACGTCCAATGAACTGTCCGCATCATATGATGGTATATGCAAATAAACCACACTCATATCGTGAGTTACCAATACGTATTGCGGAGTTAGGAACAATGCACCGTTATGAAGCGAGTGGTGCTGTATCTGGTTTACAACGTGTACGTGGTATGACATTGAACGATGCGCATATTTTTGTGCGTCCTGACCAAATCAAAGAAGAGTTTAAGCGTGTGGTTGAAATGATCTTGAATGTCTACGATGACTTTGGTTTCAAAGATTACAAATTCCGCTTGAGCTATCGTGATCCGGAAGATAAAGAAAAATATTTCGATGATGACGACATGTGGAATAAAGCTGAGACAATGTTAAAAGAAGCGGTTGATGAGTTTGGTTTAGAGTATGAAGAAGCAATTGGTGAAGCGGCATTCTACGGACCAAAACTAGACGTTCAAGTAAAAACAGCAATGGGTAAAGAAGAAACATTATCAACAGCACAACTTGACTTCTTATTACCGAAAAAATTCGAATTAACATATATCGGTCAAGATGGTGAACACCACCAACCTGTTGTCATCCACCGTGGTGTCGTATCAACAATGGAACGTTTTGTTGCCTTCTTAACGGAAGAAACAAAAGGGGCATTCCCAACATGGTTAGCGCCACAACAAGTTGAGATTATACCGGTTAATGTTGATCTTCATTATGATTATGCACGTCAAATTCACGACACATTGAAATCACAAGGTGTCCGTGTGAATATTGATGAGCGTAATGAAAAAATGGGTTACAAAATCCGTGAAGCACAAATGAAGAAGATTCCATACCAAATCGTTGTAGGGGATAAAGAAGTAGAAAATCATGAAGTGAATGTTCGTCAATACGGTTCAAAAGATCAAGAAACAATGGATGCAGAGGATTTCGTATGGCAATTGGTGGATGAAATCCGTCTAAAAAAACAAAGATAGCATTGCAGAGTACAGTTTGATACTGTATACTAATATGTAATTCAAAAAATAAATATCCAATTTAGTTAGAGGTTGCATTTTTAATGAGTCGCTTGTCAGAAGCAGAGATGTTGCGTATGTTGCACAAGTAAAAGGTAAAAATGCCGAAGCGAGTTATGAACATCTACATAACTTGTTGGGCTAGTAGTCGAAAGATGCTAGACTGTCACAAACGTGATGTGCTACTTATTTGTGAAGATAAAGTAAAGGTTACATCAACGTTGATGTAACCTTTATTTCGTTTTATTAGAAGTATAGGCATTGATTTGTTTTCTGGATTGACCTCTAGGTGAAAGAAAGGAAGGAAACATGAGTAACGAAAAATTACAAACAGAGAATGGTGTACAACGTCATTTGAAAGACCGTCATATTTCGATGATTGCCATCGGTGGAGCCATTGGAACTGGGCTCTTTATGACATCTGGAGGGGCAGTACATGATGCCGGGCCACTTGGTGCATTGCTTGGCTATTCAATTATCGGGTTAATGGTGTTTTTCTTAATGACTTCGTTAGGGGAGATGGCGACGTATTTGCCTGTAACAGGTTCTTTTAGTACATATGCAACACGCTTTGTGGATCCATCGCTCGGATTTGCTTTAGGGTGGAACTATTGGTTCAACTGGGTCATTACCGTAGCAGCTGATGTGACAATTGCCGCACATGTTATCGAGTATTGGGAACCATTACAGTTTTTACCAGCATGGGCGTGGAGTTTGGTTTTTATGGCGATTATTTTTGGGTTGAACTTACTGTCAGTCCAAGTATATGGTGAGAGTGAATATTGGTTCGCATTTATCAAAGTAGCAACGGTAATTGTTTTTATTATCGTAGGTGTATTGACAATCTTTGGTATTATGGGTGGTTCAGCAGTTGGCTTTGATACATTTACACAAGGTGATGGACCGATTTTAGGTGACGGTTTTGGTGGTAGCTTACTTGTGGTATTCGGTGTATTCTTAATCGCAGGTTTCTCATTCCAAGGAACTGAAATTGTAGGGATTACAGCAGGGGAATCTGAAAACCCTGAACGTGCTGTACCAAAAGCAATCAAACAAGTATTCTGGCGTATTCTTTTATTCTATGTATTTGCAATCTTTATTATCGGTATGTTGATTCCATACAATCATCCAGCATTAATGGGTGGTGGAGATGACATCGCAACATCACCATTCACACTTGTCTTTAAAAATGCAGGACTTGCATTCGCTGCATCATTTATGAATGCAGTTATCTTAACATCAGTACTATCGGCAGGTAACTCTGGTATGTATGCTAGTACGCGTATGCTTTATTCAATGAGTCGCGACGGCTTAGCAGCAAAAACATTTAGCCGAACTAATAGAGACGGTACACCATGGGTAGCCATGCTTTCAACGGCGTCAGTTGTAATTCTTATCTTTATTATCGAACAAGTAAGTGGTAACGCTTATGAATACATCGTTGCGGCAAGTGGTTTGACAGGCTTTATCGCTTGGTTAGGTATTGCGATTAGTCATTATCGCTTCCGTAAAGCATTTGACGCACAAAACTATGACGTATCCAAACTGAAATACAAAGCAAAATGGTTCCCATTCGGTCCATTACTTGCACTGGTACTTTGTGTGATCGTGATCATCGGGCAAGACGTTGACTTCATTCAAGGTGGTGGATTCGATCCAAAACGATTCTTTATCACGTACATGGGTATTCCAGTATTCTTATTCTTCTTCCTCTATCATAAGTTAAGATACAAAACAAAATTAATTCCATTGGAAAAAGTAAACTTGAGTCAAGACATTTCAATGGACGAAAAAAACTTTCATAAATATGTTGACTAATAGATAACAACTTGGTATGATTATATCTGTTGAATACGAAACGGACCAAGTAGAAGCAACCCGCTTCTCACCTGTGGCGACGCACAAAGCTGTTGGCAGGTTAACGATATAAACATGTGAGTTTGTTCATGTTAACGTTAGGAGCGGGGATTACTATCCTCGCTTTTTTTCGTGCTTGGACCATTCGTAAAATTTTTGGAGGTGTCAACCATAGCTAAGGATCAAACGCAAGTAAATGAAAAGATTCGCGCTAGAGAGTTACGTGTTATCGGACAAAACGGTGACCAACTCGGTATCAAATCAAAGCAAGAAGCATTGGAAATGGCAGAACGTCTTAACTTAGACGTCGTTGTTGTTGCCCCTAATGCAAAACCACCTGTTGCTCGTATTATGGATTACGGTAAATACAAGTTCGAGCAACAGAAAAAAGAAAAAGAAATGAAGAAGAAACAAAAAGTCATCAATGTGAAGGAGATCCGCTTAAGTCCAACGATTGAAGAACATGACTTCAATACAAAACTTAAGAATGGACGTAAATTCTTAACAAAAGGTGATAAAGTTAAAGTTTCAATTCGTTTCAGAGGGCGTGCCATTACACATAAAGAAATTGGCCAACGCGTTTTAGAAAATTTTGCTGACGAGTGCAAAGATATTGCAACTGTTGAGCAAAAACCTAAAATGGAAGGTCGCCAAATGTTCCTTATGTTGGCGCCAATTAACGAAAAATAAACAATGACAATAGGAGGAAAATCATCATGCCTAAAATGAAAACTCACCGCGGAGCTGCGAAACGTGTTAAAAGAACTGGAAGTGGGAAATTAAAACGCTCTAGAGCTTACACATCTCACTTATTCGCTAACAAATCAACAAAACAAAAACGTAAATTACGTAAAGCAGCACTTGTGTCTAAGAGTGACTCAAAACGCGTAAGACAATTATTAACTTACGTTAAATAATAAAAAATTAAACGAACGAATATATAAACATCTAAATATGTAGAGAATATATTTAAGAGATTATGAGGAGGAATTTATTATGCCACGTGTAAAAGGTGGAACAGTAACAAGAGCGCGTCGTAAAAAGACAATCAAATTAGCTAAAGGTTACTTCGGTGCGAAAAGCACATTATATAAAGTAGCAAAACAACAAGTTATGAAGTCAGGTCAATATTCATTCCGTGACCGTCGTCAAAGAAAACGTGACTTCCGTAAATTATGGATCACTCGTATTAATGCAGCTGCTCGTCAACATGACATGAGCTACTCACGTTTAATGAACGGATTAAAATTAGCTGGTATTGATATTAACCGTAAAATGCTTTCTGAAATCGCAATCGCTGATGAAAAAGCATTTGCTGAATTAGTAAACAAAGCGAAAGACGCTTTAAAATAATTTTTGATAAAGAGTTGGATTGTTTAGTTCATAAGCAACCAGCTCTTTTTATTTGGAGATCGCATATGAGATTACTTTTGCTTGCGCTCTAAAGGTTTGGTACGATAAAGACAATCGCTAATAAAGGAGTTAATTATGTCAAAATTTGATGAACAAATTATTGTAGTCCCAAGAGATATCATATTTGATAATGAAAAGCACGCATTCAATGGTTTTATCCGACAAGATGATGTGAAAAGCCAAGCAATCTTTGATACGTTAGGACAGTATGACGTAAAAAGACGTGGAGATATGGAAGAAGATCCATCATATAAACAATTGATCTCTTATTGTATCTTAGAAAATGAAGATCAAGACATACTTGTTTATCAACGTCTATCAGGTGGCGGTGAAGCACGATTACATGGCTTAGCATCAATCGGAGTAGGCGGTCATATGAATGACGTGCCTGACGAAGATGATGTGATGGCAATTATTGAAGAAAATTCAGGGCGTGAATTGTTGGAAGAAGTTGGACTTGCAGTGAATGAAACATCAGGCTTACAGCATGTAGGTTTTATCAACGATGATTCGAATGATGTAGGTCAAGTACATCTCGGGGTTGTCTTCAAGGTACAAGTACAGAAGTCACAAGTAGAAGTGCAAGAAACAGACACACTATCAATTCAATGGCAATCACTGGATGATATTAATGATCTGTCACAATTTGAATCATGGAGTGCACTCATATTAGAAAAATGGAACTAGGTGATATGAATGTCAGAACTCATACCGTTTCCGAAGTTAAAACAAAAGCTTTGTTCAGATATTAAACAAGCAATTGCGCAAGAACAATACGAGTTAGCATACGATTGTTTTGTAGAATACGAACAATATTTCGAAATGACAGAAGCACTAGCATTGATGAAATGTCATGTATTGTGGGAAACGCAATCCTATTTGGAATTGCGTGAAGAAGCACATATTTTACTGGAACAAGGTAATACATCATATGATGAGCTGATGATATATTATGTCAAAAGTTTATTTGCTTTGGAACAATATCAATCAGTTGTTTCAGTCGTAGATGAGATACTAAATAGTGTGAAGGCGCACCAAACACGAATGATTCTGCTACCTACTAAAGATCAGGCACAGCATCAATTGAACAAGCGACAAGAACAGATGAAAACACAGTTACAGCAGTTCGATCAGTTATCAGAAGGGCCACGTACAGAGCTTATATTGTCAATGATTGACGATAGTGTCTATTATTTTGCAGATACGATGGCATATTTGATTACGCAAGATGATGTATCTGTGTCTTTACAAAGTTTAATGCTTGAATATTTACGATTTGCTCGGTACAATCAAAGCATTCAATTGGAAGTGAATGGGCAAGAACTATCAGTTGTCCCGGCACAATTGGAAGGGTTTGATGTGACACGATTTATGAAATCAATTGTCCCTGAAGTTATTGCACGATTGGAAAATGATTACCCGTCGTTAGTACAAGAAGCACGCATTCATCTGAATACACATAATATTGCGATGTATCCATTTGACATCACGCAACTTGCAGATGATCAGACTTGGATTCAGACCTATGTGTATTATTTTGAAGAGATGATTGGAGTGTCACCCTCAACTTCAGCGGATACGTGTGTTTTATCATTCATTAAATTGTTAAATACATAGGTAAGTCCCTTGAAACACAACATACCTATGTTATAATAAAGAAGTTGAAAAATTTTAAAAAAGGATTTCATGGAGGTTTTTATACATGACAGCAACATGGGAAAAAAAAGAAGGTAACGAAGGGTTACTAGAAGTAACTGTACCTGCTAAAAAAGTAGACGAAGCATTAAATCAAGCATTCAAAAAAGTAGTAAAAAATATTAATGTACCTGGTTTCCGTAAAGGTAAAGTACCACGTCCGATTTTTGAACAACGTTTCGGCGTAGAAAGCTTATACCAAGATGCGCTTGATATTTTATTACAACCAGCATACAGCGATGCAATTGATGAAACGGGTATTAACCCAGTTGCGCAACCTGAAATTGACATCAAACAAATAGAAAAAGGAAAAGACTTTATCTTTGAAGCAACTGTAACAGTTGAGCCAGAAGTAGAACTTGGTGACTACAAAGGTTTAGAGATTGAAAAACAAGATGTGACAGTAACGGATGACATGGTTGAAGATGCTGTAAAACAACGTCTTGAAGCAATGGCTGATATGGTTGTTAAAGAAGAAGGCGAAGTTGAAGAAGGCGACACTGTAAACTTAGACTTTGATGGTTATGTTGATGGCGAACAATTCGAAGGCGGACAAGCAGAAGGTTACGACTTAGAAGTTGGTTCAGGTTCATTCATTCCAGGTTTCGAAGAGCAATTAGTTGGCTTAAAACTTGAAGAAGAAAAAGATGTTGAAGTTACATTCCCTGAAGAATATCACGCAGCAGAATTAGCAGGAAAAGCTGCAACATTCAAAGTGAAAATCAACGAAATCAAAGCGAAAGAAGTACCAACATTAGACGACGAATTAGCAAGCGAATTAGACGCAGATGCTGAAAACGTTGACGCATACAAAGCGAATGTTCGTACACAATTAGAAGAAGCGAAGAAAAACGACGCTGAAAACTTACAAAAAGAAGAAGCGGTAATCAAAGCTGCTGACAATGCGACAATTGACATTCCAGAAGCGATGATTAAGCAAGAACAAGATCGCATGATTCAAGAGTTTGCTCAAAACATGCAACAACAAGGTTTAGACTTGCAAACATACTTCGAAATTTCAGGTCAATCAGAAGAAGATATGCGTGAACAAATGAAAGATGATGCAGAACAACGTGTTAAAACAAACTTAACATTAGATGCTATCGCAAAAGCTGAAAACATCGAAGCAAGTGATGAAGATGTTGATAACGAATTACAAAAAATGAGTGACCAATTCGGTATCTCAGTTGAAGACATCAAAAAGACTTTAGGTAACTCAGATCTTATCAAAAATGATATTCGAGTTAGAAAAGTAATCGACTTATTAGTTGCAGAAGCAAAATTAGTAGATGCACCTGCTGATAGCGAAGCGTAAACTGAACAATAATCTGAACGAATAAAGATAAGACAATGCTGGTTTGTTCACATGAACGAATCATATGATTTCAAAAATGTAACTTGCCAGAGCGGGATAAAGAAATCTAATCATTTTATAGATTTCTATCCCGCTTTCATTGTTTTATGCAAAAAACTTGAAAGACAGCGTGATTGCATAATAAAATGCTTTCTAGTATAGTCGTAGAGGATAGGGGTGTAATACAAAATGTTTAAATTCAATGAAGACGAAGAAAACTTAAAATGTTCTTTCTGTGGTAAAGATCAAGACCAAGTCAAAAAGTTAGTGGCTGGTAGTGGTGTTTATATTTGTAACGAATGTATTGAATTGTGTGCAGAGATTGTAGAAGAAGAACTCAATCATACAGAAACAGAAGAACTTACTGAGTTACCGACACCAAAAGAGATTATGGAAGAATTGAACCAATATGTGATTGGACAAGAGAAAGCGAAAAAGTCTCTTGCGGTAGCTGTATATAATCACTATAAACGTATTAACCAATTAGGTCCTAAAGAAGATGATGTTGAGTTACAAAAGAGTAACGTCGCTTTAATCGGACCAACAGGTAGTGGTAAAACATTATTAGCACAAACACTTGCACGTACGTTAAATGTACCATTTGCGATTGCTGATGCTACAAGCTTAACAGAAGCAGGTTATGTGGGTGAAGATGTTGAAAATATTTTATTACGTTTAATTCAAGCAGCAGACTTTGATATTGACAGAGCTGAAAAAGGGATTATTTACGTCGATGAAATCGATAAAATTGCACGTAAGTCAGAAAACACATCTATTACACGTGATGTTTCTGGTGAAGGTGTTCAACAAGCATTGTTGAAAATTCTTGAAGGCACAACAGCGAGCGTTCCGCCACAAGGTGGACGTAAACATCCAAACCAAGAATTTATTCAAATTGATACAACAAATATTTTATTCATTCTCGGTGGGGCGTTTGATGGTATTGAAGAAGTGATCAAACGTCGTCTTGGTGAAAAGGTCATTGGTTTTGCAAGTAGTGAAGCATCTAAATATGACGAGACAAGCTTGTTAGAACATATCCGCCCAGAAGATTTACAATCTTTCGGGTTAATTCCAGAGTTCATCGGACGTGTGCCAATCGTAGCTAACCTTGAGACGTTAGATATTGAGGCATTGAAAAATATTTTAACGCAACCTAAGAATGCATTAGTAAAACAATATACAAAAATGCTCGAATTAGATGATGTTGCATTAGAATTTACAGATGATGCTTTGTCTGCAATTAGTGAAAAAGCGATAGAACGCAAAACAGGTGCACGTGGTTTACGTTCTATTATTGAAGAAGCTTTGATCGACATTATGTTTGATATTCCTTCAACTGAAAATGTCACAAAAGTAGTGATCACAAAAGATACAATTGTGAATGAAACAGCACCTGAACTTTATGACGGTGAAGGTCAATTGTTAAACGATAGCAAAACATCTGCATAAATGATGAAAAGCTTAAGATAATGTATTGGCATATCTTAAGCTTTTTTGCTGTTCAATTAAATTAATGAAAGATAAAATGAAATTATAGTATTTAAGCGGTCAAAGGAGAGAAACCATGAAGATTAATCCAAATCATGTTGAGCTCATCATCAGTGCGGTGAAAAAAGAGCAGTACCCAGAGTTGGGGTTACCAGAGGTAGCATTGAGTGGACGCTCAAATGTGGGGAAGTCAACATTTATTAATAGTATGATTGGACGTAAAAATATGGCACGTACATCACAGCAACCAGGTAAAACGCAAACGCTTAATTTTTACAATATTGATGAACAATTGATTTTTGTTGACGTGCCTGGATATGGCTATGCAAAAGTAAGCAAGAAGCAACGTGAAGCGTTCGGTAAAATGATCGAGATGTACTTAACAACTAGAGAAGAGCTAAAGTTAGTGATACAGCTTGTAGATTTAAGACATCCACCAACAGAAGATGATATTTTGATGTATGACTATTTGAAACACTTTGATATACCAACATTAATCGTTGCAACAAAAGAAGATAAAGTACCGAAAGGAAAGGTACAAAAACACATCAAACGTATCAAACAAGATCTGGATTTAGATGCCAACGATAAAATCATCAGTTATTCGTCACTGACGAAAAATAAGCAACCTGAAATATGGGCGACTATTGATGCTTATATTGTAGATGACAGTATACAATAAACAGACATTTGAATAAAACGTGGACAATAAGAATAGTTCTCAATGGAATCCTGTTGAATCTAAATTGAAAGCGGTCTATCTATGTTATAATAATTTTATTGTAGTTTATGGGAGGACATGTTCATGTATTTTATTGCAGTGAGTGTCAATCATCGTACAGCAGATGTGACATTACGAGAAAAACTCACATTTCAAGATAAAGATATGATTCGTGTGCATGAAGCATTGTTTGAAACAAAGTCAATTTTAGAAAATGTCATTCTATCAACATGCAACAGAACAGAGGTCTATGCAGTGGTGGATCAAATTCATACGGGTCGATATTATATTCAACGCTTTTTAGCAAGACAATTTAACTTCGAAGTGGATGATATCAAAGAGATGTCAGAAGTGAAGCTAGGGGATAATGCAATTGAACATTTATTCAGAGTTACATCTGGATTGGATTCGATTGTCTTAGGTGAAACACAGATATTAGGACAAATGCGTGATGCATTCCTAACGGCACAAGCGGCACAGACAACTGGTACGATATTTAACGAATTGTTTAAACAAGCCATTACATTTAGTAAAAAAGCACATCATGAAACGGATATCGCTGACAATGCAATTAGTGTGTCATATGCAGCAGTAGAATTGGCGAAAAAGATGTTTGGCAAGTTGAACAAAAAGCGAGCGTTAGTCATCGGTGCAGGAGAAATGGGTGAACTATCTGTATTGAACTTAAAAGGTGCGAATGTGTCTGATATAACGGTAATTAACCGGACATTTTCACGTGCACAAGTATTAGCGGAGAAACACCATGTTCATGCAGCACCAATGTCTGAGTTAGGCCAATTGCTGACGACGGCTGATATCGTAATAAGTTCAACAAGTTCAGAACAGTACATTATCACAAAAGATATGTTGGAGATGCGCCATGCAGTGACGAAAAAAACTTTACAGATTATTCTTGTTGATATCGCAGTACCAAGAGATATTGAACCGTTTGAATCAACGGATATGGAAGTGTTTATCTATGATGTTGATGACTTGAAAGGGCTTGTAGATGCGAATATTCGTGAAAGACGCCTTGCCGCTGAAGCAATCGCTGAACGTATCCCTACTGAAATTGATAAGCATAACGAATGGGTACGCATGCTCGGTGTAGTTCCTGTGATTCGTGCATTAAGAGAGCAAGCGATGGGAATTCAGCAAGAAACAATGGCGAGCATTGATAGAAAGTTACCACATTTGTCAGACCGTGATCGTAAAGTGGTATCGAAACATACAAAAAGTATTATCAATCAAATGCTCAAGCAACCGATCAAACAAGCGAAAGAGATTAGTGACGATCGCAATGCAGCGGCGAAGTTACAGTTATTTCAAGAGATTTTTGATATCGAAGTTGACACGAATTACCAACAGGAAGCGGTTGAAAAGAAAAAACGCATCCTGAAGCAACGTTTATTAGGATTTGAATCTTAAAGATAGGTGAGGCCTATGGTAGAAACGTTTTTTGTAAGATTTCATGAAGCGATTGTTTTGATTTACTTCCTATGTGTTATTTGTATGACACTTGATTTATTTCAAAAAAATTATCGCCTTCAAAATATGGGTTTCTATTTGTTAGGGATTGTTTGGGTATGTCAAACAATCTCTTTAACTATGTATATTCTTTGGCGTGGGCAGTTGCCTTTGACGTCAATCGTTGAAAGTATTTACGTATTAACTTGGCTTATTTTAACATTTACATTTATTTGCGCTGTTTTCCGACAATTCGATGTCGTTATTGTACTGTTAAATATGCTTGGTTTTGTCTTTATGGTTGTTCATACCTTTCATCCGTATCAGTTCAGTCATCAAGGTGCGAGATTAAAGGTCATCAATGAACTGCTTACCGTGCATATTTCATTCGCATTGATTAGTTATGTGATCTTTGCGATTGCGTTTGTGAATGCCATCCTATACTTGATTCAATATCAAAATTTACGATTGAAGCGATTCAATCAAAATTATTTCAGGATCGGAAGTGTATCCACACTCGAAAAAACTGTTTTTTATTTTACACTTATCGGTGTTATCACTTTGTTCGTCAGTCTTCTCTGTGGTGTGCAATGGGGCTTATTTTCAGTTGGTCCCCATATTTTTGTTGATTTGAAAGTGATTTCGTCATTTTTTATTTTCTTAAGCTATGTTGCATATATCGCAATGAGAATGACACAGAGGTTTAAGCAACAGTTTTTGATTTATGTTAACATTATTTTGTTTCTATGTTGTATGATTAATTTAATCGTAGTCACACAACTCTCTTCATTCCATCAGTGGACGGGAGTATAATACAATGCCAATGGAGGGTCGTAATATGCGAAAACTTATAGTGGGATCGAGAAGAAGTCAACTTGCTTTGACACAAAGTGGTCAATTCATTGAACGTCTTAAAGCAGTTCAACCTGACTTAGAGATTGAGATTAAAGAAATTGTGACAAAAGGTGATCAAATTGTTGATCGTCAACTTTCTAAGGTGGGTGGCAAAGGACTCTTTGTCAAAGAAATTCAAAATGAACTTTTTAGTAAAGACATTGATATGGCAATCCACTCATTGAAAGATGTCCCAAGTGTATTGCCTGATGGGTTAACACTTGGGTGTATCCCAGATCGTGAAAATCCATATGATGCGTATATTGCAAAAAATCATGTAGCATTGGAAGACTTGCCAGATGGTAGCATCGTTGGAACAAGTTCTCTAAGACGTGGTGCGCAGATACTAGCAAAATTTCCAAATTTAGAAATTAAATGGATTCGTGGCAATATTGATACACGCCTTAAAAAATTGAAAGAAGAAGACTATGATGCGATTATTTTAGCAGCAGCAGGGCTAAAACGTATGGGATGGTCAGATGATATTGTGACACAATACTTAGATGATGACTTGTTAATCCCAGCAATTGGACAAGGTGCATTAGGTATTGAATGTCGTTCAGATGATACAGAACTATTAGCACTCTTAGCAAAAGTACATAATTCAGAAGTGGCAGACTGTGTGACAGCAGAACGTACATTTTTGAAGGAAATGGATGGAAGTTGCCAAGTACCGATTGGCGGTCATGCTGTTATTGGAGATGATAAACAAATCCACTTCACAGGCTTAATTATGTCTCCGGATGGTAAACAGCGCTTCCAACATACCGCAACGGGAACAGATGCAGTCGAAGTAGGGCAACGTGTGAGTCAAGAACTGAAAGCACAAGGTGCATATGATATCATTGAAGCACTCAATGAAACACACTAATTAGGGGTGTTCATAATGAAACCAACTGTAATCATGACACAGACACATCCATATCACGATGAGCGTATTAATGTGTGTCATATGCCACTCGTCACAACAGTTGCTTGTTCATTTGATCAACGACTTCTCGATGAAACATATGATTGGCTCATTTTTTCATCAAAAAATGCGGTAAAATATTTTATGAGATATCTTCCACAAACCCATGTAAAGAAGATTGCGGTGATTGGCGAAAAAACAAAAGCCTATTGTGAGACACAAGGTATCCAAGTTGACTTTGTACCAAAAGATTTCTCACAAGAAGGGTTTCTCAGACAGTTTCATGCAAATGAACACGCTAAAATATTATTACCTTCGAGTGCACGAGCAAGACCATTACTTACAGACACACTTCGTCAGCGTTGTGGCAAAGTGACGAAGATTGATTTGTATGATATCGAAGTCAATGACACACAAGTGACAGCGGTTTATGAGATGTTGACTAGTCAAAAGGTTAATGCTATCACCTTCGCTAGTTCGTCAGCTGTTCGTGCGCTGTTTGATCGCTTTCCGAATGTAATGTTTGATCATTGGATTGTGATTGGTGCACAAACGCAACGAACATTAATGCGATACGGATATTGTGGAGGGGTGGCTGAGATACAAACACTTGAAGCCATGATAGATAAAATTTTAGAAATGGGGTTCTAAAGAATGAATTTTGATAGACATAGACGATTGCGTGCATCTCATTCAATGAGAGATATGGTGCGTGAAACACATATAAGAAAAGAAGATTTGATTTATCCGATTTTTGTTGTAGAACGTGATGATGTAAAAGAAGAGATTAAGTCGTTACCGGGTATATATCAAATCAGCTTGAACTTACTACATGAAGAAATCAAAGAAGCTTATGATTTAGGTATTCGTGCCATGATGTTTTTCGGGATTCCGAATGAAAAGGATGCATGTGGAACAGGTGCATTTATCGATGATGGTGTGATTCAACGTGCAACGAAGATTGCGAAGTCATTATATGATGATTTGTTGATATTAGCAGATACGTGTCTTTGTGAGTATACGGATCACGGACATTGTGGTGTCATCGATGATCATACACATGACGTCGATAACGATGAAACACTTCCATTGCTAGTGAAAACAGCTGTATCACAGGCAAAAGCGGGGGCAGATATTATTGCCCCTAGTAACATGATGGATGGTTTTGTTGCAGCTATTCGTCAAGGGTTAGATGAAGCAGGATTCTATAATATTCCTATTATGAGTTATGGTATTAAATACGCATCAAGTTTTTATGGTCCGTTCCGTGATGCAGCAGAATCAACACCATCATTTGGCGATCGCAAAACATATCAAATGGACCCAGCTAATCGTCTTGAAGCAATGCGTGAACTTGAGAGTGACTTGGCAGAAGGTGCAGATATGATGATTGTAAAGCCTGCATTGAGCTATCTAGATATCATTCGTGATGTGCGCAATAACAGCAACGTTCCTATTGTTGCGTATAATGTAAGTGGTGAGTATAGTATGACGAAAGCAGCGGCACAAAATGGCTGGATTGATGAAGAACGCATTGTCATGGAACAAATGATTTCAATGAAGCGTGCCGGTGCCGATATGATCATCACATATTTTGCGAAAGATATTTGTCGTTATTTGGATAAATAATTGCCTGAGGAGGAGATTGAATTGCGTTATAACAAATCGATAAAAGCATTTGAAAAAGCAGAACAATTGATGCCAGGTGGTGTGAATAGTCCTGTACGTGCATTTAAAGCTGTTGATACGCCAGCCATTTTTATGGAAAGTGGAAAGGGTAGTCGCATTTATGATATTGACGGCAATGAATTTATTGACTACGTATTAAGTTGGGGTCCTTTAATCCTTGGGCACCGCAATGAACGTGTGATCAGTGAGCTACATGGTGTGTTAGATCGTGGTACAAGTTTTGGGGCATCAACACTTGAAGAGAATCGATTGGCAGAGCTTGTCATTGAACGTGTACCATCAATTGAAAAAGTAAGAATGGTTTCATCAGGTACAGAAGCTACACTTGATACATTACGCTTAGCACGTGGTTACACAGGAAAAAATAAAATCATCAAGTTTGAAGGAAATTATCATGGTCATAGTGACTCATTGTTAATCAAAGCGGGTTCAGGTGTTGCGACACTCGGTTTACCAGATTCACCAGGTGTTCCAGAAGGTATCGCAAAAAATACGATCACAGTACCTTATAATAACTTAGAAGCGGTTAAATTAGCATTTGATCAATTTGGAGACGATATTGCGGCGGTGATTGTAGAGCCAGTTGCAGGGAATATGGGTGTCGTACCACCAATCAATAATTTCTTACAAGGTTTGAGAGATATCACGAAAGAAAATGATGCGTTATTGATTTTTGATGAAGTGATGACAGGTTTCCGTGTTGGTTACAACTGTGCACAAGGCTATTTCGATGTAACGCCAGACTTAACATGTCTTGGTAAAGTCATCGGTGGCGGTTTGCCAGTTGGTGCATTTGGTGGAAGAAAAGAAATTATGGATCGTATTGCGCCGAGTGGTGATATTTACCAAGCAGGCACATTGTCAGGCAATCCATTAGCTATGACAAGTGGTTATTGGACGTTAAGCCAACTAACACCTGAAAGTTACACATACTTCAATGAGTTAGGAGATATGTTAGAAGCGGGCTTGAAAGAAGTCTTCGCAAAACATAACGTACCATTGACGGTTAATCGTGCAGGTTCTATGATTGGTTTCTTTATCAATGAAGGTCCTGTGACAAACTTTGAAGAAGCAAACAAATCAGACTTAAAGATGTTCGGTGAAATGTACCGTGAGTTGACGGAACAAGGTGTCTTTTTACCGCCGTCTCAATTTGAAGGGATGTTCTTATCTACATCACATACAAAAGAAGATATTGAGAAAACAATTGCAGCATTTGATGTTGCCTTAAGTAAAATTGCAGGAAAATAATTCAATAATATAAGCCATGTCAGTTTGATAGATTGACATGGCTTTTTTAATAGATGAGAAATGAATATTTTTTTAACTACGTATTTTTGATAAGATGTAAATATACATAATTATTATGGGGGTGGCACATTATGCAAAAACAAACTTACATCAATAATGTGCTCGTTTTTGTTGTATCAATAATCTGCGGATGGATTTTATGGCGCTGTCACATGATATTACCGTGGATGTTTGGACCAATTATTGGGAGCCTTATTGTGGTCAAGGTCTTTAAAAGACAAGTACATTGGCCGCATTGGCTTAGTAAATTAGGATTAATGATGTTGGGTGTTCAAATAGGCAGTAGTTTTACGAGACAAGTGATTATTGATATTCAAAGTCATTGGTTGTCTATCGTTGTTGTAAATATTTTAACACTTGCTTTAGCAATCATTGTTTCTTATGGCTTTCGTAAAATTGCATCGGTCAATGCAGAAACTGCAATATTAAGTGTCATACCAGGTGCATTGAGTCAAATGCTAGTGATGGCAGAAGAAAATAAACGAGCGGATATTCTTGTTGTGAGCTTAACACAAACTTCACGCATTATATTTGTCGTAATTTTAGTTCCGTTATTAACACTTTTGTTCCAAGATGAAAAACAGCATCATGCACATCTCAATGATCCACCGCTTCTAACTGAAACACTTGGCATACATCACGTTGCTATTTTAGTAGTGGCTATTACATTTGTGTATTTATTAATGAAAAAAGTGAACTTCCCTACGATGATGTTGCTTGCTCCTATTGTTGTATTGATTATTTGGAACTTAACAACGGAGCGTATTTTCACAATTGATACGCCCATTATTGCTGCAGCTCAAGTGATTTATATGATAAGAGTAGGTGTACAGATTGCTGGATTGACTGATCAATTGAAAGGGCGACTTGCATTGGCAATAGCCTTTCAAAATATATTGCTCATTACAGGGACGTTAGTAATGGTAGGGGGCATACAGTTTTTGAATGAAATTCCACTTAATACGCTTTTTCTAGGGGCTGCTCCAGGTGGTATGGCACAAATCGTACTTGTTGCACTAGATACAGGTGCAGATGTTGCCATTGTGTCTTCATTTCATATTTTTCGCATCTTCTTTATTCTAATGCTTATTGCGCCATTGATTGATCTATATTTAAAATATCGGTTGAAAAAATATTCGGATCAATCATTGACTTAGGTGTTTCGATGTGGGCAACTTACAAGATGTGAATTGTACATGCCAGCCGCTTCCATAAATGAAAAGATTGTCACTGGACCAATAAACTTGAACCCATATTGTTTTAATGCTTTGGACAATCGTTTTGCTGTGTCATTCACTGTGATTCGTTCTTCAACAGATTCATAACGGAAATCAATCGGTGAGCCGTCAACAAAAGACCATAAAAATTCAGAAAAGCTTCCGTGTTCTTGTTCAATCTCAATATAGCCCTGAGCTTGTGCAACAATCGCTTCTAATTTTTTTCGATGATGAATAATGTTTGGAAAGTCCATTAAGGTATCAATGTCTTCATCAGACATTTCGGCAACTTTGTAGGGATTAAATTGATGAAAAGCGTTTTGATAAGCTTCTTTTTTCTTTAATATTGTCAACCACGACAATCCGGCGTGTTGTGATTCGAGTGCGAGCAATTCAAACAATTGTTGTGAATCGTAAAGTGGTTTGCCCCAGAACTCATCGTGATATTGAATGTATAATGGATCCGTTGTTCCGAATGCGCAAGGGTTCATATTATCAACTCCTATATTGACTTAATTGTGAATTCATTATACTATATTGTTAAATAGAATATGAATCTTTGGGAAGAGTATGTTGATAATTTATTCTAGAGAGTGCATGATTGGTGGAAATGCATATAAGTTTCAGCAGAAGGTAGCCCACTTGTTCTTTAGCTGAGTTGAGTAGGCTAGAGCGTGTCATGAGCGTTAATCATATGAGTGCAATAGCTTAACTATTAAAGTAACTATTGAATATAGGTGGTACCACGGAACATCCGTCCTATTTTAGGACAGGTGTTCTTTTTATTTTTTATGGAGGGATTTAACAATGGACATGCAAACAAAATATAACCCGCAAGAAGTAGAAGCAGGCCGCTATCAAGAATGGCTTGATCATAACCGCTTTAAACCAAGTGGTGATTTAGATAAACCAACATATACAATCGTCATTCCACCACCAAATGTAACAGGGAAGTTGCATTTAGGTCATGCTTGGGATACAACGTTACAAGATATCTTAACACGTATGAAGCGCATGCAAGGATACGATACACTTTATCTACCAGGTATGGACCATGCAGGGATTGCAACACAAGCGAAAGTCGAAGCGAAAATGCGTGAGGAAGGCATTTCTCGTCATGACATCGGCCGAGAAAAATTCTTAGAAAAAGCATGGGAATGGAAAGAAGAATATGCATCATTTATTCGCCAACAGTGGGCGAAGCTAGGACTTGGATTGGATTATTCACGTGAACGTTTTACATTAGATGATGGATTAAGTGAAGCAGTACGTAAAGTATTCGTTGACATGTACAACAAAGGCTTAATTTATCGCGGCGAACGCATCATCAACTGGGATCCAGAAGCGCGCACAGCACTTTCTGATATCGAAGTAATTCATGAAGACGTAAACGGTAAGTTCTATCATTTCAAATATCCTTATGCAGATGGTAGTGGTTTTATTGAAATTGCGACAACACGCCCTGAAACGATGTTAGGGGATACTGCAATAGTTGTTAACCCGGATGATGAACGCTATCAAGACATCATCGGTAAAGAAGTGATTTTACCAATCGTAGGTCGTACATTGCCTGTAATAGCGGATGAATACGTTGACAAGGAATTTGGTAGTGGTGCAATGAAAGTAACACCTGCGCATGATCCAAATGACTTTGAAATTGGTAATCGTCACGAATTAGAACGCATTGTCGTTATGGATGAATCAGGTCATATGAACGATAAAGCAGGGAAATATGAAGGTATGGACCGCTTTGAATGTCGTAAACAACTAGTGAAAGACCTAGAAGAAGAAGGTCTTGTCATTAAAATTGAAGATCATATGCATTCTGTTGGACATTCTGAACGTAGTGGTGCAGTTGTTGAGCCATATTTATCGACACAATGGTTCGTTAAAATGGCACCACTTGCACAACAAGCGTTAGACAATCAAAAAACAGATGGTCGTATTGAATTTGTACCAGGTCGTTTTGAAAAAACTTTCAATCGCTGGATGGAAGAGATTCGTGACTGGACAATCTCTCGTCAACTTTGGTGGGGGCATCAAATTCCAGCATGGTATCACAACGAGACAGGTGAGCTCTATGTCGGCATGGAAGCGCCAGAAGACAGTGAGAACTGGACACAAGATGAGGACGTTCTTGATACATGGTTCTCAAGTGCATTATGGCCATTTTCAACATTGAACTGGCCAGATGAAGAAGCGGCAGATTATCAACGTTACTACCCAACAAATGTACTTGTAACAGGATATGATATCATCTTCTTCTGGGTAGCACGTATGATCTTCCAAGGTTTAGAATTTACTGGTCAAAAACCATTCAATGATGTATTACTACACGGTCTTGTGCGTGCAGAAGATGGACGTAAAATGAGTAAATCATTGGGTAACGGTGTAGATCCAATGGATGTAATCGATCAATACGGTGCGGATAGCTTACGTTACTTCTTAGCAACAGGTTCTTCACCAGGACATGACTTAAGATATTCAACAGAGAAAGTCGAATCTGTATGGAACTTTATCAATAAAATTTGGAATGCTGCACGTTTCAGCTTAATGAATATCGGTGAAGACTTTAAGTATGAAGATATTGATTTAACACAAAACTTATCTGTGGCAGATCAATGGATTTTAACACGTCTCAATGAAACAATTGAAACAGTTACGGACTTAAGTGATAAATACGAATTCGGTGAAGTAGGCCGTGCGTTATACAACTTTATCTGGGATGAATTCTGTGACTGGTACATTGAAATGAGTAAAATACCGATGAATGGTGATGACGAAATGCAGAAAAATGTCACACGTTCAGTATTGAGCTATACGTTAGATCGCATTATGCGCTTATTACACCCATTCATGCCATTCGTAACTGCGCATATTTGGCAAAACCTTCCTCATGAAGGAGAATCAATTGTAACAAGTGCTTGGCCTACGGTGAATAATGATTTAATGTTCCCAGAAAGTAAAGATGTGATGGAACAATTGGTTGAAATTATTAAATCAGTGCGTCAATCACGATTAGAAGTGAATACACCATTGTCAAAAGAAATTCCAATTATCATCCAAGCTAAAAATGAAAACATTCAGCAGTTATTGATTAACAATAAAGGATATTTAGAGCGTTTCTGTAATCCGAGCGAACTAACAATTGATACAGATGTTTCTATTCCAGAAAAAGCGATGACAACTGTTGTTGCAGCTGGTGAAGTCATCTTACCTTTAGAAGGTCTGATCGATATGGATAAAGAAATTGCACGCTTAGAAAAAGATCTGGAAAAATGGCAAAAAGAACTGGATCGTGTGAATAAGAAACTTGCAAATGAAAAATTCGTTCAAAAAGCACCTGAAAAAGTCATTCAAGAAGAACGTGACAAACAAGTGAAATATCAAGAAAAATATGATGGTGTGAAAGCGCGAATTGAACAATTAAAAGCATAGGAGTATGAACTATGAATTATCTTGATAGCTTATATTGGATCCATGAGCGTACGAAGTTCGGCATTAAGCCGGGTGTTAAGCGTATGGAATGGATGTTACAGCGACTCGGTAATCCAGAACAAAAGATTCAAGCGATTCACATTGGTGGTACGAACGGAAAAGGTTCGACAGTTGCTTACTTACGAGATGCTTTGTTGAATAATGACTATCAAGTAGGGACGTTTACCTCGCCTTATATTGAATCTTTTAATGAACGTATTAGTTTAGATGGAACACCGATTTCAAATGACGAGATTGTTGAGCTGGTTCGCCGTGTAAAACCAGTAAGCGAAGCAATGGATGAAGAGACAGAACTAGGTGTGGCGACAGAGTTTGAAATTATAACAACGATGATGTATCTCTATTTTGGCGAGATACATCCTGTCGACTTTGTCATTGTTGAAGCAGGTCTTGGTGTAAAAAATGACTCGACAAATGTAATTACCCCGGTATTGAGTGTTTTGACGAGTATCGGTTTAGATCATACAGATATTTTAGGGAGCACTTATATAGATATTGCACGTGATAAAAGTGCAATTATTAAAGAAGGTGTTCCTGTCGTCTACGCTGTGAAAAATGAAGAGTCACTGAAACTTATTCGTGATACTGCTGAAAATATGCGTGCCAAGTCTTTAGAATTTGATCGTGATATTCTTATCGTCTCAGAAGATGATGAATTTACTTATCGATATAAAGATTATGAACTTGAAAATATTGCATTAGATATGTTAGGTGAGCATCAGAAAGAAAATGCAGCATTGGCGATTACTGCACTCATAGAATTGAATGAGCAAGGTCTTATTGAGATTGATTTCAATAAAATGATTGATGGTATTGAACAGGTGAAATGGAAGGGGCGCATTGAGCGTGTATCAGAAAAACCACTTATTATTTTAGATGGTGCACACAATCAAGAAAGTGTTGACGCTCTAATTGATACAATCGAAAAGTATTATCACTTAGAAAAAGTTGATATCTTATTTTCAGCAATAGCTGGCAAACCAATTCATCACATGTTGCATGCATTCGATGAAATTGCAGAGCATATTTATGTAACACAGTTTAACTTTCCCAAAGCACTTCCTATCGAAAAGTTATATGATGAAGTAGATAGTGTACAAAAATCAATGGTTGAGGACTACGTGAGTTTTATCCAAAATTATAATGGGGATGCACTGTTGATAACAGGAAGCTTATACTTTATTAGTGAAGTGAAAACGAAGCTTGGCTATCATTAATAAAAGCTTATCATCATGGAGTGATATATACCTTAAAATATGAAGGTGTATATCGCTCTTTTTTTCATGATTATCAATTTGACGATACTTGCCGTGCACATTATAATAGTCAACAATTCAATTGACATGGAGGAATCATATGCGCATTTTGTTGTTGTTTCTTCTTGGTAGTACACTGATGAGTTTTCTGATGCAATTGGCAGATATACGCCATCTTTCAATACATCAGTTATGTTCACGTTCATGTTGTCAGACATGCGGGCAACAACTGGCTTGGCATGACATCATACCAATTTTTAGCTTTATGATGTTGAAAGGGCGTTGTCGTCACTGCTATACACCTATACCAAAAGACTTGTTTATAGCTGAAGTAACCGGTGGCCTTATTGTCATTTTGCCTATTTATACGACACTATATTTGAATACAATACAATTTTATACGATGAGTTTCCTGTTACTTGTACTTACGTTACAAGATATACGAAATCTTATCGTTCCACATCGATTTCTCTTTTTATTATTCACGTGTTCATTCTTTTTTACTGGAATATCGACATTCACCTTAATTCACTTTGTTTTTTTTGGCACTTTATTTCTATGTAGTCTTTGCTTACATCATTATATTGGTATGGGTGACTTTAAATTAATGATGATATTATCAATTTTGTTACCCCCTTCATTTGTCCTTTTTGTCATCTGGTTAACATTCCCTATTGGTTTGATACTATTTCCTTTTCTATATTATAGTCGATTATTTCATCCCCCATATTATCCGCTTGTTCCAGCGATATATCTCAGTTTTAATGTCGTTGTTTTCTTATATCCCACGTTGTTAGCTTTGTTAGGAGGTATTATATGAGTCAAATTTATGAATTATGTGTTCAAGAAAAACCGAAAGAGCGCTTGATGGCACAAGGTGCGTCGGCATTGTCAAATACCGAATTAATTGCAATTTTGTTGAATACGGGGCATTTGGGGTGTTCAAGCTTGCAATTAGCATCACAATTATTAAGTACATATCAAACATTAGAACAATTAAAAGCTTTAACTATCGTAGAACTCACATCGATGAAAGGAATTGGAGTCAATAAAGCAATTACATTGATGGCAGCTTTTGAACTAGGTGGACGTGCACATCAAGAAAGGTTTCTTAATCTTTCTGAACCAATAGAAGAACCAGAACAAATTGCAGAAAAAATGTATCACTTAATGAGTGGATATACACAAGAGCACTTTGTTGTGTTATTGCTTAACACAAAGCTTCAAGTTATACATCAGAAGACGATATTCATCGGCACATTGAATAGTGCAATTATTCATCCGAGAGAAATTTTTAAAGAAGCGGTGAAGTGGTCTGCCCATGCGATGATTGTCGTTCATAATCATCCTTCTGGAGATCCAACACCTTCACAGGCAGATATTAAAACGACCGAACGTTTAGTGGCTTGTGGAGAAGCTATGGGGATTGATGTGCTGGATCATATTATTATTGGAGACCATCAATTTGTATCCATTATGAGTGATTTCGACACCGAAAAACAACAAAAGAGATGATGGTACAGTGTCGAGAACACACATCATTCCATTCATCTCATATTATTACAAGTATTGCATCATCCATAAAAATAGTTGGTAACCTAAATATATAAGTAATAAGAAGCACCCAAGCTTAAAAGTCCATCTTAATAATGTGAAGCTAAAGCGCACAATAAACACAACCAATAATATAATTAAAAATATTGTAAGCCAACTCATGATTTGATTACCTCCTTTAACTATATTGTACACGATACGCAAAATCTAGACATCCTACTTCAGCATTGTATAGACTCGTACCTTAGTAGGATGCAGTAAAAGTATAGGTAGGATATAATAAAGCAGTATGTATAGTTGGGTGAGTTTACAATTTTAAGCCTACATACCTTTATTGATTCGGCCTATGCAAAAATAAGTAGTTAAAAGAGAGGGATATCAGTATATGACAAAGGTCATAAAAGGTTTTGTGCTGTTATTGTTAATCATTGCGCTTATCGTTACATCATTGAAATTTTTACCGAGTGTCAAAGATCAAGCATGGAATCCTTTCAATCAATCTGGCATGACACAAGCAATTGATGAATCAGGATATGCTGTCCCTGCGCTAGGGGAAACTTATGTTGTAGAAGACAATGATTTGTTTCGAAATGTACCTAAAAGCAGAAGTCGTCAAATTTTCGACTGGATTGATAAGTATGAATTTATGCAAGTAAATGAATTACAAAAAATGGCGTATGATGATGCTTATCTAATCGCTGAACAAAATTCACGTTTTATTTTATACCATTTTGGTGATGACAAGATGCGTGTATATACAACAGAACTCGATATGCAATATGATTTATATCAATTAGGTCATCAACTTGAATTACAACCAATTGCGTCTTTTCAAACAAATGATGATCGAACGAAATAACAAGCAGTGCGAAACTATTAGTCAAGTTCGTCTATTTTTATAGAAAGAAAATGCTTATCTAACAAATATTTTCAATATATTGATGAAACAAATGTGCGTTTGATACTTTATTTAACAAAAAGACTGATATAAAATAGATAGATACAAACAAATACATGTAACTTGAGGTGTTGAGGTTGTCCAATTTTTTTAGAAACAACAAACTTGTAGTGTTGTTTTGTGCAGTAATTTTATTTATCGGTTTAATTGGCTTGTCTATTAGATCCAATGTACAATCAGTACCTGAACAATACGTGAGTGATACGACTTCATTCGGACAGCGTGTGTTCTCTTACCCAGTGCATTTTGTCACTGGCTCAATCACAAACTTGCTTAGCGACAGACAACCTGCGACGAATCAAACAAAGCAACTAGAAGCTGAAAATCAACGATTGCAAGCAGAAAATAAGAAGTTAAAGAAAGAACTTGATATCAAGGATATATCTGAGTATGAGCCTGTTTCAGCTGCGGTCATTGCACGTCAACCCGATCAGTGGATGAATTCACTCGTCTTAGACAAAGGTGCCAAAGATGGTATTAAGCCTGATATGGCTGTTATGACAACAGATGGCTTAGTCGGTCAAGTCACAAAAGTGAATCAGTTTTCTTCACAAGTGAACCTTGTATCAACAAAAGGTCGACTAAATCGTCTTTCTGTTAATGTTATGCATGGAGACAATGAGGTATTCGGTCTTATCGACCATTATGATGAAAAGAATAATCGACTCGTCATTAGTGATATCGACAATAAAGAAAAAGTTGAAAAGGGCGACAAAGTTGTAACGAGTGGATTGGGAGATCAATTACCAAAAGGACTCTATGTAGGGGAAGTTGAGAAGGTACATAACGATCAGTATGGTCTGTCAAAACAAGTCTCGATTAAGACAGGTGCGAACTTGAATCAAATGCTTCATGTCTATGTGGCTAAAAGGGACCCTAAAACTATCACAGATGATGGAGGCGTAGATAAGTGAGAAAGGCATTGATATATGTACTAGGAGCATTATTATGTTTCTATTTGGATACGTTACTCGCTTTTTTATCACCTATTACAATCGGACAAGTCAAATTCATTCTCGTACCACACCTAGTATTTTTAATGCTGATGTTGATGACGGTTTATCGAAACACGAGTACGGCACTTGTCATGGGTCTTTTATTAGGAATCATGCAAGATTTGTACTTTGGGCAGATATATGGATTGTACTTATTTGGTTATTTAATTTCAATTTTAATTGCTGACAAATTTTTGAAGCCATTTTATCGAGATCATACAATGGTTTACTGTATGATTCTGTTAGGTATGATTTTTCTAGAAATATTTGTAGTCGCAGTTTACAATATGCTAGGTTTTATTTCATTTCATATGTTACCATTCCTACTATTAAGAATTATACCGACTGTTTTGATGAATGGATTATTACTAATCGTAATATACTTATTGATGGATAGACGTACAAAAGTAAACACAAGTATTGACATCAAATAATCAGAGTGATATGATGCAATAGTTGAGTAGTTTATAGCTACATACAACCGCTCAAATATAGGTTTAAGAACATAATGTCACCTATATATGGCGTGACTTAAAAATAGGAGGTGCAAAGTATGTTTGCTATTATCGAAACAGGTGGAAAACAAATCAAAGTTGAAGAAGGCCAAGAGATTTATGTTGAGAAATTAGACGTAAACGAAGGTGACACTTTCACTTTTGATAAAGTTCTTTTTGTAGGTGGAGATGCTGTTAAAGTTGGTGCGCCAACAGTTGAAGGTGCAACAGTTACAGCGACAGTTAACAAACAAGGTCGCGGTAAAAAAATTACAGTATTCACATACCGTCGTCGTAAAGACTCTAAACGCAAAAAAGGTCATCGTCAGCCTTATACTAAGCTTACGATTGAAAAAATTAACGCTTAATATATGATTCATGTAGATATCTCGTTAAATGAAGAAGGTCATATTACTGATTTCGTAATGGATGGACATGCTGATTTTGCAGAACATGGACAAGATATTGTTTGTGCAGGTGCATCAGCAGTACTTTTCGGTAGTGTCAATGCGATTATGGGTTTAACATCAGAAAGACCTGATATTGATTATTCGGACGATGGTGGCTATTTTCATGTAAGAAGTGTTGATACAAAAAATGAACAAGCACAGCTTATTTTACAAGCGATGCTCGTATCTCTACAAACAATTGAAGACGAATACAGTGATTTTATTAAACTAAATCTAAAGTGAGGTGTAACTCATGCTTAAATTAAACTTACAATTTTTCGCATCTAAAAAAGGGGTAAGTTCTACAAAGAACGGACGTGACTCTGAATCAAAACGTCTTGGTGCTAAACGTGCTGACGGACAATTTGTTACAGGTGGTTCAATCTTATTCCGCCAACGTGGAACAAAGATTTACCCAGGTGAAAACGTAGGTCGAGGTGGCGATGATACATTATTCGCTAAAATCGACGGCGTTGTTAAATTTGAACGTAAAGGTCGCGACAAAAAACAAGTATCTGTATACGCAGTTGCTGAATAATCTGTCGACATTTAACACCAGAAGGTAACTTCTGGTGTTTATTTATTAGGTCGGATTTTAATAGATATTGTTTTTATATCGTAGACATTTATCATAAAATAATAAGAAAGTGTGTCCTGGCTTGTGTGGAGACACTCATACAAAATGACATAAACATAATTGATGATGTCTCAGCTTAATGTGCATCGAAATAAATAATAGTAAAAGAGGTGAATGAGATGTTTGTCGATCAAGTTAAAATATTTTTAAAAGCAGGTGATGGTGGGAACGGTATTACCGCTTACCGTCGTGAAAAATATGTCCCATTCGGCGGTCCTGCTGGAGGCGATGGCGGCCGTGGCGCATCAGTCGTCTTTGAAGTGGATGAAGGTTTAAGAACATTAATGGATTTTAGATATCAACGTCAATTCAAAGCGAAAAAAGGTGAAAACGGGCAGAGTAGTAATATGCATGGTAAAAATGCGGAAGACCTCGTTCTAAAAGTGCCACCAGGTACCATTGTAAAGGATGTTGAATCGGAACAAACGTTAGCTGACTTAGTAGAACACGGACAACGTGCAGTGATAGCAAAAGGTGGTCGTGGAGGTAGAGGGAACTCACGTTTTGCGACCCCTAAAAACCCTGCACCAGATTTCAGTGAGAACGGTGAACCGGGCGAAGAGTTAGAAGTTGTGCTTGAATTAAAACTTTTAGCAGATGTTGGCTTAGTTGGCTTCCCGAGTGTTGGTAAGTCGACATTGTTATCGATTGTCTCAAAGGCAAAACCAAAAATTGGTGCGTATCATTTTACGACAATTCAACCTAATTTAGGTGTTGTAGTAACACCTGATCAACGAAGCTTTGTGTTGGCAGATTTGCCAGGTCTGATTGAAGGTGCATCTGAAGGAGTCGGACTTGGTCACCAATTTTTACGTCACGTTGAACGAACAAAAGTCATTGTACACGTAATCGATATGAGTGGGATGGAAGGCAGAGATCCTTACGAAGATTATCAAACGATTAATCACGAACTCAAAGCATATCAACAGCGTTTAGAAGATAGACCGCAAATTATTGTTGCGAATAAGATGGATATTCCGGAAGCGGCTGAACAGTTGGAACTTTTCAAAGAACAATTGGGTCCAGATACACCAGTTGTACCGATTTCGTCGTATACACGTGAAAATATTGATCAGCTTCTATATACGATTGCGAACACACTTGAAGAAGTGAAAGATATTGATTTTAATGAAGAAGAGACGGCAGATGAAACAAATCGTGTGTTATATAAACATACACCTTCACAAGATAAGTTTGTCATTACACGAGATGATGATGGTGCTTATGTTGTGAGTGGTAATGCGATTGAGCGTATGTTCAAGATGACTGACTTCAATAGTGATCCAGCTGTTCGTCGATTTGCACGTCAAATGCGTTCGATGGGAATCGATGATGCATTGCGTGAAAGAGGTGCTGAGAATGGAGACATTGTCCGAATTCTTGGCGGTGAATTTGAGTTTGTAGAGTAACAATCTACAAAGGGGGAGATCGAATGACATCTAAATTTTATTTAATTCGGGAAGATGTATTGCCGCTTGTTGTTGAAAAAGTATTAAAGGTAAAAGCATCACTCAAGGAGAATCCTGCAATGACGGTACAGGAAGCAGTTGTTTTACATGATTGTTCCCGCAGTGCTTTTTATAAATATAGAGATACGATTTTCCCTTTAGAAGATATGAAACAAAATCTTGAAGCATTTACAATCATATTATATGTGAATGATAAAGTCGGGATTTTAGCACATATATTAGAGAAATTGTCATCGTTAAATTTTTCGGTATTAACGATACATCAAAGCGTCCCAATTGATGAAAAAGCGTCAATTACTTTGTCGCTGAATGCAAGTAAAGCAACGCTAACTGCTTATGAAATTATCAATGAGTTACGGCAAATAGACTATGTTTATAACGTAGATATTATCGGGATGAATACGTAAGGAGAAGAATGAGTATGTATGCATATATACGTGGTACAGTAACAGAGCTACAACCTTCACACATTGTTGTTGAGACGTCATCTGGTATCGGTTATGAAATTCAAACACCGAATTCTTATCGTTTCCAGAGTCAACTACATCAACAAGTGATCGTATACACCTCTCTCATTGTTAGAGAAGATGCGCAATTGCTATATGGCTTCATCAACCAAGAAGAAAAGACGATGTTTTTGAGCTTGATTAAGGTGACAGGCATCGGGCCCAAATCTGCATTAGCCATTTTAGCAGCGAGCGCACCAGCACAAGTGAAACGTGCTATCGAACAAGAAGATGATGCTTATTTGACACAGTTTCCAGGTATTGGTAAGAAAACTGCACGTCAAATCATTTTGGATCTCAAAGGTAAAGTTACAGTAGATACACCCGTTGAAAGTGGCTTATTCGCAGTGGAATCAAACGAAAATGAACATATTTATAAAGATGCCTTGCTCGCACTGGATGCGTTAGGTTATTCTAAGCGAGAGTTACAAAAAGTTGAAAAAGCAATGCACAAAGAAGCCTTTGAATCAGTTGACGAGGCTGTTAAGTTTGGCTTAAAGCAATTGATTGGTTAGGAGGTACGTTATGGAGCATGACCGTATGATGGATGGACACGAGAATACATTTGATGATGATATAGAGCTGTCATTGCGACCTGAATATTTACGTCAGTATATTGGACAATCGGCAATTAAGTCTAACTTGGAAGTATTTATTCAAGCGGCAAAGCTTCGTGAAGAGCCGTTAGACCACGTATTATTATTTGGGCCACCCGGTCTTGGTAAAACAACGTTGTCACATATTATTGCAAATGAGATGGGCGTCAATATGCGTACCGTGTCAGGTCCTTCAATTGAACGCCCCGGAGACCTTGCAGCTATTTTAACGAACCTACAACCCGGTGATGTACTATTTATTGATGAAATACATCGATTGAGTAGTGTTGTTGAAGAAGTACTATATCCTGCGATGGAAGACTTTTTCTTAGACATTGTCGTGGGTAAAGGGGAAGAGGCGCGCAGTATTCGTATAGATTTGCCGCCTTTTACATTAGTAGGCGCAACAACACGTGCAGGCAGCTTAACAGGACCGTTAAGAGACCGCTTCGGTGTGCATTTAAGACTCGAGTATTATAGCGAGACGGATCTTCAACATATTATTATGCGTACAGCTGAAGTGCTTGGTACATCAATAGATAAAGAAAGTGCATTCGAAATTGCGAGACGTAGTCGTGGCACGCCAAGAATAGCAAATCGCTTGTTGAAGCGAATCCGAGACTTCCAACAAGTGAATCAAGATGACATGATTTATATTGATACAACAAAACATGCACTGCAATTACTACAAGTAGATGATCAAGGTCTAGATTACATTGATCATAAAATGATGGCTTGTATTATAGAACAATACAATGGTGGACCAGTCGGCTTGGATACGATTGCGGTATCTATCGGAGAAGAACGTGTCACGATAGAAGATGTGTATGAACCATTTCTCATACAAAAGGGTTTTCTAGAGCGCACCCCACGTGGTAGAAAGGCAACACCATTCGCCTATGAGCATTTCAATTATGGACAAAAGTGAGGAGTTTGCACGTTGAATATAGAAGCATTTGATTATGATTTACCAGAATCTTTAATCGCCCAGACCCCATTGAAAGATCGAGATACAAGCCGATTATTACATTTGGATAAACAGACAGGTGCGGTTGAAGATTTACATTTTAAAGATATTACAAAGTTTTTCAAACCGGGCGATACACTTGTCTTGAATGATACGAAAGTAATGCCTGCGCGCTTGTTCGGTGTTAAAGTTGAAACAAACGCACAAGTTGAAATGTTGATGCTCAATCAAGTAGAAGGTAATGACTGGGAAGTTTTGTTGAAACCTGCAAAACGAATCAAAGTTGGTCAATCTCTCAGTTTCGGTGACGGCAAGATTATTGCTACATGCGTTGATACATTAGATCAAGGTGGACGCATCATGCGCTTAGAGTACGAGGGTATCTTACAAGAACGCTTGGATGAGTTAGGTGAGATGCCACTACCACCTTATATCAAAGAACGTTTAGAGGATAAAGATCGCTATCAGACTGTTTATGCAAAAGAAACAGGATCGGCTGCTGCCCCAACGGCAGGATTGCATTTTACAGACAGTTTACTCCAAGAATTGCAAGACATGGGAGTTCGATTAGCGTTTGTCACACTTCATGTAGGCTTGGGAACTTTCCGTCCTGTGAGTGTTGATAATATCGATGATCACGAGATGCATAGTGAGTACTATATGATGTCTCAAGAAACTGCTGATCTTTTGAATCAAACAAAAGCAGAAGGCCATCGTATTATATCAGTCGGAACCACTTCGACACGAACACTTGAGACAATTCGTCGAGATCATACGCAATTTGTAGCGACAAGTGGATGGACAGATATTTTTATCTATCCTGGTTTTGAATTCAAAGCAGTTGATGGGCAAATTACAAACTTCCATTTGCCGAAATCAACACTTGTGATGCTTGTGTCAGCATTTAGTACACGTCAATTTGTATTGGATGCATATAAACATGCAGTCAAAGAATCATACCGCTTCTTTAGTTTTGGAGATGCGATGATTATTATTTAATGATAGGAGAGAACATGATGCCAGCAGTGACATATGAACATATTAAAACGTGTAAGCAATCAGGTGCACGACTTGGTATTGTTCACACCCCACACGGGTCATTTGAAACACCGATGTTTATGCCAGTCGGTACAAAAGCAACGGTTAAAACGATGAGCCCTGAAGAATTAAAACAAATGAATACGAAAATTTTGCTCGGTAATACATATCATTTATGGTTGCAACCGGGCAACGATATTGTGAAGCAAGCAGGCGGACTGCATAAGTTTATGAACTGGGATGGGCCGATTCTAACAGATTCAGGTGGTTTCCAAGTCTTTAGTTTAAGTAACTTACGAAAGATTACAGAAGAAGGTGTTGAATTCCGTCATCATACGAATGGTTCAAAACTTTTCTTATCACCAGAAGATTCTATTAAAATTCAAAATGACTTAGGATCAGATATCATTATGGCTTTTGATGAATGCCCGCCTATGCCAGCAGAGTACGATTATGTCAAAAACTCATTAGAGCGTACGACGAGATGGGCTGAGCGTTGTAAAAAGGCACATCAACGTCCAGAAGACCAAGCTTTATTTGGTATTATTCAAGGTGGCGAATACAAAGATCTTCGTCAACAGTCAGCTGAAGCATTAGTTGCGCTTGACTTCCCGGGATATGCGATTGGTGGCTTGTCAGTCGGCGAACCTAAACCCGTGATGTATGATATGGTTGAGCATACTGTTCAATATATGCCAGAAGACAAACCACGTTATCTGATGGGAGTTGGTTCTCCTGATGCATTGATTGAATGTAGTATTCGTGGAATGGACATGTTTGACTGTGTATTACCAACACGTATTGCACGTAACGGAACATGTATGACGTCACATGGACGTTTAGTCGTGAAAAATGCCCAATTTAAAGATGATTTTAGACCGTTAGATGAAAATTGTGATTGTTATACATGTAAAAATTACACACGTGCGTATCTCCGTCATTTGATCAAAGCAGATGAAACATTCGGTATACGCCTAACTACTTATCACAACTTACATTTTCTGTTAAAATTAATGGAGAACATTAGACAAGCCATTCGAGAAGATCGTCTTTTAGATTTTAAAGAAGAATTTTTTGAACAATATGGTCTAAATGTTGAAAATCCGAAAAATTTCTAGATAGGAGTTAAATTATGTCATCACTTATTAGTTTATTACCACTTATATTGCTGTTTGTTGTTATGTGGTTCTTAATGATCCGTCCACAGCAAAAGCGTGCAAAAGAGCATCGCGAAATGGTAGAACAATTACAATCAGGTCAACGTGTAACAACTATCGGCGGCATCAAAGGAACTGTTCGTGCTGTTGATGAAACAACAGCAGTCATTACAGTGAATGGTAAAGGCACTGAGCTTACTTTTGAGAAGCAAGCGATTAAACAAGTTGACCCATCATAAAAGTAGATCTAAGCACAGCTGGGGCAATATTATTTGCTCCAGCTTGTATCGTTTTTGCGCTGAATCATCATGCGGACAAAGTTTTTACGAATCCGCATGAATTTGATATGATAGTAAAGATTAATAGTTAGACTTACACAACGTCATGTTGCATTAACCCTTTTTCTACATAGGTTATATTAAAGTGTTAACTATGAAACAACAATAAAAGAGGTGTTTATGTGAAAAAAGCAAGTAGGTTGGTTGCCTTTTTCGTATTAGTTGCATTGCTATTCGGCATGATGGCAACAACATACAAAAGTGTAATCAAAGATGTTAGCCTAGGACTTGACTTACAGGGTGGTTTCGAAGTGCTCTATCAAGTTAATCCTTTGGAAAAAGGGGATAAAATTGATAGTACAGCAGTGGAATCAACTGCCAAAACATTAGAAAGACGTGTCAACGTACTCGGTGTCTCAGAACCAAAAATTCAAGTGGAAGATAAAAACCGTATACGTGTTCAATTGGCGGGAGTCAAAGACCAATCGCAAGCACGTAAAATTTTATCTTCACAAGCCAATTTAACAATTCGTGATTCAGATGACAAAGTGTTATTAACGGGTAAAGATTTAGTGCAAGGTTCTGCAAAACAAGAATTCAAACAGAATACAAATGCACCTGCTGTGACGTTTAAGTTAAAAGACAGCAAAAAATTTGCACGTGTGACACAAGAAATCTCTGAAAAAGATGAGAATGTCATGGTTGTTTGGTTAGATTTCCAAAAAGGAGATAGTTACCAAGACGAAAAGACGAAAGAAGATCCAAAATATATTTCAGCGGCATCTGTTGAACAAGCAATCGACTCAGAAAGTGTTGAAATTTCTGGTGGATTCCAAGGTGAAGATGGCATTGCAGAAGCGAAACAAATTGCCGATCTTCTGAATTCTGGTTCATTGCCAGTTGACTTAAAAGAAATCTACTCAACATCAGTTGGGGCACAATTCGGTCAAGATGCGTTAGATAAAACAATCTTTGCATCAGTACTTGGTATCGGAATTATCTTTGCCTTTATGTTATTGTTCTACCACATTCCTGGTGCGATTGCGGTGATTACATTAACAACGTACATCTACTTAACAATGGTTGCCTTCAACTTCATCGGTGGTGTGCTGACACTTCCAGGTTTAGCAGCCCTTGTATTAGGTGTAGGTATGGCAGTAGATGCCAACATCATTATGTATGAACGTATTAAAGATGAGATTCGTATTGGACGAACATTGAAACAAGCGTACAAACGTGCGAACAAAAGTTCCTTCATTACGATTTTGGATGCTAACTTAACAACCGTATTGGCAGCAACCGTTCTATTCTTCTTCGGTGAAAGTTCAGTAAAAGGTTTCGCAACGATGCTCTTGCTTGCGATCCTAATGAGTTTCGTTACAGCAGTATTCTTAACACGTATCCTGTTATCGTTACTTGTGCATTCAAACTTCTTCAAGAAGAAAATGTGGTTGTTCGGTGTGAAGAAGAAAGACATTCATGATATTAACGAAGGCTACGACGTGCCGGACCTTCATACACCATATGACAAAATTGACTTTATGAAGGTTGCCAAACCTTTATTTGCCTTGAGTGGTATGATTATCGTTGCCGGTATCGTGATCATTTCTATTTTCAAGTTGAATTTAGGAATCGATTTTACATCAGGTACACGTGTGGACTTCCAGTCTGATCAACCATTAAAACAAGCACAAGTTGAGAAGAAGATGGAAGATATTGACTTGAAACCAAACCAAATGTCAATTGGTGGAGACAAGGATCAAAATGCGTCCATGCAGTATAAGCATGATTTGACAAAAGAAGAAATTTCTACCTTGAAAGATACGTTGAATAAAGCATACAAAGCAGATCCGTCAGTGAACACAGTTTCACCAACAATCGGTCAAGAATTAGCGAAAAATGCGATGTTGGCGGTTATACTTGCATCAATAGGTATGATTATATATATCACATTGCGTTTCGAATGGCGTATGGGTATTTCATCGATTATTTCGTTATTACATGATGCGTTTATGATTATCGCTGTATTTAGCTTATTGCGTTTAGAAGTGGATATTACATTCATTGCAGCGGTCCTTACAATCATCGGTTACTCAATCAACGATACGATCGTTACATTTGACCGTGTCCGTGAGATGTTAGCGAATGTTAAAGTGATCACGAAGGAAGAACAAATCGATTACATTGTGAACAGTTCTATTCGTCAAACATTAACTCGCTCTATTAATACCGTATTGACGGTTGTTGTCGTTGTAGTTGCATTGTTAATCTTTGGTGCATCAAGTATCTTCAACTTCTCATTAGCGTTATTAATCGGGTTAGTATCTGGTGTGTATTCATCGATCTTTACAGCCGTTCCGTTATGGGGTATTTTAAAGAAACGTGAGCTACGTAAATCAGACAATCATAAGCTTGTTGTTTATAAACGCAAACGTACAAATGAAGAAAAAGTATTAGTATAATCTTTATATGAGGTATGTGTTATTTTAGTCGATAACACATACCTTTTTATTTGGGCAATTTTTAGATATAATACGGGTTGTGAAAAGAGGGATATAATCATGATAAAATCCAAATTCCAATGGTGTCATAATGAAAAAAAGCAAGAAATAGATGCGTCATTAATACAAAAATTTAATATTACACCGATTATGCAAAGAATCTTGGAAGGTAAAGGAATTGTTTCAGAATCTGAGTTGTCTGCATTGTTAAATGATGAAACAAATATTCACGATCCAAAAATGTTGAGTGACATCGACCGTGCAATTGCACGAATTCGACAAGCCGTCGCTAATAATGAAGCCATTCTCGTATATGGTGATTATGATGCGGATGGTGTCACTTCTACAACAATCATGGTTGATGCATTACGTAAAATAGGTGCGACCGTCGGCTGGTATATTCCGAATCGCTTTACAGAAGGGTATGGGCCAAGTGAAGCAGCATTTCAAAATGCAGTGGATGAAGGGGTTTCTCTCATTATTACCGTTGATAACGGGATTCAAGGTCACCATGAAATTGAGCTTGTACAACAGCAAGGTGTGGATGTGATTGTAACAGATCACCATGAGGTGGGACCTACATTGCCGAATGCTTATGCAATTGTACACCCAATGCATGATGACTATGCCTATCCATGTCCCTATTTATGTGGTGCTGGCGTTGCGTTAAAAGTGGCGAGCGTCTTACTTGGAAGTGAAATGCCCGATGCTTATTGGGGCTTGGCAGCGATTGGAACAGTGGCAGACCTTGTGCCATTAAACGATGAGAATAGAACAATTGTGAAAAAAGGTTTGAAGGTATTAAATGAAACAATGCCACCTTCAATCTCAGCATTGTTAGAACAAGCCAAGTATAGCGACCAAGTGACTGAAGAAACGATTGGCTTCTTAATTGGGCCTCGTTTGAATGCGGTAGGTCGATTAGATGATGCGGGGTTAGCAGCTGAACTTTTAATGGCTGACGAGTATGAGGATGCGTTATTTCTCGCAGAACAAGTTGAACATTTTAACGTAGAACGTAAAGAAATTGTGCAGACGATTGCAGAGGAAGCATTACAAATGGCAGCAAGTTATGTTGAACGTGGGGATCAGTTTCTAGTGCTTGCACAAGAAGGATGGCATGAAGGTGTACTCGGTATCGTTGCATCACGTATTGTTGAAATGTACCATTTACCAACGATGGTGCTGAATATCGATGATGAAAAAGGACATGCAAAAGGCTCTGCACGTAGTATTGAACAAGTATCGATGTTCGAGGCTTTAAGTATACAAAAGGATTACATTGAAAAGTTTGGCGGTCATCACATGGCGGCTGGATTGACGATGTCGATTGAGCATGTGGATAGATTGCGTGAAAGTTTGAACATTTGGATGAAGAAAATGTTTGAAGGCGTGTCATTACAGCCGACTAAGAATATTGATGCACGATTGGACTTAGAAGATGTCACAGTGGATAACATTCAAGCAATTCAACGTTTAAGACCATTTGGTATGGGATTTAATAAACCAATATTCCAATTATCAGGACTTCAAGTGCAACAAACGAAGGCGATTGGTCAGCAACAAAATCATCTAAAACTGACGTTTGATGGCACACTTTTACAAGCACTTTATTGGAATCAAGGGCAACTCGCATCAGAATTAATGGCAGGACAATCTATTGATGTTCTTGGTGAACTTCAGATAAATGAATGGAATGGTAACCGTTCAACTCAAGTCATATTGTCTGATCTAGCAAGCAATGAACGCCAAATATTAGATTATCGAAGTAAAAATAAAAAACTACCATCTTTTGAACATCAGAAGAATGTGTGTCATTTTATACACCCAAGTCGAGATAAAGAAAATGACCATCAATTTTATTATGGGGAAACGATTCCGGATAACTATGAAAAGTGTGTATTTAAAGACCTTCCTTTAACGATGGAATATATTGAAACGTCATTGCAACAACTTAATGCGTCTCAAATATATCTCGTGTTTGACCACACGCAATCTATTTATTTTGATGGGATGCCACAAATGGCAACTTTTAAACAATGTTATAAAGCAATCTTACAAAAAGGCAATATCAACCTTGCACAAGATGGACTGTCTTTATGTCAATTTTTAAATATTAAGCCAAATATCTTAAAATTTATCTTGAAAGTTTTCCTAGACTTAGGTCTCATCACTCAAAAAGATGGTATAATTGAACCTGTACAGCAATCTGATAAACGACCGATTGAAACAAGTCGTATCTATCAAGCGCGTATACAACGATTAGAAGTTGAAAAACATCTATTATATGATGAATTTAGTGCGATTAAAACATGGATTGAAGTAACGATGACCCGCACGAATTAGGAGGATATCGATGGATTTAAAACAATACGTTTCTGAGGTACAAAACTGGCCTCAAAAAGGCGTGAGCTTTAAAGATATAACGACAATTATGGACAATGGTGAAGCTTATGGCTATGCGACAGACCAAATTGTAAAATATGCAAAAGAAAAAAATGTAGACATTGTCGTGGGACCTGAAGCACGAGGTTTCATTATCGGATGTCCAGTTGCTTATGCAATGGGTATTGGCTTTGCACCTGTCCGCAAAGAAGGAAAGCTTCCTAGAGAAGTCATTCGCTATGAATATGACTTAGAATATGGTAGCAACGTATTAACAATGCATGCTGATGCAATCAAACCCGGACAACGTGTCTTAATTACAGATGACTTACTCGCAACAGGTGGGACGATTGAAGCGGCAATTAACCTTGTTGAACAACAAGGCGGTATTGTAGCAGGAATTGCATTTATTATTGAACTCTCGTACTTAAAGGGTATTGAAAAGATTAAAGATTACGATGTTATGTGTCTCATCTCATACGATGAATAGATTTTCAAGAAGTGGAATGGCTACGGCTATTCTACTTTTTTAATATCAAAACAAACATAGTGGTCGATATAAATATTATGTAAACTATGGAAAGGTTTTTACATTTGACGGTTTAAAATTTTAAGTTTTTCAGGTAACCAATATGTCATAATTTAACTAAGAATTTTCATAAAGTCCCCACTAAAAAGATAGGTTAGATAGTTCAATTATTGCAATGCTTGTAGTATGATAGAATTAATATTGATTTTTGTTGGGGGTGTCCACTTGAATAACGAATATCCATATAGTGCTGATGAGGTTCTTTACAAGGCAAAAACATATCTTAGTGAAGAACAGTATGCGTTTGTACTAAAAAGTTATCATTTAGCATACGAAGCACATGAAGGGCAATTTCGTAAAAATGGTTTACCATATATCATGCATCCAATACAAGTCGCTGGGATTTTAACTGAGATGCGTCTCGATGGACCGACAATTGTAGCGGGTTTTCTACATGATGTTATAGAAGATACACCCTATACGTTCAACGATGTGGCAGAGATGTTCAACGTTGAAATTGCAACGATTGTAGATGGTGTAACCAAATTAAAAAAAGTAAAATACCGTTCAAAAGAAGAACAACAAGCTGAAAACCATCGTAAATTATTTATTGCTATCGCAAAAGATGTACGTGTTATTTTAGTTAAACTTGCGGATCGCTTACATAATATGAGAACTCTACGCGCGATGCCTCGTGAAAAACAAATCCGTATCTCTAAAGAAACACTAGAAATATATGCGCCATTAGCACACCGCTTAGGGATTAATACAATTAAGTGGGAATTAGAAGATATCGCTTTACGCTATATCGATAATGTGCAATATTTCAGAATCGTCAATTTGATGAATAAAAAGCGCAGTGAACGTGAAGCATATATTCAAAATGCAATTCACAACATTCGCAAAGAGATGGATATTATGAGTATTGATGGCGAAATCAATGGACGTCCAAAACATATTTATAGTATTTATCGAAAAATGGTTAAACAGAAAAAACAATTCGACCAAATATTCGACTTGTTAGCAGTTCGAGTTATTGTTCATTCAATTAAAGATTGCTATGCTGTTCTTGGACTTGTTCATACACTTTGGAAACCGATGCCAGGCCGTTTCAAAGATTATATTGCAATGCCTAAACAAAACATGTATCAATCTTTGCATACAACCGTAGTAGGTCCAAATGGTGACCCACTTGAAATTCAAATTCGTACATTTGAAATGCATGAAATTGCTGAACACGGTGTTGCAGCACACTGGGCATACAAAGAAGGAAAACAAGTAACTCAAGACAGTGAAAAATATCATGAAAAACTGAATTGGTTAAAAGACATCGCTGAGACAGATCATACATCCAGCGATGCTCAAGAGTTTATTGAGTCGTTGAAATTTGACTTACAAAGCGATAAAGTCTATGCATTTACGCCAGCAAGTGATGTTATTGAATTGCCTTATGGCGCAGTCCCAATTGATTTTGCTTATGCGATTCATAGTGAAGTAGGGAATAAAATGATAGGTGCGAAAGTCAACGGCAAAATTGTTCCGATAGACTATGTGTTGCAAACGGGTGATATTGTTGAGATTCGTACAAGCAAGCATTCATATGGACCAAGTCGTGATTGGTTAAAAATCGTACGCTCATCTAGTGCGAAAAGTAAAATTAAGGGCTTCTTCAAGAAACAAGACCGCTCATCTAATATTGAAAAAGGGAAGTTTATGATTGAAGCAGAACTTAAAGAACAAGGCTTCAAAGTGGATGAAGTTTTAACTGATGCCAATCTTAAAATTGTGAATGAAAAATATAACTTTGCTAATGAATCAGATCTCTATGCGTCTGTTGGTTTTGGTGGTGTCACGTCGCAACAAATTGTCAATAAATTGACTGAACGCATACGTATTGAACAAAAGCAACGTGCATTGAACCAAGCACAAGAAGTAACCAAATCTGTGCCTATCAAAGATCATATCACGACTGATTCGGGTGTATATGTTGAAGGCTTAGACAACGTATTGATTAAACTCTCGAAATGTTGTAATCCAATACCTGGTGATAAAATACTTGGCTATATTACGAAAGGGCATGGTATCAAAGTCCATCGTACGGATTGTCCTAACATTCAAAATGAAAATGAACGTTTAATTGATGTTGAATGGGTCAAATCTAAAAATGCTGCACAAAAATATCAAGTGGACCTTGAAGTGACGGCTTACGATCGAAATGGTTTGCTCAATGAAGTATTACAATCTGTGAATAGTACATCGAGTAACCTAATTAAAGTATCAGGTCGCTCCGATATTGATAAAAATGCAGTGATTAATTTAAGTATTATGGTTAAAAATGTCCATGAAGTATATAAAGTTGCTGATAAAATCAAACAACTTGGAGACATCTATACGGTAACACGAGTTTGGAATTAGGAGTGAACTAAGAATGAAAATTGTCGTTCAACGTGTAAAATCTGCCGCTGTGACGAATACTTCAATTCATCATGAAATATCACAAGGACTCTGTCTTCTCGTTGGCGTAGGTCAAGGTGATACGATGGCAGATGTAGAAGTATTAGCAAAAAAAATAGCCAATGCGCGTATTTTTGAAGACGAAGCAGGAAAGTTGAATTTAAATGTGCAACAAATTGAAGGTGAAGTATTGTCTATTTCACAATTTACATTGTATGCAGATGTGAAAAAAGGAAACCGCCCAGGATTTTCAAATGCAATGGCACCTGATGAAGCAAATGCATTGTATGAAAAGTTCAATGATGCATTGCGTAGCTTCAATCTCAATGTCGAAACAGGGGACTTTGGAACGGATATGTTAATTGACATACAAAACGATGGCCCTGTCACGATTATTTATGAAACTGAAAATGGCAAGATTGTATGATGAAGCTGAATCAATGGCTGATACAAAGAAGGTTGAATCCTAAGCGTATCTATCTTACATTGTTAGCATTATTAGCGATTGTATTTTTGATTGTTTTGATTATTTTAACGGTGACACATGATGATGACAAAGTTCATTTAGTGGAAAATGCTGAGATTCGCACCGGCCCTAATGCTGGGTATCCGATTATATATGATGTACAAAAGGGTGATACGTTCAAAGTGTTATCACGTTCTGGCAAATGGCTTGAAGTGATATCATCAAAAAATCATCAAAAGGGTTGGATTGCTGGCTGGCATACCAATCTTGATATCAAGGAAGATGTGAACCCTGATCTGAAACCATTGAAGAACAAAACGATCGTACTTGATCCAGGACATGGTGGAAAAGATAATGGCGCATCTAGTCAAACTGCTAAAAACTCACATGAAAAAGATATCACTTTGAAAACAGGACTAGAACTGAAGAAAATGTTAGAAAAAGAAGGCGCAAAAGTGGTAATGACACGTAAAGATGACACGTTTGTAAGCCTGGAAGATCGCAAGGCAAAAGGAGACGTCTTTATTAGCATTCATAATGATGCACTAGCGTCACAAAATGCAAATGGTGCAACTGTCTATTACTTTCATAAAAAACAAGCCCCATTAGCGAAAACATTAAATGCAAGTATTCAGAAAAAAGTATTGTTATCTGATCGTGGTGCAAGACAGGAAGACTATCAAGTGTTGCGCCAAACGAAAAAACCAGCTGTATTATTAGAATTAGGATATATCAGTAATCCGACTGATGAAATATTGATGAACGATCAAAACCATCGTTATATTGTTGAAACAGCAATTGTAGATGGCTTGAAAAATTATTTCCTTTATGAATAACTTGAAAAACGACCATAAAACAGTTATGATGGTATATGAAATTTAAAAACCGTATGTATTCTTGACGATGTATAATGAGATGTGGCAATTGCCAAAGAGAGTTTATCCTAGGCTGAAAGATAAATCATTGAATTATATTGTTCTAACACAAGAAGAGGTACTTTATGAAAATAAAGTCGTGTTGCGCACGTTATCAGCAATTGAGTGGAGATGTGATATGATAGATCACATCTTAATTAGGGTGGCAACACGGCAATTGAACGTCCCTTATATGTGCGAGCATATAAGGGGCGTTTTGTTTTTACCATTGTTGCAATAAAGATGATGATCATCCAAGAAAGTAAGGAGATGTATAAAATGATTAATATCCCACGTGGAACGCAAGATATTTTACCGGAATCTTCCGCAAAGTGGCGTTATATCGAATCAAAGTTGCATGATTTGATGGCGTGTTATAACTATGAAGAAATTCGAACACCTATTTTTGAAAGCACAGAACTTTTTGCGAGAGGTGTCGGTGATTCTACGGACGTCGTACAAAAAGAAATGTATACGTTCAAAGATAAAGGTGATCGTAGCTTAACATTACGCCCTGAAGGAACAGCAGCTGTTGTACGTAGTTACATTGAAAATAAAATGCAAGGTTTACCGAATCAACCCGTAAAACTTTATTACAATGGACCGATGTTTAGATATGAACGTAAACAAAAGGGTCGCTACCGCCAATTCAACCAATTTGGTGTAGAAGCAATCGGTGCAGAAGACCCAAACATTGATGCAGAAGTCTTAGCATTGGTGATGCATATTTATCAATCATTCGGTTTGAAAAATTTAAAGCTTGTTATTAATAGTATCGGTGATGCCGAGTCAAGAGTTGAATATCAGCAAGCATTACGTGAACATTTTCAACCAGTAATTCAAAATTATTGTCCAGATTGTCAAAAACGAATTGAAACAAACCCAATGCGTATTTTGGATTGTAAAGTAGACCGCGATCAACCTGAAATGCAAACAGCACCTGCAATTACTGACTATTTAAATGATACGTCAAAAGCATATTTTGAAGCTGTAAAAGCACATTTAGATCGCTTAGGAATTCCGTATGTAGTAGATCCTAACCTTGTGCGTGGTTTAGATTACTATACACATACTGCTTTTGAATTAATGATGGACAGTGAAGGTTATGATGGGGCAATTACGACATTATGCGGCGGTGGTCGTTATAATGGTCTGCTTGAACTTTTGGATGGACCAAAACAAACAGGTATTGGTTTTGCATTAAGTATTGAGCGTTTACTATTAGCTTTAGAAGCAGAAGGCATTGATTTACCATCAGAAAATCATCTCGACTTGTTTATCGCAACAATGGGAGAAGCTGCGGATGACTTTGCTGTGACATTGCTGAATGATTTGCGTCATGCAGGTGTTAAAGTAGACAAAGATTATTTATCTCGTAAATTAAAAGGTCAAATGAAACAAGCAGACCGTCTGAAAGCAAAATACACGATTGTTATCGGTGATCAAGAGTTAGAAACACAAGAAGTCGCAGTTAAAAATATGGAAACAGGTCAATCAGAGACATTGAAATTTGAAGAAATAGCAAGTTATATCACTAAAGGAGCTTAAAAAATGACACAAAGAACAACTTATTGTGGATTAGTAACAGAATCATTATTAGGACAAGAAATTACGTTAAAAGGATGGGTACACAACAGACGTGACCTTGGTGGATTAATCTTCGTCGATGTCCGCGACCGTGAAGGATATGTACAAGTTGTATTCAACCCAGACTTTTCAGCAGAAGCACTTGAAATGGCTGAACGTGTTCGTTCTGAATATGTTGTAGAAGTAACAGGAACAGTTACAAAACGTGATGAAGAGACAGTAAACCCTAAAATTAAAACAGGTCAAGTTGAAGTACAAGCAAAAACATTAAAGATTATCAACAAATCAGAAACACCACCGTTCGCATTGAATGAAGAAAATTTAACAGTTGATGAAAACATTCGTTTGAAATATCGTTATTTAGACTTACGTCGTGAAAAGTTTGCTGAAACATTTAAAATGCGTCATAAAACAACGCAAGCAATTCGTCGTTATCTAGATAAAGCAGGTTTCTATGATATTGAAACACCTGTTTTAACAAAATCAACACCTGAAGGCGCACGTGACTACCTTGTACCTTCACGTGTACACGACGGCGAATTCTATGCGTTACCACAGTCACCACAATTATTTAAACAATTACTAATGATCAGTGGATTTGATAAATACTATCAAATCGCAAAATGTTTCCGCGATGAAGACTTACGTGCAGACCGTCAACCTGAGTTTACACAAGTCGATATCGAAATGAGTTTTGTGGAACAAGAAGATGTCATGGCATTAGGTGAAGCAATGCTGAAAGAAGTTGTTTCAGAAGTGAAAGGTATTACACTAACAGATGCATTCCCACGTATGACATATGCTGAAGCGATGGAACGTTTTGGTAGTGACAAACCAGATACACGTTTCGGTATGGAATTAATTGATGTATCTGAACTTGGTCATTCAATGGACTTCAAAGTATTCAAAGGTGCTGTTGAAGGTGGCGGGCAAGTTAAAGCGATCGTTGTTGAAGACGGTGCGAAAGATTACACACGTAAGGATATCGATGGATTAACAGAATTTGTTAATATTTATGGTGCCAAAGGTTTGGCATGGGTAAAAGTTGTAGAAGAAGGCTTAAACGGTCCAATCGCTCGTTTCTTTGAAGAGGCACATGTGGCACAGTTACAAGAATTAACAGGAGCGAAAGCAGGAGATCTTGTATTATTTGTAGCTGACTCTAAAGACGTAGTGGCACAAAGTTTGGGTGCTTTACGTGTGAAACTTGGTAAAGAACTTGGCTTGATTGATCCTGAAGCAATGAACTTCTTATGGGTAACAGACTGGCCATTATTAGAATATGATGATGAAGCACATCGTTATGTTGCAGCACACCACCCATTCACATCACCAAAACCAGAAGATGTTGAAAAGTTAGAGACAGCACCTGAAACAGCACAAGCACAAGCATATGATATCGTATTAAATGGTTATGAATTAGGTGGCGGTTCAATCCGTATTCATGACGGTGAATTACAAGAAAAAATGTTCAAAGCACTTGGATTTACAGAAGAAGCAGCACAAGAACAATTTGGTTTCTTATTAGATGCATTCAAATTTGGTGCACCTCCACATGGTGGTATCGCATTAGGTTTAGACCGTCTTGTAATGTTACTTGCTGGTCGTACAAACTTACGTGATACAATTGCATTCCCTAAAACAGCATCTGCTACAGATTTATTAACAGATGCGCCAGGCACAGTATCAGACCGTCAATTAGATGAATTGTCGTTACGTATTAAGCATTAATCATGAACGTATGATAGTCGTTTTACTTGCTAAAAAAAGAGAATGTGTTAATATGAATGTATAAGATAGTCGTCTGGGATGTTCGTAAGTTCGCTTTTTATATTTTGACCTAACACTCTTTGATCAGGGAGTCTAATTGGTTTTCTTGCAGCGCACACGCCTCATTGGAGGACGTGCTAAACAAGAAACAGGACACCCACCTGTATATAGCAGGCCAAAATGATCAAGCACTCATAAACTACGGCATCCATGGATTCTATCGGTACGCAAGACATATTATGTCTTGCGTATTTTTTTATGGGGATATCGACCTTTAAAAGCTGAAAAGAGAGGGTTATCATGACAAAGATATGCAAAGATGGATTTACGGAATGTCCGTTAAATGAACATAGAGATATTTATAATATTACCTACACACAAAATATTTTATCTGGACGCTATAAAAACATCATTGTCTGGATTCTTAAAGATGAAAATAAAAGATATTCGGACATTAAATCGTTTTTACATGGCATTTCACAAGGATCACTGACGAAACAACTGAGAGAACTAGAAGAAGATGGTATTCTTCATAGAGAAGTGTTTCCTGAAGTCCCGCCAAAAGTGATTTATAGTCTGACTGAAAAAGGGAGAGCGCTTATCAAAATTATTGAAATGATGGATCAATTTGGTGAAATTTATGGAGTGTCATCAGAAGAAACCGATATATCTTTTGAACATTAAAGGTACTACAAATAGTACTAAGACAATTTAAATTGCCTTATTTTAAAATATCACCATTTGATTTAATATGAGACTATATAAAATTAAGGAGATGTTTTTATGAAATTTGGCATTATTGGTGCTGGTCCTATTGGTGGCACGTTATCACATAAGTTACACGGTGCAGGACATGCAGTGAAAGTTGCTGATGTCCGTTCAACAGACTTTTTAGCAGATAAGGATTTTAGTGGTCAAGCAGTACCCGTAGAAGAAGTTGTGAAAGACATCGATGTATTGATTCTATCTTTACCATTGTTCGTGATTGAAAATTTAAAGCCAATTATCGATCAATTAGAGAAACATGTCATTATTGTCGACACATCAAACTATTATCCATTCCGTGATCCACAAGTGAAAGAAATTGAAGAAGGGATGCCTGAAAGTGAGTGGGTTTCTAAACAAATTGGTAGAGATGTCGTGAAAGCTTTCAATAGCCAATTAGCCTATACTTTAGCAGAACGTGGAAAAGCTGAAAATGAGTCTGGACGAATTGGAATGGCTGTGTCAGGTAATGATGATAATCAAAAAGCAACAGTTATGGCAATTGTAAATGAAGTAGGTTTTGATCCAGTAGATAATGGTACATTAGAAAATTCATGGCGTCATCAACCAGGTTCACCTGCTTATTGCACGGAACTGAATCGAGATGCATTAAAAGTGGCTTTAGAACGCGCTGATAAAAATGCTGCTCCGAAACAACGAGACGAAGTTGGGAAACACTTTAAACCTGGTATGACACATGATGATGTTGTTCAATTAAACCGACAATTGTATAAAGATTAAAATAATAATAAATGGAGATGTTTTGTGCATTTCCATTTTTGTTTTATTTGATTTTTGAGCAAATTATATGCAAATAAATTCCGAATGTATTAGTATGAATTTAACATATTGATGAAGGGATTCACATGACAAAAGTATTTGTGTTAAGTGCAAACGGTGGCGTTGGACGCTATTTAGTTCAACAATTAAAGGCACAAAATATTGATTTTACTGCAGGTGTTCGTAAAGAAGAACAAAAAGCAGCACTTGAGGCGGAAGGTATTCATGCTACATTAGTGGATGTTGAAACAGATAATGTTGAAGCATTGACTTCCAAGTTTGATGGCTATGACCAAGTTGTTTTCTCAGTAGGATCAGGCGGTCATACAGGTGCTGACAAAACAATTGCGGTAGATTTAGATGGTGCTGTTAAAGCAATTTATGCAAGTGAAGCAGCAAAAGTAGACCATTTTGTTATGGTGTCAACTTGGGATTCACGCCGAGAAGCAATTGAAGAAGGTGGTAACTTACAACCGTACGTTATCGCAAAACATTATGCAGACGATTATTTACGTCGTAGTTCACTCAAAGCAACGATTGTACATCCTGGTATTTTAGCTGATGAGCCAGGCACAGGTAAAATTGAAATTCAATCATTATTTGAAAGTCCTGATGATATTCATATTCCACGTGAAGATGTTGCGAGTGTCCTTTATGAAGTATTAACGCAACCAGAAATTCATGGAAAAGAATTCCAAATTATCGGTGGCAATGTAGAGATTCATGAAGCCGTTGCATCACACAAATAAATCGGGTTATTTTTAAAGATAGCATGTTGCATTGTGTATCATGCTATCTTTTTTATGAGATAAGATAGAAAATGATATCCAAGACTTAAGCGTTGACATTGATATTAGATTGATTTAATATACTAATTGTACCGACCGGTAGGTTTTGAAAACTGATATTTTATTGGTTTCAAAGGAGGGGAGTAGTCATGTCTAAGAATCAAGAAATATTAAAAGTAGCACGTGATGTGATTCATTCGAAAGGTTACAATGCTACATCTATTAGTGATATTCTAAATGCTGCTGATATTGGCAAAGGTCAATTTTACTATTATTTTTCTTCAAAACGAGATATGGGGTTAGCTGTGATAGACGACATCGTTGAAGAATGGACAGAACAACTATTAATAGGCCGACTTCAAGGTAGCGAAAACCCTAAAGAAAATCTAAATGCGATGTTAGATTGGTCATTAAAGTATCATGCTGATATGGTGTCAAAAGCAGGATGTCCTGTCGGCAATCTAGCACTTGAGATGAGTGAACATGATGAAGTTTTTAGAGAAAAAATAGAAGCTTTTATTGATAAATGGATTCTTACAATCAAAGAAAATTTAGATCTTCTATACGAACAGGAGCATGTAAAGGACTTTGACTCTGAAAAACAAGCACAATCTATTTTCTCAACTATTGAAGGTGCGATTATGTTGATGAAAGTTAAACAGGATACGAAATATTTAAAAAATGCAATTGACACAATCAAAAGGCAATATCAATTGACGTGATTTAAAGATCACGTAATTGTTTAAAATAATTGTACCAACCGGTCAGTTTAGAAATAAATAATGAAAGGAGTTTTGACAATGTCGCAAAATGATAGTTTATATAAGAAATCTGATTTTAAAAGATTAGCTGAGGTGAGCAAACTTGCCCCTGAAACATTTAAAAAGTTTATGGCCTTTGACAAAGCATCATTATCAGACGGGCAATTAAGTGAAAAATTGAAGGAATCTATATCTATTGCAGTAGCTCATACAACAGGTTGTCCGCACTGTATTGAACATCACGTAAAAGCATTTAAAAAGTTAGGTGGAACAAAGGAAGAAATGGCAGAGGTGATCTTTGTAGCAACAGCATTAAAAGCAGGTTCTGCAATGGCGCATAGCGTTAATGCACTTAATGCTTATGATGAAATCGATGATGATGAACTGTACAAAGCAACCTACTTCAATAGACTGAAAGAAATGGGTCAAATAGACGAAGAACGTTTTAAAGCATTTGTGCAATTTGATCAACAAGCGTTGAAAGCAGGATTATTCACTGCAAAAGAAAAAGAACTCATGGCAATTGCTGTGGCACATACAACGGGATGCCCATATTGCATTGATATTCATACAAAAGCTGCAAAAAAAGCACAGGCATCAAAGGAAGAAGTAGCAGAAGCGATTATGGTAGTAACAGCATTAAAGGCAGGGTCAGCTTTATCACATAGCGTCAATGCTTTAAATGCATATGATAATTAAAAAAGAATATATGACAAAAAGGAGATATTAACGATGGCAACTGTAACAGTAACTGAAAAAACATTTAACAAAACGATTGAAAAAGGCGTAACGCTTATAGACTTTTGGGCGACTTGGTGTCCACCTTGTCAGATGCAATCACCTGTATTGGAAGAACTTAGCAATGAGTTAGATGGGAAAGTCACAATTGGAAAAGTAGATGTTGATCAAGAACAAAACTTGGCGGAAAAATATCAAATTCAAAGCATCCCGACATTATTAATTTTTAAAGATCGTGAATTAGTTCAAAGCTTAGTTGGCTTTAACCCTAAACCAAACTTAGAAAATGTATTAGCACAGTATTTGTAGTAAATTATTGAAGTGTAAAAGGAGTTGTAACAAATGGAAAAAGTGATGAATTACAATGATTTAATGCATAAAATGGAAACAAATGACAAGTTGTTATTGTATGTCATGGCTGAAGGTTGCGGTGTTTGCCATGCTGATTTTCCAAGAGTAGATGCGTTGGCTAAAAAATATGACATGAATAGTATACAAATCATAGTAAATGAAATTCCAGAAGCTGCTGGACAATTATCACTGTTTACAGCTCCTGTTGTAATACTATTTTATAAAAATAAAGAAATGCATCGACAAGCAAGAATCATTAACTTTGAAGAGTTAGAACAACGTATCTCAGAATTAAAAGAATTTGAAAACAATTCACATGAATCTATCTTTTTATAAACCTAGTAAAATTAACGGATGTATGTTTATAAAAAAGTTATTTTGAAGGGAGTGGGACAGCAATCTTTTATAGTAAAAAAGATTGCTGTCTCACTCTTATATTTTATTGCCTTTCAAATAAAATAAATCTTAATTTTATCCATTTTAAAGATAATACTATCTATAATGAGTTGAAGGTAACATTTTGTAATAATTCTTTAATAATCGATAATAAAGAAAGTATCGTGTATTTATAAATTTTACGAGTTTTTTTCAAAAAATTAAATAACTTGTTGACAAAATTATCAGACTAATACAATAATTGTAAATAAATAGACACAAAAATAAAGGGGGAATTTTATGAATAAACGATGGCGTTCTATTTCTATTTTGTTTATTTGTATGATTGTTGTTTTAGCAGCATGTGGCAAGGGGGATTCAAATTCTGGGGGAGACAAGAGTAAAACTGAGAAAAGTGATGCAAAAGGTGGCACACTAAATGTGGGTATTCCAGAACCACCACAAGGGGAATTTCAGAGTATTTTTACTGGCTCGCAAGGTGACGATGACGTCATTAAATTTTTCAATGAATCATTAGTAGATTTTGATGATGAACTAAATATCAAACCGAAAATTTTATCTTGGGAACAAAAGAAAGACGATAAACTTACATATACGTTTAAAGTCAAAAAAGATATTAAATGGCAAGATGGTAATCCATTCACAATTAATGACTGGATTTTCACATTAGAAACGTTAGCTGATCCTGATTATGATGGTCCGCGCTATGACTATGTAGACGGTATAAAAGGTGCAGAAGCGAAGCATAAAGGGGAAGCAGATACTATCGAAGGAATCAAAAAGATTGATGACTATACGGTGGAGTTAACATTTAAAGAGAATAAAGCAAACAATTTATTGAATCTTTGGACTGGCGCAGTGATTAGTGAGAAGGTTTTTAAAGATATTCCAGTTAAAGACATGGCAAAATCACCAGAAGTTCGTAAAAACCCAATCGGTATCGGACCTTACAAAGTAAAAAATATTGTAGATGGTGAGTCAGTAACATTAGAAAAATTTGATGATTATTGGCAAGGGGAACCTAAACTCGATAAAGTCAATCTTCGTGTAGTTGAACAAACTTCAATGGCTCAGGCATTAGAGAGTGGAGAGATTGATATGTCAACATTATCACCTCCTATTGCGAAAGAGTTGAGTGACAATAGTGTAGAAAATCTTTCATTATTGCAAGCACCTTCTACTACTTATGCGATTGTAGGTTTCGTATTAAATGACTATGATAAAAAATCACAAACAATTGGTAAGGAGCGTCCGAAGTATCAAGATAAAAAGTTACGCCAAGCAATGGCGCACGCGATTAATCGTAAAGAATGGATTGACGCTTTTTATTACGGCTACGGTAAACCATTGAATGGATTAATTCCATCATCTCATTGGAGTGGCGCAAGTGAAGGTGACGTTCCAACATATGATTACGATGTAAAAAAAGCAAAAAAATTATTAGATGAAGCTGGCTACAAAGATAAAGATGGTGATGGTTGGAGAGAAGACAAAGATGGAAAACCATTCGTTATCAACTTGAAACACTATGCAGGTTCCAACCCAACATTTGAACCACGTACAGCAGCGCTTAAAGGGTACTGGGAAAAAGTTGGTTTGAAAACAAAAACTGAAATGGTTGAGTTTGGTAAGTTCAGTCAAGACTTAGAAAGTGCTGAAAAAGATATGGAAGTTTATGTAAGAACTTGGGTACAAGGTGCAGATCCAGACCCATCCGGTTTATACAAGTCTAATGCGTTATGGAATGAATCTCGATACAACAATGCAGATGCTGACAAGTTACTTGAAGATGCAGTTGATGGTGAAGTTGTTGGAGATGACAAAGAAAAACGTAAAGAGAAATATTTAGAATGGCAGAAGATAATGGCAGAAGACGTACCTGTTATTCCTATTGTTGAACTTGAAGATGTTACAGCTGTAAGCAACAAAGTGAAAAACTTTGAAGTATCTCTCAGCGGAACTAACCCAATTTATGAATGGACAGTTGAAGAATAATGCATTAGGTGTAGTGTTGTAAAGGATTGGGCGATTGTACTGCTCAATCCTTTAATTTCGCTCACAATACATATACAAGGGGATCGGGGGAACATGTATGGAAAATAAAGAACTGTTGAAAGTGAAAGATTTATGTGCAGGTTTTGAAATTAATGGTCAACGTTATAATGCGATTTCAAATATTAACTTAACCATCAATAAAGGGGAAGTCATGGGTATAGTTGGTGAGTCAGGATCTGGAAAATCTGTGCTCAGTATGTCAATTATGCGCTTGCTACCTGATAAAATTGGTGAGATTCATAGTGGTGAAGTATATTTCAAACAGAAACGAATCGACAATCTGTTAATGAATGACTTTAATAAAATTCGTGGGAATGCGTTGGCGATGATTTTCCAAGAACCAATGACGTCACTCAATCCAGTATTCACAATCGGAAACCAGATGGTCGAAATGATGATCAATCATCTTGATGTGAATAAGTCACAAGCAAAAGAACGTGCAATTAGCTTGTTGAAACAAGTAGGGATTCCCCGTGCCGAAGAAGTCGTAGATTCCTATCCGCATCAATTATCTGGTGGAATGCGTCAACGTGTAATGATTGCGATGGCAATTTCATGTTCACCAGAACTACTGATTGCCGATGAACCAACAACAGCACTCGACGTGACTGTACAAGCACAAATACTAGAACTTTTAAAATTTATTCAACAAGATAATAATATGGGAATTATTTTTATATCACATGATCTCGGGGTAATCTCCGAAGTGTGTGATAACGTCGCTGTGATGTATGCTGGAGAAATTGTTGAACGTGCAAGTGTTGAAGATATTTTCAATGAACCGAAACATCCTTATACGAGATTGTTGATTAAAGCAATTCCACGTTTGGACATTGAACAGGAAAGATTAGAGACGATTGAAGGAACAGTACCGGGGCTGGATGAACTTCCAGAAGTAGGATGTAAGTTTGCTAATCGTTGTCCTCATGCAATGGCAGCTTGTATGCAACAAAATCTTAAAACGATTCATATTAATGAAACACATCGTGTATCGTGTCATTTGTTTGATGAAACGGTAATGGCAGAAGGGGGCGTAACACATGTCGAATGATTCCATTTTAGAAGTAAAAAATTTGAAGCAATATTATCCAATTAGAGGAGGCATCTTTCAACGTAAAGTTGGAGAAGTAAAAGCAGTGGATGGCATCTCTTTTACTGTAAAAAAGGGACAAACGGTCGGACTTGTTGGAGAATCTGGCTGTGGTAAGTCATCAGCTGGTCGTACGATTTTACGATTGCAAGATGTGACTTCAGGTGAAATTCACTTTTGCAACCAAAACATTACACGGTTAAAAGGGAAAGCACTTCGTGAAGCACGGAAAGGATTTCAAATGGTTTTCCAAGACCCATATGCATCTCTTAACCCAATGCAAATGGTTGGTGACATCGTGGGTGAACCGATTCGTAACTATTATAAAAAGACACAAAAAGAAATCGAAGGAGAAGTGAAAGATTTATTGAGACGTGTCGGTTTGAACGAACAATCTTATTACAAATATGCACATGAGTTCTCTGGTGGGCAACGACAACGTGTCGGTATTGCAAGAGCACTTGCACTAAAACCTAAACTTATTATTGCCGATGAACCAGTAAGTGCGCTCGATGTCTCTGTCCAATCACAGGTGTTAAATATTATGGATGAACTTCAAGAAGAATTCGGCTTAAGTTACTTGTTTATTGCACATGATTTAAGTGTTGTTAAACATGTGAGTGATTATATTTGTGTTATGTATTTAGGACACATCGTTGAACAAGGGCCTGCCGAGTCGATTTATAATCGACCACAGCATCCTTACACACAATCTCTCATCTCAGCCATTCCAGAGATTCGTCCGGGTGAAAAGAAAGAGCGAATCTTGTTACATGGAGACCTTCCTTCACCAAGTGATCCACCCAAAGGTTGCCCATTCCATACGAGATGTCCGGTTGCTAAGCCAGAATGCGCGATACAGAAACCCGACTATCGTCAAGTTGAACCTGATCACTTTGCAGCATGTATTCTTTTAGAAGAAGAGGTGTTTCCACAATGACAACATTAATTATTAGACGTTTTTTACTGATGATTCCATTACTAATAGGTATGTCAATTGTTATCTTTATGCTTGCGAAGCTTCAGCCAGGTGATGCATTTACTGGTCAGATGGATCCGAATGTAAGTGCAAGCTATTATGAAGAGCAGCGTGAAAAGTTGGGACTCAATGATTCTATCTCTAAACAATATATGACGTGGGGTAAAAATGTTCTGCAAGGAGAACTTGGCGACTCTATTCGTTATAAACGCCCTGTGATCGATCTAATTGAAGAAAGAATGCCGAATACGATTTTGTTAGGTGTTATCAGTATTGTAATTACATACCTTATTGCATTTCCGCTTGGTATTGTATCAGGACGCAAACCGTATAGTTCGATCGATTACAGCATTCAATTTATCAACTATTTAATGCTAGCTATTCCTTCGTTCGTTGCGGGTGTGTTCGCTATTTATGTGTTTGCCTTTCAACTTGGCTGGTTCCCATTCTCAGGGTCTGTTGAGATAGGTCTTGAAAGCGGTACCTTTGAATATTATATGAGTAAATTATATCATTCCATCTTACCGGGAACAGTTCTTGGTTTATTATCAACTGCTAGTTATGTACAATTTTTAAGAAATGACATTATCGAAAATTCACGTAGAGATTATGTCAGAACTGCACGTTCAAAAGGTTTGTCAGAATCAAAAATTTATAATAAACATATTTTACGAAATTCAATTATTCCAATCGTTACATTCTTCGGAGCGGATGTATTATCTGTCTTTGGTGGTGCGGTGATTACTGAAACAATCTTCTCATATCCAGGAATTGGGAAGTTACTCATTGATGCAATCAGTGGGAAAGACTATCCGCTGATGATGGCACTCCTCCTTTTCTTCTCATTTTTAGGTTTATTAGCAAATCTGATTTCGGATATCGCATACAGCATTGTGGATCCGCGAATTAAGAGTAATTAGGAGGCGAAAATGATGTCAAAACATGTGAAACAAAAGAATCGTTCACCATATCAAATTGCATTTCGTAAATTTTTGAAAAATAAACCAGCGATGTCAGCGAGTATTATTTTAGCATTGATATTCATTATTTCGCTTTTATCACCACTTCTCGCACCACATGATCCAAACGTACAAAACTTAGTGTTAATCAAGGGACAGATGTCAGCTGAACATTGGTTAGGCACAGATTCGGGTGGTCGTGACATATTTAGTCGCTTATTGTACTCTGGTCGAGTATCCTTAACATTCGGATTGATAACGACTGTTGGATTGATGATAATTGGAATACTTGTTGGCATGATTTCAGGTTATTATGGTGGCTGGGTAGATACAGTATTGATGCGTTTTACTGAGTTTGTCATGCTCTTCCCATTCATCCCATTTGCTGTCGTATTAAATGCGACATTCAGTGGGAAGATAGAAAATCAATATGGTTCAGCAATTATCTTGGCCGTTGTGCTGATCGCATTGTCTTGGGTCGGTGTAGCACGAATTGTCAGAGGGAAAGTCATGCAAGAGAAGGAAAATGAATATTTTTTAGCCGCGAAGTCAATCGGAACACCAGTGCATAAAATTTTGTTCAAACATTTATTCCCGAATATATTAAGTGTTGTGATTGTGCAAGCGACATTAATTTTTGCAGTTCAAATTGTAGCAGAAGCAGGACTTAGCTTCTTAGGATTTGGGATTGATAAAACAGTACCGACATGGGGAAATATGTTGAGTGATGCGCAAGAAGGGGATATTCTACGTGGTAAACCATGGATTTGGATGCCACCAGCGATTGCAATTACAGTAACAATTTTATGCATTAACTTTATTGGTGAAGGACTGAAAGATGCGTTGAATCCAAAATCAAGACATTAATAAATATTTATTTTTGTAGGCACACTAAGAAATCTTTTCGTATAAGGTTTCGTAGTGTGTCTTTTTTGTGACTTGCATGATACTTTTATATCATACATACTGTAAGTAAATAATTTGGAATGAAGAGGGAGAAAAAATGAAACACCAATTTTCAAGAAATGAACTTGCGATCGGGAAAGAAGGCCTTGATCGTCTTAAAAATACAACCGTTGCAGTACTGGGTGTTGGCGGTGTCGGAACATTTGCCGCTGAAGCTTTAGCACGTACAAATATCGGACATATTATTTTAATTGATAAAGATGATGTAGATATTACAAACGTTAACCGTCAGTTACATGCATTAACAACAACAGTTGGCCAAAGTAAAGTAACGTTGATGGAAGAACGCATTAAGTTGATCAATCCGGATTGTAAAGTGACGTCATTACATATGTTCTATACTGAAGAGACATATGAACAACTATTCGATGACTATGACATTGATTATGTTGTTGATGCGAGTGATACAATCATTTATAAAGTACATTTGATGGAGCAATGTTTACAACGTGGTATCCAAATTATTTCAAGTATGGGGGCTGCTAACAAAACAGACCCAACACGTTTTGAAATCACAGATATCTCAAAAACACATACAGATCCAATAGCGCGTATTATTCGCCAAAAATTAAAACAAAAGAAAATTTATCGTGGGATTCCTGTCGTTTTCTCTGATGAAAGCCCAATCGTTATTCGTGAAGATGTAAAAGCTGTTGTCGGAGATGCACAAGGTAAAAACCGTAAAGCTCAGATGCCACCTGCCTCTAATGCTTTCTGTCCAAGTACAGTTGGCTTAATAATGGCAAGTTATGTATGTAATAAAATCGTAGAAGATATTCCTGTTACTCGTATAAAAGATAAACAATAATACAAAATGCCTCACATTGAGTGGGGCATTTTGTATTATTGTTGTTTTTTGATATTTTCATAAATTTGTTTCATTTGTTGTTCTGTCTTAGACGTTTCTTTCGGTTGATAATACTGTTTATTTTTAAGTTTGTTTGGTAGATATTGTTGTGCGACAAATCCTGAATCATAACTATGTGGGTATTTGTATCCAATTGCACGACCTAGTTCTTTGGCACCACTGTAATGACCGTCACGCAAATGATCGGGTATTTGACCGACATGGCCTTTGCGTATATCTGATAGTGCCGCATCAATAGATGTAATGGCGGAGTTGGATTTCGGTGATAAACAAAGTTCAATCACAGCTTGGCTAAGTGGGATGCGTGCTTCTGGAAATCCAAGACGTTCGGCTGCTTCAATTGCAGCGAGTGTACGTTGACCAGCACTCGGAGATGCAAGTCCAATATCTTCATAACTAATGACTAATAAACGTCGCGCAATCGTCAGAAGGTCGCCGGCTTGAATTAAACGTGCAAGATAGTGTAAAGCTGCATCAACGTCACTCCCACGAATGGACTTTTGGAAGGCACTCATCACATCGTAATGCATATCACCGTCTTTATCACTTAAGAATGCACCACGTTGTAAGCAATCCTCTGCATCTTTTAATGTGATATGAGCTGGTTTTGAATTGGCACTTAATACTGCTAGTTCCAGAGCATTCAACGCACTTCGTACATCACCTTGACTTTGTGTTGCGAAATATTCAAATGCATCGTCATCAATTGTAGGTTCATATGACTTCAAACCACGCTCGTCATCGTCCAATGCATGTTGTAAGGCTTGCTTAATATCGTCAGCTTCCAGTGGATACAATTCAAAAATCTGTGCACGTGAACGTATCGCAGGGTTAATCGCATGATAAGGGTTCGAAGTCGTTGCGCCAATAAGTACGATTTTGCCATTTTCAAGATGAGGTAATAAAAAATCTTGTTTTGCCTTATCAAGTCGGTGAATCTCATCGAGTAACAAAATGACTTGTCCCGACATTTTTGCTTCTTCTACAATCAACTGCATATCTTTTTTTGTATTTGTAACGGCATTCAACTGTCGAAACTTAAACGCTGTACTACCGGCAATCGCTTGGGCAATGCTCGTTTTACCTATACCTGGAGGGCCATAAAATATCATTGACGATAAGCGTTGCGCTTGAACCATACGTCGAATAATTCCAGTATCACCTACAAGGTGTTGTTGTGCAATCACCTCGTCGATATTGCGTGGTCGCATGCGTGAAGCTAAAGGTTCGGTTGTCATGGAATACCTCCTGTTCGTATTATCGAGTAAATGACTCAACTATTATTTGTACTCTTGTCACAATGGTATTATAATAATATAAATAGTGAAAAATTGTAAGCAAATAGGATGGATAGGTGAGATGATTTAATGAAAATATCGACTAAAGGTAGATATGGTTTAACATTGATGATTGCTTTAGCAAAAAGAGAAGGTACAGGATGCGTGTCTTTAAAAACAATTGCTGAAGAAAATGACCTCAGTGATTTATATCTGGAACAACTTGTCGGTCCGCTACGTAATGCAGGATTAATTAGAAGTGTACGTGGTGCAAAAGGTGGCTATGAATTAAACATGTCATCTGAAGAGATTACAGCAGGTGATATTATTCGACTACTTGAAGGACCATTGACAATTGTAGAACGCATTGAGTCCGAACCCCCTGCACAACAGCAGTTGTGGCTGAGAATGCGAGATGCTGTGAAAGAAGTTTTAGATAAGACTACATTGCAATCATTAGCAGCATATGAAGATACGACAGATTTAGAAGGGTATATGTTCTATATTTAACGAACCTTCAACTATTATGAAAAAATATTGAACCTTATGTTTATCAGAATAGCAGGTGGGGTATAGTTATTTGTAATTACTATTAGGAGGTAATGTATTATGACAAACGAAGAAAGTAAATTCGATCAATTAAAAGGTAACGTGAAAGAAACTGCAGGTAATGCAGTAGGCGATAAAACGTTAGAAAACGAAGGTAAACAAGACAAAGCAGCTGGAAAAGTTAAAGAAGCTGTTGAAAATGTAAAAGAAAAAGCAACAGATGCAATTGACAAATTAAAAGGCGACAAATAATCGCCTGAAATATTGAGCAGTAGAGACTATATAAAGTTTCTACTGCTTTTTTGATTAAGCATCCAAATCGTTTTATATAAGTCAGATGGATGCTTAATTATATATTATTCAATTTCTTCATTTAGTTCATCTAATACTTCCTTAAAATACTGATAAGATAGCGTTTGTTTTTCTTTATCATAGATGTAGCTGACACCCATGATTTCATCTATTTCGCCATAATAGTTTACAAAATCTTTAATCTGCTGTTTAACAGCGGCTTTATCGCCAACTAATGATTGTTGAATACGTGCATCTGCCATTGCAACTTCTTGTGGTGACATAACACTGTTTAAGTCTTTCACAGGTGGTTGCATTTTTTGCATGCGCCCTCTAGTAATACCTGTAAACATTTGTGCTTGTGTTGTAGCTAAATATAAAGCTTCATCATGTGTCTCTGCCATAATAACGTTTAAACCAACCATAACGTATGGGCTGTCAAGATACTCAGATGGCTCAAAAAGTTCACGATAAATAGCTAAAGCTTCTTTCATTTGTTGTGGTGCAAAGTGACCTGCGAATACATAAGGTAAGCCTTCACGTGCTGCAAGATGCGCAGAGTCAGTTGATGAACCTAAAACATAGACAGGGATTTCTGAACCAACAGCTGGGATGGCTTTGACGTATCCTTGTTTTGTATCAGGACCCATGTAATGAATGAGTTGTTTCACTTCTTCAGGGAATTGATACACACCATCATGTTTGTCACGACGTAACGCATTGGCTGTTGCCATGTCAGTACCTGGCGCACGTCCTAATCCGATATCAAGGCGGTCACCGTATATTTGATGTAAAGTGCCAAACTGTTCTGCCACAACGAGTGGGGCGTGGTTTGGTAACATAATACCACCTGAACCAACACGTAACGTGTTCGTATGTGACAATGTATGTTGAATGAGGATTGATGTTGCAGAGCTCACTAACGTTGGGGCGTTGTGATGTTCTGCAATCCAATAGCGTTCATATGACTTCTCTTCTAATGATTGTGCTAATTGTACCATTTCATCAATAGCTTCTCGTTCGTTGGAACCTTCTCTGATTGGAACAAGGTTTAATGCGGAATAACGAATCTTTTTCATGATGCAATACACTCCTTTTCTGACGTTAGTATAGCACCTGTTTTATTTCATATCTTCAAAATTGCTTACAGCGTTTCGTTGCAGTTCATCCTTGTTCGTCATACAATAGAAGTGATTGAAATGGAGAGTCAGAAACAGACTACTAGCAAATTAAAAAAGGCAATGCTAAAATAGGACCATTGATTATCAGAAAGGACTGTCGTTAAATGGCGATTTATGCAGATTATGCAGCGACTACACCAGTGAAACCACAAGTAATTGAGTCTATGATGCGCATTTATCAAACGCATTATGGTAACCCATCTTCAATTCATACGCAAGGAAGAGATGCACGCCATTATTTAGATTCTGCACGACGTGATGTTGCCAAAATAATAAATGCAGAACCGAGCGAAATTATTTTTACGAGTGGTGCAACCGAATCTAATAATACGGTGATAAAAGGAATTGCCCAAGCTAACCGTCAACAAGGTATGCATATAGTTACAACTAAAATCGAACATCATTCAGTATTACATGTTTTTGAACAATTAGAACGAGAAGGCTTTGAAGTTACGTATTTAGATGTTGATGATTCAGGACTTGTAGATGTTCAACAACTGAAACGCGTTTTACGTGATGATACGACACTCGTTTCTATTATGCTTGTAAATAATGAAGTTGGAACGGTACAAGATATTGATACAATACAAGAAATCGTATCGGAATCAAACGCATATCTCCATACAGATGCTGTACAAGCTATGGGTCATTTGCCGATTGATGTAAAAGAACTCAATGTTGACGCATTAAGTCTAACAGCACATAAATTTGGAGGACCCAAAGGTGTAGGTGCCTTATATGTCAAGAAGAATACATTGATTCGCTATCAGCAACAAGGGGGCGAACAAGAAACAAAACGACGTGCAGGTACAGAAAATGTCCCACAAATTGTCGGTCTTTCTGAGGCATTAAAATTAGCTGATGAAGAACGTGATATGCATAATATCCATGTTGCACAATTAAAGGAACAACTTATCGTTGGATTACAAGATAGAGCGATTCCTTTTGAAGTAAATGGTTCAATGGTGGAGACGACGAATCATATCGTAAACCTTTATTTTCCATTTATAGATATTGAAACCTTGCTCACTTTATTAGATTTAGCAGGGATTTATGTATCATCCGGGTCTGCATGTACAGCTGGATCAACAATCCCGTCACATGTGCTTTCTGCGATGTATGGGAAAGATGATCGTGTGACGCATTCTGTACGAATTAGCTTAAATGAATTAATGACAACAGAAGATATCAATCGAATCATTATAGAGATACAAAAAATATATTTAAAATTTAAATAGGAGGAACGTTCGTGACAAATAAAAACACGCGTGTTGTTGTCGGTATGTCTGGCGGTGTTGACAGTTCTGTAACAGCACATTTATTAAAAGAACAAGGGTATGATGTCATCGGTATTTTTATGAAAAACTGGGATGATACGGATGAGAATGGCGTGTGTACGGCAACGGAAGATTACAATGACGTGATTGCGGTATGTAATCAAATTGGTATTCCATATTATGCGGTGAACTTTGAACAAGAATATTGGGATAAAGTTTTCACATACTTTTTAGATGAATATAAAAAAGGACGCACGCCAAATCCTGATGTGATGTGTAATAAAGAAATTAAGTTTAAGGCTTTCTTAGAGCATGCGTTGAAGCTTGGTGCGGACTATGTTGCGACAGGTCACTATGCACGTGTGAGACGCAATGAAGATGGTAGTGTAGAAATGCTACGTGGTGTAGACCAAAACAAAGACCAAACATATTTCTTAAATCAATTAACAGAAGCACAATTACAAAAAGTAATGTTCCCAATTGGTGATATTGACAAAAAAGAAGTGCGCAAAATTGCATTAGAACAAGACTTGGCTACGGCGAAGAAAAAAGACTCAACAGGAATTTGTTTCATTGGTGAACGTAACTTCAAAACATTCCTATCACAATATTTGCCAGCACAATCGGGTGAAATGCGTACACTGAATGGTGAATTAAAAGGTCAGCATAGTGGACTTATGTATTACACAATTGGACAAAGACATGGCTTAGGTATTGGTGGCGATGGCGATCCATGGTTCGTAGTCGGCAAGAACTTGGAAGATAACGTATTGTATGTCGAACAAGGGTTCCACCACGATGCCTTGTATAGTGATTATCTTGTTGCATCTGACGTATCATTCGTAAATCCAATAGATTTGTCTGAGCCGTTGAAATGTACAGCGAAATTTAGATATCGTCAACAAGATACAGGTGTAACTATCACGAAAGAAAGTGATGATGCTATTCGTGTGACATTTGATGAACCAGTACGTGCGATTACACCAGGACAAGCAGTTGTTTTTTATGACGGTGATGTTTGCCTAGGTGGCGCAACAATTGACGATGTATACAAAAATAGTGGTCAACTAAGCTACGTTGTATAATCATATTCATATAAAATAGGGAGATACTGTAAAATGTTGAATTTTACCGTGTCCCCCTATTTTAGTTATGTGATGTTTTGATGTACAATTGAGTTTGAAACAGAAAATGTAAAGGTGAGTCAAAGATGGAACAAGAACAAATACATAACTTAATTAAACAAGGACAATTCGATAAGGCCTTGCAAGCTTGCTTTGATAATATCGAAGCGGCTCCTGAACAAGTTGAAAATTACATTAATTCCGGAATTTTATTAGCGGAAGCAGGAGAAATTGAAAAAGCTGAGAGATTTTTTCAACGCGCAATAGAATTGCAATCGGATAATGGAGTTATTTATTATAACTTAGCCAATGTGTACTTTAATGAAGGACGTTTTCAAGAAGCAATTAAGCTTTATCAAATGGCGATCAGTAAACAGTTAGAATCAAAAGATGTATATTTCATGCTCGGCATGTCTTTCATTCAGTTAGAGGCAAAAGAAAAGGCACTTCCGTTTTTAATGCGTGCTTCAGAGTTAGATACAAATTTTGAAGATATTGAAGCACAATTTCAATATGGATTAGTGTTGTGTGAACTTGAAATGTTTGATCAAGCGATTCCATTATTAGAACGCATTTTAGAAGAAGATCCGAAACATGCAGATGCTCAATATAATTTAACGCTAGCTAAATATATGACGGATGAAGATATCGACGCTGCGATACAAGGTTTTGAAAACGCAATCGAAATGGATGATGCACATATGTTAAGTCATCATGCGTTAAAGACGTTTAAAATGATTCAAGAACAGGAGGGATAATGGTGGAAAACCCAACGCTACTAGATAGTACTTATGTAAAAGGTGAAGTGGTTCTTATCCTTTTTCAAAATACGGACAATTTTTATACAGTATTAAAAGTTGAAGTTGATGATACGAATGGCGATTTTGAAGATGAAGTGACAGTCGTTGGGTATTTTCCAGATATCGTTGAAGATGAAACGTATCTTTTTAAGGGTTATGTTGTACAGCACGCACGATATGGGCAACAGTTAAAAGCTGAAACATTTCAAAAAGAACTCCCTCAAACGAAAGATGCGGTGATATCGTATCTCTCTAGTTCACTATTTAAAGGGATTGGTGTCAAAACAGCAGAATCAATTGTTGAAACACTTGGAGAAGATGCCATTCATCAAATATTAAATGATGCATCATGCTTGTCTCGTGTACCGCGCCTGTCAAAAGATAAACAAGAACAAATTGCCCAACAAGTATACCAAAATCAAGAAAGCGAACAAATTATGATTCGTTTGAACGAACTCGGTTTTGGTTCAAAACTTGCAATGGATATATATAAGTTTTATCAGGCAGATACATTAAAAGTTCTTGATAATAATCCATATCAACTTGTTTATGATATTAAAGGAGTTGGTTTTCAAAAGGCGGACCAATTGGCACAGCAACTAGGAATTCATCCGATGCATCAAGACCGCTTGCGTGCAGGGATTCTCTATGTTGTGGAAGAGACATGCCTTAAAAATGGACACACTTATTTACCAGCTGATGCATTAATTCATGCAGCAATTGAATTGCTCTCGAAAAACCAGCCTGAAACAATAGAAGAGCCACCTATGCATGATTGTATGACGCAACTTGTTGAAGAACAGAAACTAATCGCAGTTGATGACATTGTGGCAATTCCAAGCTTGTACTACTCAGAACTAAAGAGCACGCAGAATTTATTTAAAGTCGCAAACCATAAACAAGCATTAACCCAATTTGATTTATCTGATATACAACTACATATTGGTGAAATTGAAGAAATGAATGAAGTGAGTTATGCAGCATCACAAAAAGATGCATTGGAATGTGCGTTACAAAATAAAGTGATGTTGTTAACAGGCGGGCCGGGTACAGGTAAAACCACTGTAATTAAGGGCATTGTTCAATTATACGCTGAAATGCACGGTCTCTCACTTGATTATGATGATTATGACGAAGGAGAAGCTTTTCCAGTCGTACTTGCTGCACCAACAGGGCGTGCATCGAAGCGACTTCATGAGTCAACAGGACTTGAAGCAATGACAATTCATCGGCTTATCGGTTGGAATCAAGAGACGAAGCCAGATGACTTGTTGGAACATGAAATTGATGCAAGGTTGATTATCATCGATGAGATGTCGATGGTGGATACGTGGCTCTTTCACCAATTCATGAATGCTGTGCCACTGGATGCTCAAATTGTACTGGTAGGCGATGAAGACCAATTACCATCTGTCGGACCAGGACAAGTGTTTAAAGACTTAATAGACGCCGATGTGTTACCGAGAATTAACTTAACAGAAGTGTATCGTCAACAAGATGGATCGAGCATTATAGATTTGGCACATCGCATTAAGTTAGGTCAAGATGTAGATATTACGAAAAGATATCACGACCGCTCATTTATCGCATGTCAAACACATCAAATTCCAGAGATTGTCGATAAAATTGTATCCAATGCAGTTGGCAAAGGATATACAATGTCGGATATTCAAGTACTCGCACCGATGTATCGAGGGAGTGCAGGGATTCAAAAACTCAATCAAGTTCTTCAAAATATATTGAATCCCAAAGAAGGCGATGATCATCGTGAAGTCGCATTCGGTGATGTGTTATTCCGTAAAGGTGATAAAGTGTTACAGTTAGTGAACCGACCGGACGACAATGTGTTTAACGGAGATATCGGTGAGATTATCGGTATCTTTTGGGCAAAGGAGAATGCCTTGAATAAAGATGTCGTTATTGTTGATTATGAAGGGAACGAGATTACCTATATGCGATCCGACCTTACAGAATTAACACATGCTTATTGTACGTCGATTCATAAGTCGCAAGGATCAGAGTTTCCAATTGTCATTATGCCGATTGTCAAACAGTATTATCGCATGCTCCAGAAGCCAATATTGTATACAGGACTAACACGTGCAAAACAATCACTCGTATTCTTGGGTGATGCGGATGCGTTTAACATGGGACTACAAACTGAAGGGCAGACACGTTTAACGCAGTTACAAACTTTTTTAACGATGTACTTTAAAGGAGATACGGAAGACAGTGAGACGAACGATGCAGTTGAGACAACATTTGTGCTAACTGAGTCAAATATGTATCAAGTCAATCCGATGATTAATATGGGTGAAACAACACCTTATGATTTTTTAGAAATTGACAAAAGATGAGAATTTTTTATATAATCACTATTAAGTAAAGTGGATAGCCGAGTAGATGAATTAGTGACTTCACAGAGACGTATCAGTGCTGAGAGATACGAGTCATATCATTGAACGCTACTATGCGCATAGTTCAATAACAGTTTACAGAGTGATAGTTGCATAGCGACTATAACTAGGGTGGTACCGCGAGACATTCGTCCCTTTGATGAGACGAGTGTCTTTTTGTTTGATGAAAGAGAATAGGGAGTTGACAGAATGAAAAATTTAAAAGCTAGTGATATACGACAAATGTATCTTGATTTCTTCGTTGAGAAGGGACATATGGTAGAGCCATCAGCACCTTTAGTACCTATTGATGACGATTCATTGTTATGGATTAACTCAGGTGTTGCGACGTTAAAAAAATATTTTGACGGCCGTGAAGTACCGAAAAAACCACGTATTGTGAACGCACAAAAATCAATTCGTACAAACGATATTGAGAATGTTGGTTTTACAGCACGTCACCATACATTCTTTGAAATGTTAGGTAACTTCTCAATTGGTGATTATTTCAAAAAAGAAGCTGTATCATTTGCATGGGAGTTTTTAACAAGTGACAAATGGATGGCAATGGAACCGGAAAAACTTTATGTAACAATCCATCCTGAAGATACAGAAGCTTATGATTTATGGCATGACATGATTGGACTATCAGAAGATCGTATCATTCGAATTGAAGGGAATTTCTGGGATATCGGTGAAGGTCCGTCTGGTCCAAATACTGAGATTTTCTATGATCGTGGTGAAGAATATGGCAAAGAGGATCCAGCAGAAGAAATGTATCCAGGTGGAGAAAACGAACGCTATCTAGAAGTGTGGAACCTTGTATTCAGTGAGTTCAACCATAATAAGGATCATAGTTATACACCACTACCAAGTAAAAATATTGATACTGGCATGGGGCTAGAGCGTATGGCCTCAATATCTCAAAATGTTCGTACAAACTACGAGACAGACTTGTTCATGCCAATTATGCAAGAAATTGAGAAAATCTCTGGTAAGCATTATTTAAAAAATGCACAAGATGATGTTGCTTTTAAAGTAATTGCAGATCATATCCGTACAATTGCATTTGCGATTTCAGATGGTGCATTACCAGCTAACGAAGGACGTGGCTATGTATTACGACGTTTATTACGTCGTGCAGTTCGTTTCAGTCAAACGTTGAACATCAACGAACCATTTATGTATCGATTAGTGGAAATTGTTGCGGAAATCATGGAACCATATTATCCAAATGTAAAAGAAAAACAAGACTTTATTGCACGTGTCATCAAGTCTGAAGAAACACGCTTCCACGAAACATTAGAAGAAGGACTTTCTATCTTAAACGGCTTAATTGCACAATCAAAAGAACAAGACGGTATGATTGCAGGTGAAGATGCGTTTAAATTGTATGATACGTATGGTTTCCCAATTGAATTAACACAAGAAATTGCAGAAAATGAAGGATTAACAATTGATATGTCTGGCTTTGAAACACACATGGAAGCACAGCGTAATCGAGCACGTGAAGCACGTCAAAATAGCCAATCTATGCAGGTTCAAAGTGAAGTGTTAAAGCAAATTGACACAGACAGTACGTTTGTTGGTTACGATCAACTTGAAACGACAGCACGTTTGACAGACATTATTGTTGATGGTACACGTGTATCAGAAGCGGATGCAGATCAGACAGTATACTTTATTTTAGATCAAACGCCATTCTACGCAGTGAGCGGTGGCCAAGTTGCAGATAAAGGCGTTATAGCGACTGATGATTTTGAAATCGAAGTGACGGAAGTTATTAAAGCACCTAATGGTCAAAACTTGCATACTGGTTATGTGAAGTTTGGTACAGTGGCTGAAGGTGCAGAAGTGACTGCAACAGTTGACAGCAAATCTCGTAAGGCGATTATGAAAAACCACAGTGCGACACACTTGTTACATGCAGCCTTAAAAGAAGTACTAGGTAGTCATGTTAACCAAGCAGGTTCTTTGGTAGACAGTGAGCGTTTACGTTTCGACTTCTCACATATTGCAGCAATGACACAAGAAGAGTTACAACTTGTTGAGCAACGTGTGAATGAAGAAATTTGGAACAGTATTGATGTCTCAATCAACGAAATGCCTATCGACGAAGCGAAAGCACAAGGTGCAATGGCATTGTTCGGTGAAAAATATGGCGACGTCGTTCGTGTTGTAGATATGAAACCTTTCTCAATTGAGTTGTGCGGTGGTACACATGTTAAAAATACATCTGAAATTGGCCTGTTTAAGATTACAAGCGAATCAGGTACTGGGGCAGGAGTGCGCCGTATTGAAGCGGTGACAGGGCAAGCGGCATTTATGTATTTAGAACGTTACTTAGAGCGCTTTAATTCCATCAAAGCACAAGTAAAAGCAAAAGCAGACGAACAAGTGATTGAGAAGGTTGAAAACTTGCAAGTACAAGAAAAAACATTGCAACAAACAATTGAAGCGAAAAACAAAGAAATTAACGCATTAAAAATGGGTAACATTGAGGATAAAGTGACACATATTAATGATATGCCAGTGTTAATTACGGAAGTTGAAGTGGATAATGCGAAAGCGATGCGTACAACAATGGATGATTTTAAATCTAAATTGCAAGATGCGATTATTGTATTAGCTAGTGATGTTGGCGGTAAAGTATCTATCGTTGCAACTGTACCAAAACAATATGTTGAACGTGTCAAAGCGGGAGATATTATTAAAGAAATGGCACCGATTGTTGGTGGTAAAGGTGGCGGTCGTCCAGATATGGCACAAGGCGGCGGTACAGATCCAAGTCAGATAACAGCAGCATTACAATTTGTTGAAACTTACATTAAATCATTATAAAAATAGATGTATTTCGTGTAGAATAGAGAGTGTAATCTATTTATGGTTTAAGGAGTGTTATGACAATGGCAAATTTTGATAAAACAATGAAGTTTAACCACGACGATATCCCAAAAGCAGATGTTGATGCAGTTCTAAACAATGTGTATAACACATTGGAAGAACGTGGCTACAATGCTGTCAATCAGATTGTAGGCTACCTACTATCAGGTGACCCAGCGTACATTCCACGTCATAACGAAGCGAGAAATCAAATTCGACACATTGATCGCGATGATATTATGGAGGAACTTGTGTCGTTCTATTTAAAGCATAATAGCGAAAAAGAACATAATGCTTAAACATAAAATTATTGGATTAGATGTTGGGAGTAAGACTGTGGGTGTTGCGATAAGCGACATGATGGGTTGGACAGCACAAGGATTGGATACACTCCGTATTAACGAAGAACAGAATGAACTCGGATTAGACACCTTAATTGAGATCATTGAACGAGAGCGTGTAGGGACCGTCGTGATCGGATTGCCGAAAAACATGAATAATTCGATTGGCTTCCGCGGAGAAGCATCGTTACATTATAAAGAAGCATTAGCTGAACGCATGCCGCAACTCGAAATTGTCATGTGGGATGAGCGTTTAAGTACTTCTGCAGCGGAACGTTCGCTGCTTGAAGCGGATGTTTCTAGAGCAAAACGAAAAAAAGTAATTGATAAGATGGCGGCTGTATTTATTTTACAAGGCTATTTAGATTCACTAAATTAAGGAGAGATCTACGATGACAAACGAAAACCATAATATTAACGAATTAGAAATTAATAACGATGAAGCTTTATTAACATTATACGACGAAGAAGGTAACGAAGTATTATACCGTAAAATGTTAGAATTCTATCATCCAGAATTTGATAAAGAATATGTCATTTTAGCTGAAGAAGGCGCACAAGCAGATGACGATGATTTAATCGAATTAGTCCCAATGATTAACGAACCAGATGAATCTGGTGACGGTGGTCGTTTCGTAGCAATCGAAACAGAAAAAGAATGGGATATGATTGAAGAAGTTGTAAATACAAACTTCGATGAAACAGAAGAATAAGAAGTTTTCAAAGCTGATGTGGCAAGATGCACATCAGCTTTTTTGGATTCATCTGAATTGAACAACACAGAAAAAGTGATGGAGAAATATTATGTTAAGAGACTCGAATCATCTTAACTAGGTGTACAGAAATATTTCTTTTCACATAATGACTTGTCAATTTGGTTTCAAGTTGCTTAAGTTCATAATGTGTAATAGTTTGTGATGAGATTTATAAATGATTTCATAGAGATACCCTTATTTTTCAATTCATTTTGTGTTAGAATAATATGAAGTTATTTGAAGGTATGTAGAAGTGGAGTGGTATGCACTTTGTTTAGAAGCTCTGAAAATGTCTTATATTACATACTTAATACGATTTGACGTGCTGGGGTGGAACCCAAAAATCTTTAAGGAGATCACATTGTTCCACTCCCGTTTTTTGATGATTTTTATCAGAATTTAACTAAAGGAAGTCTTAAGATGGAAAATTTAAATCAATCTTATTTTTTAGGATTGCAAACATATGACAGCGATTTGGATCAATTGCGTCATTTTGCAGAAGAAAACAAAGTGCCTATTGTTGATCAACTATCGCTTGATTTAGTAAAACAAATCATTCGTATACATCAGCCGACAGAGATTTTAGAGTTAGGTACGGCAATTGGATATAGCAGCATGCATTTTGCGTCTGTGTCATCGGATATTCGTGTGACGACAATTGAACGTAACGATGAAATGATTGCTTATGCTAAACAAAATTTTTCTCAGTTTCAATATACAGAACAGATTAGGTTGATTGAAGCAGATGCAGCACAAGCATTTTCAATGGTAAATGATCGGACATATGATATGATTTTTATCGATGCAGCAAAGGCACAATCTAAAAAGTTTTTCGAGCTTTATAGTCCTTTGTTAAATGAAGGTGGCATCATCATTACAGACAATGTGTTATATCATGGTTTTGTTGCGAATATTGATATTGTACGCAGTCGCAATGTGAAACAAATGGTTAAAAAAGTACAGAAATTTAATCAATGGCTAAGTGAACAATCTGATTTTAAAACGAATTTTATAAATATGGATGATGGTTTAGCTATTTCAATAAAGGAGCGCAAAAATGACTGAATTACTAGTGACACCCAAATCTCTCAGCCATATAGAAACACTGATTGAAAAAGGTGCAGATGCCTTTGTAATCGGTGAAGAGAAGTTTGGCTTACGTTTGGCTGGTGAATTTAATAGAGAGCAGATGAAACAAGCGGTTGATATGATCCATGCTGCGGGTAAAAAAGCCTATGCGGCAGTGAATGGGATCTTCCATAATTATCATATTCCAGCTGTTGAAGATTATATCAATTTCTTGCATGAGATTCGTGTTGATCGCATTATTTTTGGTGACCCTGCGATTGTCATGATCGTCAAGCAACAAGAAAATCCAATTCCACTTCACTGGAATGCGGAGACACTTGTTACGAACTACTTCCAATGTAATTATTGGGGTAAACGTGGCGCAAGTCGTGCAGTTTTAGCACGTGAATTAAGTTTGGATGAAATCTTAAACATTAAGGCAAATGCTGATGTAGAAATTGAAGTACAAGTACACGGCATGACATGCATGTTCCAATCAAAACGTATGTTATTAGGTAATTACTATACGTTCCAAGAGCGTCAGATGAAGATTCAACGTGAAGATTTGGATGAGCATACACAGCTGTTGTTATATGATGAAGAACGTGATAACAAATACCCTGTATATGAAGATTATAACGGTACACATATTATGTCTCCGAATGATATTTGCTTAATTGAAGAATTGGCACCATTATTTGAAGCAGGTATCGATAGCTTAAAGATTGACGGTTTGTTACATTCAGAAGAATATATTAATACCGTTACAGAACAATATCGAGAAGCAATCGATTTATATGAAGAAGACCCAGAAGTTTATGAAGATGAGAAGTTTATGCTAGTAGATCCAATTGAAGCGATTCAGCCTGAACATCGTCCATTTGATGAAGGATTCTACTATAAACAAACGGTATATTAATATAAGGAGAGATAGCATATGACGGTATTAGAAGCAGTGAATACTGATGCGAAACCTAAAGTAAAAAAACCCGAATTGCTTGCACCGGCCGGTAACCTTGAAAAGTTAAAAATTGCGATTCATTACGGTGCAGATGCTGTATTTCTCGGTGGACAAGAATATGGTTTGCGTTCAAATGCAGATAACTTCACGATTGATGAAATTCGTGAAGGTGTTGAGTTTGCGAATAAATATGGTGCAAAAATATATGTCACAACAAACATCATCGCTCATGATGAAAATATTGAAGGGCTTGATGAATACTTAATCCAGTTAGAAGGAACTGGTGCAACAGGCATTATCGTTGCAGACCCTTTAATTATCGAAACATGTAAACGTGTCGCCCCAAACCTTGAAATTCATCTTTCAACACAGCAATCACTCAGTAACTATAAAGCGGTTGAGTATTGGAAAGAAGAAGGTTTGGATCGTGTTGTACTTGCACGTGAAACAGGTGCAATGGAAATGAAAGAAATGAAGGAAAAGGTAGATATCGAAATAGAGGCATTCATTCACGGTGCGATGTGTATTGCTTATTCAGGACGCTGTACATTGAGTAATCATATGACGGCACGTGACTCTAACCGTGGCGGTTGTTGTCAAAGTTGTCGCTGGGATTACGATCTTCTTACAGTTGATGAAGATGGTGAGTTGGATGTTTACTATGAAGATGGTTCAGCAGTCCCATTTGCGATGAGTCCACGTGACTTAAAATTAATCGAATCTATTCCAAATATGATGGACTTAGGTATCGATTCATTAAAAATCGAAGGCCGTATGAAGTCAATTCATTATATAGCGACAGTTGTATCTGTTTATCGTAAAGTGATCGATGCCTATGCGGCAGATCCTGAAAACTTTAAAATCAAACCGGAATGGTTAAGCGAACTTGATAAATGTGCAAACCGTGATACAGCACCTGCTTTCTTCAAAGGAACACCAGGCTATGAAGAGCAAATGTTCGGGAATGAGTCTTCTAAAAAATCACCGTATGACTTTATCGGACTTGTTCTAGCATATGATGAAGAAACACAAATTGCGACAATTCAACAGCGTAATCATTTTAAACCAGGACAAGAAGTTGAATTTTTTGGGCCTGAAATCGAAACGTTTACGCAAGTGGTTGAAGCGATTTATGATGAAGAAGGAAACGAATTGGATGCTGCACGTCATCCGCTTCAAATCGTTCAAATTAAAGTAGAACGTCCGATTTATGTAAATAATATGATGAGAAAAGAGGTATAGCGCAATGGCGCCTACAACAATTATTGGTATTGCAGGTGGCTCGGGTTCTGGGAAAACTTCAGTCACAAATAAGATTATGAATAATTTAGAAGGCCATAGTGTGGCGTTAATTGAACAAGACTATTACTATAAAGATCAATCTCATCTTACGTTTGAAGAACGTTTAGAAACGAATTATGATCATCCATTTGCGTTTGATAATGATTTATTGATTCAGAATTTACGAGACTTGTGCGCAGGTCATGAAGTAGAAGTGCCAACTTACGATTATACAAATCATACACGCAGTGAGAAAACCATTGCATTTCAACCTAAAGATGTTATTATCGTAGAAGGTATATTTGCGCTTGAAAATGAAGAACTTCGCAATCTCATGGATGTGAAGATATATGTCGATACGGATGCCGACTTACGAATTTTACGTCGATTATTGCGTGATACACGTGAACGTGGCCGTACAATGGATTCAGTGATAGATCAGTATCTTAGCGTTGTTCGCCCAATGCATAATCAGTTTATTGAGCCGACGAAAAAGTTTGCTGATATTATTATTCCAGAAGGCGGTAGTAATAAAGTTGCTATCGATATCATGACAACAAAAATTCAAGCACTCGTTCAGAAGAAAGATTAATTCATTAAAAAGGAAGATGAACATATGGAAAACCAAAAACAATACCCAATGACACAAGAAGGTTTTGAAAAACTCGAACAAGAATTAGAAGAGTTAAAAACCGTTAAACGACCTGAAGTCGTTGAAAAAATCAAGGTTGCACGTAGTTTTGGTGACCTATCTGAGAACTCTGAGTATGATGCTGCTAAGGATGAACAAGGTTTCATCGAGCAAGACATTCAACGTATCGAAACAATGTTACGTCACGCTCTTATTATTGAAGATACTGGCGATAACAATGTTGTTCAAATTGGTAAAACAGTCACATTTGTTGAATTACCTGGTGATGACGAAGAAAGCTACCAAATCGTTGGTTCTGCTGAATCTGATGCATTTAACGGTAAAATTTCAAATGAATCTCCAATGGCACAAGCTTTAATTGGGAAGCATTTAAATGATGAAGTACGTGTCCCACTTCCAAATGGTGGAGAAATGAACGTTAAAATTACAAACATTCAATAATCATAGACAAAAGGCTAGAGCATGGTTTCATGCTTTAGTCTCTTTTTTTAGTTTTTACACAAATTATACATGAAGACTATCCTATAATGATTCATAAAACTTATAGTTAAATCATTCGTTTGTAAGTGTTTAACGAGTAATGTCAATATAAAAATATAATAGTTTTATGATATTTATATTTCATCACTCTAAATTGATATAGTTTTATGATTATAAAATCATTGATATAAAGCGGTTTGTACCGCTAACAATTACATTTTACATGTTTTGAATTTTGTTCATTTATACAAAAATGCGTTGTACCGCTTATTATCTTGAGAAAACATTGAATTGTCAGTGCATACCAATGATGATAAAATATTTTAATGTAAGGGATTACGGAAGGGGGATGAAGATGGAATTTAAACAAATTAGTGAACAATCTTTTATGATATATTTCGATGCAAAGATTAATGAAGAAATATTCAATCAAGTCAATGCGATAGCTGACTATTTGAAATCATTAAATCATCCGCATATACAAGAGATTGTTCCATCATATCGAGCCATACTTGTTTATTTCGATGGCATCTCAATCACTTATGAAGCAGTTTTAGAAGAGCTTGGATTGTCTACATATGAATTATCTACAACAGAAGTTAATAAACCGAGACGTGTTGTCAATATCCCTGTGTTATATGGTGGGAAATGGGGACCAGATTTAGAGTATGTAGCAGAATATCATAAGCTATCTGTTGAAGAAGTGATTCAATATCATATTGAAGGCTACTATCTTGTTTATATGATTGGCTTTATGCCAGGTTTTCCATTTTTAGGTGGACTGAATGCACGTATTCACACACCACGTAAGGAAGAGCCGCGTTTGAAGATTCCAGCAGGTTCTGTGGGAATTGCGAATAATCAAACTGGGCTTTATCCAGCTGATTCACCAGGTGGATGGCAAATTATAGGACGTACACCGATTGATGTATTCGATATAAATCGAAATCCTAAAATTCTCTATCAACCTGGAGATAAAATTAAATTTTATGCAATTAATGAAGAAGAGTTTTTACATATTCAAAAATATGTGGAAAAAGGACGATTAAATTATGATGAGTGGGTGAGAATCAGCTATGAGCATTAAGATATTGAAGCCAGGATTATTTACAACTGTTCAAGATTTAGGACGTTTTGGACATCAATCTGAAGGATTCTCTCCAGCAGGTGTGATGGATCGTCCGAGCTATGAGATTTTGAATGCACTTCTTGAGACAGATCAACAGCCAGCATTGGAAATTACAATGATTGGACCCAAAATCAAGTTCCTGTCTCAAAATTTATTTGCGATTACGGGTGCAGAGTTTTCAGCCACGCTTAATGGTGAAGCAATTCCACATCAGACGGTTATCAAGGCTGAAGACGGCGATGTCTTAGATTTAGGAGCAGCAAAAGAAGGAATGCGAGCATATATCGGTTTTGCTGAGCAACTTGATATTCCTTCAGTGGAAGGGAGTTATTCAACGCATACACGCACACATGTTGGTGGCTATAAAGGACGTGTGCTTAAAGAGAATGATATTATTCCAACACGTCCAATAAATATGGATATCAGTCTGATTGGTCGTTCGAGTGACTTTAGAAGTTACAGCCCAAACAGTAATCTACCAATAGGTATCATGGATGGACCACAGCTAGATTCATTCTCAAAACGAACAATTGCAGAAATTGAGCATATTGAATTCCAAGTATCAGAAAGCTCAGATCGAATGGGGTATCGTTTAAAGGGTGGTTCAATCAAGCCGATGGAAAGTGCGGATATTATTTCTGAACCCGTTGCATTAGGAAGTATACAAGTACCTAAGGATGGCAATCCCATCATCTTGTTAAACGATCGTCAAACAGTAGGCGGTTATACAAAAATAGGTACCGTTATTGATAGCGACCTTGTAGATATTATTCAAAAGCGACCTGGTGAAAAAATACAGTTTGAATGGGTCACTTTTAATGAAGCTAATGAAATTCTTGCACGCAAAGGCCGCAAACTTGCCGATGCAAAAGAGAAATTGCGACGTTATCCACAACGTTATTTGAAAAATATACGACCAACACAACGAAAAATAAAAACAGTATTAAAAGGAGATAGTATACCATGGACTTAAAACAAATTGAACAAACACTCACGTTATTAAAAACATATGGTGTGAAGCACTTCAGATATGGGGATGAAGACATGGAGTTGGAACTTGACCTTCCAGCGACACAACAAAATGAAGGCATTCAAGTTGCACCAACAGCGCCTGTACAGTCACCTACACAAGTAACGCCATCACAAGAAGAAACACCAGAAGCATCATTTAAAGAAATTCGCTCTCAAATGATTGGAACATTCTATCTACAAGATGAGAAAGAACTCACTAAACCAGTCATTAAAGTGGGCGATGTGATTCAGAAAGGTGATATTATTGGATACGTTGAAGCGATGAAAGTAATGAATGAAGTAACTGCTGATGAAAGTGGTGAAATTGTAGAAATCCTTGTTGATCATGGCGAAAATATTGAACACAATCAATGTATCGTTAAATTAAAGTAAGGGGGCGTACTGATGTATCGAGTATTAGTCGCAAATAGAGGAGAAATTGCAGTAAGAATTATTCGTGCATTGCGTGAAATGAATATGGAATCTGTTGCTGTTTATGCAGTAGGTGACGAAGATAGTTTACATGTAAAACTTGCAGATCACGCAGTATGTATCGGAAATGCAAACCCACTAGATAGTTACCTTAATATTCATAATATCCTTTCTGCTGCTGAAATAACGAATGCAAACGCCGTTCATCCGGGATATGGCTTTTTATCTGAGAGTCCTGTTTTTGCAGAGAAGGTTGAAAATGAAGGATTATATTTCATTGGGCCAACAAAGTCTACAATGGAATTGATGGGGGATAAAATTACAGCACGTCAAACAGTTGATCAAGCGGGTGTTCCTATCATACCAGGTTCAAAATCATCAGTAGAATCGGTGGATGAAGTGAAAACACTAGCTGAATCACTAGGTTATCCACTTGTGTTGAAAGCAGCAAGTGGAGGCGGAGGTAAAGGAATCCGTATTGTTAAAGATGAAAATATGTTAGAACAGGCATTTAAAGAAGCGAAGAGTGAAGGGAATAAGTACTTTAATGATGATCGTGTATATGTCGAAGCCTTTATTCCTGTTGCCAAGCACGTTGAAGTACAAGTTTTGGGTGATGGGAAAACGAATTTTATTCACTTAGGAGAACGCGACTGTTCTGTTCAACGTAAAAACCAAAAGTTGATTGAAGAATCACCTTGTAGTGCTTTAACGCCTGAAAAGCGTGAAAAAATGTGTAATGATGCGGTAAAAGTTGCACGTGCATCAAATTATCGTAGTGCAGGTACTATCGAGTTTTTAGTGACAGAAGATGCCTATTATTTCATTGAGATGAATGCGCGTATCCAAGTCGAACATACTGTTACTGAAATGCGTACAAATGTTGACCTTGTATGCGAACAATTACGTATTATGGAAAATGGAAACTTGTCACTAAAGCAAGAAGACATTCCTTTTGAAGGTCATGTCATCGAAGCACGTATTAATGCAGAAAATCCAGAACAAGCCTTTAGACCAACGCCAGGGACTGTTCAAAGACTGCATTTGCCACAAGGATTTAATGTACGTGTTGACTCATTGCTATATAGTGGCTATACTGTTTCATCATATTATGATTCTCTTGTTGCTAAAGTGATAGTAAAAGGTGAAAACCGTGACCATGCGATCAACAAATTAAAGGTTACTTTAGATGAAATGATTATTGATGGCTTTACGACGACGGCAGACTTTTTATACGCAGTGCTCTCTTATCCGCCATATTGTGAAGGGGATGCGAGCGAAGTGGATATTAAGTTTTTAGAGCGGCATGATATTATCAAGGGGGTTCAACATGGTTAACGTTGATTTAAATTGTGACTTAGGTGAAAGTTTCGGTAATTATAAGGTAGGTAACGACGAAGCTGTTTTACCACTCATTACTTCTGCAAATGTAGCGTGTGGATTTCACGCAGGTGACGAAAATGTCATGGCACAAACAGTTAAATATGCGAAACAACACAATGTCAGTGTCGGGGCTCATCCAGGATTCCCTGACTTACAGGGATTTGGACGTCGCAACTTAGATATGTCCCCTGAAGAAGTGTATCATATGATGGTCTATCAAATCGGAGCATTAAAAGCATTTTGTGACATTGAAGGCGTTACACTCAATCATGTCAAACCACATGGTGCTCTTTATCAGATGGGAGCAAAAGATCGAGATATTGCTCGTGCCATAGCAGAAGCAGTTTATGCGGTTGATCCTAAACTGTATCTCGTTGGACTTTCTAATTCAATACAGTTAGAAGAAGCGCAAAAGATTGGATTGCCAACAGCATCTGAAGTATTTGCTGATCGTCGTTATGAAAAAGACGGGCAATTGGTGAGTAGAAGAAAACAGGGCGCGCTCATCGAAGATACGTCAGAAGCGATTCAACAAGTCGTTCGTATGGTGACAGAAGGTAAAACAACAGCAATAACGGGAGAAGAGATAGACATCAAAGCGGATACCATTTGCGTGCATGGTGATGGCGCACATGCTTTAGAATTTGTAAAACAAATTAGAGAACAACTTGCAAAAGTTGGAGTCAAGATAGTTAAAATAGGGGGCTAATGAATGAAATCTAATTCGAATAAAATTGAAAATCCAGGTGAATTCCAATTCACAAAAGCACACAGGCGACTGTTACTAGGGTCGGTCTTTTTGATGGCTACATCAGCAATCGGACCAGCGTTTTTAACACAAACAGCAGTATTTACAGAACAATTTTTAGCGAGTTTTGCGTTTGCAATTTTATTATCTATTATTATTGATATTGGTGCACAAATTAATATTTGGCGTGTTCTCGTCGTTACGGGGTATCGAGGACAAGAAATTGCAAATGAAGTTGTGAAAGGACTTGGAACGTTTATCTCCATTCTAATAGCAATCGGTGGTTTAGCATTTAATATCGGTAACATTGCAGGAGCAGGCCTCGGTTTAAATGCTATTTTCGGTATTGACGTTCGTATAGGCGCAGCCATTACAGCTGTCATCTCAATTCTCGTCTTTATTTCGAAAAACGGACAAAAAATGATGGACTTTGTCACAATGTTGTTAGGTATTTTAATGATTGCGGTTGTTGCGTATGTGATGGTTCAATCCAATCCACCATATGCTGATGCAGCTAAACATATGATTTTACCTGAAAATCCAGCTGCACTTGTATTACCAATTATTACACTGGTAGGTGGAACGGTAGGCGGTTACATCACATTTGCCGGTGCACACAGAATCCTTGATGCTGATATTAAAGGGAAAGATTACTTGCCATTCGTCAATCGTTCTGCGATCACTGGTATTTTGACAACGGGTGTTATGCGTGGTCTTTTATTCTTAGCGGTATTAGGTGTTGTTGTCACGGGTGTTACATTAAATCCAGAAAACCCACCAGCATCTGTATTCGAACATGCAATTGGACCAATTGGTAAAAACATTTTCGGTGTCGTATTGTTCGCAGCTGCGATGTCATCAGTTATCGGTTCAGCATATACAAGTACGACATTTATCAAGACATTGCACAAGAAGTTAAATAAATTTGATAACTATGTAGTTATTGCGTTTATTTTAATTTCAACGTTGATATTTTTATCAATCGGTAAGCCTGTCAAATTATTAATTATTGCTGGTGCATTGAACGGATTAATTTTGCCGATTACACTTGGAACAGTTTTAATCGCATCGAAAAACAAGCGTATAGTTGGTGACTATCAACACCCAACATGGATGCTTATTTTCGGTATTGTAGCAGTTATCGTAACGCTTTTCACAGGGTTTTTCTCATTCCAAGGACTTGCACAACTTTGGACACAATAATAAATTTAAGAGATGTATGGGGTCGAGATAACTTATGTTGTCTCGGCTTTTTTGTATTGAACAATAAGTAAGGATAAATGCATTTGGACAAAATCAAGTGAGACGTCATGTGAAAATGTGGTAAAATAGCACCGACTCAATAAACAGAACTTAACAGTAGGAGGATATTACATGATAGGTATTATCGGTGCGATGGAAGAAGAAGTTGAAATATTAAAACAGCAATTAACAGAACTTGAAGAAACTCAAATTGCGCACACATATTTTTATAGAGGAGTATTGGAAGGCAAAGAAGTGGTATTGTTACAAAGTGGGATTGGTAAGGTAAATGTAGCCATTTCGACAGCACTATTGATTGATCGTTTTAACCCTGAATATATCATCAATACAGGTTCAGCTGGCGGACTACAACCCGGTCTTACTTTAGGTGATGTTGTGATCAGTACTAAGGTTGGTTATCATGATGCTGATGCCCGTACTTTCGGATACGTTATGGGACAAATTCCAGGTATGCCCGCCGTATATACTGCAGATGACTATTTGACAAGCAAAGTGAAACAAGTTTTACAAACAATGGATCAGCCAGCGATGGAAGGACTTATCGTATCAGGTGACAGCTTTATTGGAACAGAAACACAACGTGAAACAATCCTCAATCACTTTCCACAAGCAATTGCATCAGAAATGGAAGCTGCGGCGATCGCACAAACGTGTTATCAATTTGGTAAACCTTTCATCGTTACACGTGCGATTTCAGACTTGGCTGATGGTGAAGCAAGTATGACGTTTGATGAATTTTTAAAAGTTGCTTCAAAGTCTTCAAGTAAAATGGTACAGGCTCTCGTTAAAGAACTATAAGATGTTGTGTAAGAGAGTACATGAGATATGTTATAATAATAGGAATGAAGTTATTTAATTATGGAGGCACATCATGGGGATTTTAAAGAGATTATTTTTGCCCAATCAATATGTGAAAGACATTCATGAAATTGATTTCCAGCAGTTAGAAAAGCTTAATATTCGTGGGATTATCACGGATCTTGATAATACGCTTGTTGGATGGGATGAAGCAAATCCGACACCAAAAGTTGAAGAATGGTTTAAAACGATTGATGAACGCGGCTTTAAAGTGACGGTTGTTTCAAATAATAATGAAAAAAGAGTAAAAGCATTTTGTAAAGATTTGAATGTAGATTATATTTTCAAAGCACAGAAACCACGCGGCAAGTCATTGCGCAAAGCCACTCGTAAAATGGGATTAAAAAAGGAACAAGTTGTTGTCATCGGTGATCAAATGATGACAGATGTATTTGGTGGCAATCGTAGCGGCCTTTATACGATTATGGTTGTTCCAGTTAAAAATTCAGATGGCTTAGCAACGAAGATAAATCGCTTGATTGAACGCCGTATTCTCAGTCATTTCAAACGTAAAGGTTACATTACATGGGAGGAGTCATGATATGTCAGCAGCATTAAAATGTATCGGATGCGGGGCAATATTACAGTCTGAAAACCCAAATGAAGCGGGATACGTTCCAAAAGCAAGTTTGGACAAAGAAGATGTTATTTGTCGACGCTGTTTTCGTTTGAAAAATTACAATGAAGTGCAAGATGTAGGTATGGAAAGTGAAGACTTTTTAACGTTACTGAATAGTTTAGCGGATAAAAAAGGAATTGTTGTGAATCTTGTTGATGTCTTTGACTTTGAAGGGTCATTTATCCATGCGTTAAAACGCATCGTGGGTAATAAAAAAATCATTCTTGCTGCAAATAAGATTGACTTATTGCCAAAACAAATTAATAAACGACGTGTAACGGAGTGGTTACGTCGTAGTGCGAAAGCATACGGCTTGAATCCAGATGATGTCGTGCTATTGTCAGCAATGAAAGGTTATGGCGTAGAAGACTTAATGACAGCGATTGAAAAACATCGCAATCATCAAGATGTTTTTATCGTTGGGACAACAAACGTCGGTAAATCAACATTAGTCAACAAGTTGATTGAAGAAAGTGTCGGTGAGAAGAATGTCATCACGACTTCTAAAGTACCGGGTACGACACTCGATATGATCGACATTCCTTTAGATGATCATAGTTTTATGTATGATACACCTGGTGTCGTTCAAGCGCATCAAATGACACACTATGTAACGACGAAGGAACTCAACTTAATCATGCCGAAAAAGGAAATCAAACAACGTGTATTTCAGTTGAATGAAGCGCAATCTTTATTCTTCGGTGGTCTTGCTAGAATTGATTATATCAGCGGAGGCAAACGACCATTGATTTGCTATTTTTCAAATGAATTGCACATACATCGTACAAAACTTGAAAAAGCAGATAAATTATGGCATGAACAACTAGGCGACTTATTATCTCCGCCATCACAACGTGAAAACTTTAATTTTGACCATTTAAAGCAAGTACCGTTGCACACTGAAGATGGAAAAAAAGATGTTATGATTGCTGGTCTTGGATTTATTACAATTGATGAGGGTGCTGACGTTGTAGTCACTGTCCCTGAGAATGTTGAAGTATATTTACGTCCATCGATTATGTAGGAGGGAATCAGATGAAGTTTGCTGTAATTGGTCATCCTATTGAACATTCATTGTCACCCATTATGCATCATGCAAATTTTGAAGCACTGAATTTGGATCATGGATATCAAGCATTGAATATTCCGCCCGCACATTTCAAACATATACGTGATATTGTTGCAGAATACGAATTGGATGGTTTCAATGTAACAATTCCACACAAAGAACGTATCATTCCTTATTTAGACGAACTTACCGACGAAGCGAAAGCGATAGGGGCGGTCAATACCGTCCGCATTGATGGTGAGCATTGGGTCGGCCATAACACTGATGGAGTCGGTTATGTGAAAGGATTGGTCGACTATTACGGTGAGCTATCCGATGCAAAAATTCTTATTATCGGTGCTGGTGGTGCGAGTAAAGGGATTGCATATTCGTTATCTCAAAGAACAAAGCATCCGATTGCGGTTGCGAATCGTACATTGTCTCGATTTGAAGATTGGCAATTTGAAGTTACAGCTTATCCATTATCTGAAGTAGATCATATCGCTTACCAATACGATATTATTATTAATACAACACCTGTTGGCATGCATACATCAACAGAACAGGTAGTAACCTTACAACAATTAAAGGATGACGTCTTAGTTTGTGATATTATTTATACACCTGCAGAGACAGCCTTTCTAAAAACGGCTAAAATGCAAGGTTACAATATATATAACGGTCTTGATATGTTCATATATCAAGGTGCAGAAAGTTTTAAATTTTGGACAGGAATGCAAGCTGATGTGCATGTAATGCGCAATCGCGTAAAAGAAAAATTATATTCGGATTAAAAACACTTAGGAGGTCATTATGACATTAACTGGAAAACAAAAGCGCTTTTTAAGAAGTCAAGCGCATCATATCGATCCTATTTTCCAAATTGGTAAAGCAGGAATCAATGAAAATATGATTACACAAATTGATGAAACTTTAGAAAAAAGAGAACTTATTAAAGTGCATATTTTACAAAATAATTTAGATGATAAAAATGAATTGGCAGAAACATTAGCACATGCGACAAATAGCTACCTCGTTCAATTAATTGGGTCTATCATTGTGTTATATCGTGAATCTAAAGAAAACAAACAAATCGAGCTTCCATAATGAAACGCATCGTTATTTATGGAGGGCAATTCAATCCGATTCATAGTGCGCATGAAATGATCGCAAGCGAAGTCAATGCAGCACTGAAACCTGATGAATTTTATTTCATGCCAAGTTATATGTCACCGCTTAAAGTTCATGAGCAACCGATTCCCATTGAAGATCGGCTTGCTATGATTCAACTTGTGATAGATAATTTAGGTTTTGGTGTCATGCGCACCGATGAAATCGAACGCAAAGGTAAAAGTTATACGTATGAAACGATTAAAGCAATTTACGATGAAGATCCGAATGTTTCAATTTACTTTGTGATTGGCACCGATCAGTTTGATCAATTAGACAAATGGTATCGTATCGATGACCTAAAACAAATTGTGACGTTTATAGTTGTAAATCGTGGGCGCAAAATAAAAAGTGATGACGCATCGATTAAGCCCCTCGAAATACCAGAAATGGCCATTAGTTCTACAATCATACGAGAAAAGTGCAAAAATCATGAAACGATTCATATGTGGGTCCCATTAAATGTAGAATCGTATATCTTAAGGAGGGGTTTGTATGGATAAACAATTTGCAATTGAACTTGTAGAACAAAAATTACCGAAAAAACGTTTTAAACACTCATTAAGAGTTGCTGAAACAGCGGTGAAGTTAGCAGAGATTTATGAAGGGGACAAAAAAAAAGCAGAACTAGCAGGTATTTTGCATGACTTCTGCAAATATGATGAATTAAGCTATATGTATCAACAAGTGACAAAGTATAAATTGGATTCTAACTTATTAAGTTACGGTTCTGAAATTTTACATGGTCCAGTGTGTGCTGTTATTATGGAACATCAATACGGCGTGACTGACGATGAAGTATTGCAAGCTATATACAATCATACAACCGGGCGAAGCAAAATGACTAAAACAGAAAAGTTAGTCTTTATCGCTGATTATATCGAACCAAAACGTGAAATTCCGGGTGTAGAAGAAATTCGTGAACACGTATATAGTGGGGGCGGTTTAGACCGTGCCATTTATGAAATATCGAAAAGAACAGTCTTACATTTAGTCAAAAAAGATGTCAGTGTGTATCAACCGACTATCGATTGTCTAAATTATTATAATTTGAATGAAAAAAGTTAAAGGATGATTAAATGAACGCAAATGAATTATTAATGTTAAGTGTACAGGCAGTAGATGAAAAAAAAGCTGAAGATATTATTTCAATTAATATGCAAGGTATTTCAGATATTGCCGACTATTTTTTAGTATGTCATGGTAACAACGAACGCCAAGTACAGGCAATTGCGAAAACGGTAAAAGACAAAGCAGAAGAACAAGGCATTCATGTAAAACGCATGGAAGGTTATGATGAGGCACGTTGGATTTTAATTGATCTTGCAGATGTTGTTGTGCATGTTTTCCATAAAGATGAGCGTGATTACTACAATCTTGAAAAGTTATATCAAGATGCTGAAATTTTAGGCTATCAAGAGGTTATTAAGTCGTAATGGCATACCAAACACTTAGTGCTTTTTATGATCAACTGACAGATGATCAACCGTATGAGCGTTGGCAAGAGATTGTCCAACACTTTTTACCGAAATCTCACGTGTCATCCATATTAGATTTAGGATGTGGTACCGGGACTTTAACGACGACATTTTTGAATTTTTCTGATGAAGTTATCGGGATGGATTTAAGTGAAGAAATGGTTGCATTTGCTCAACAAAAGCATGACAAAATCATCTGGAAAGTTGGAGATATGTCTGAATTCCAACTGTCAGAACGCTTCGATGTTATAACGATATTATGTGACTCATTAAATTACTTGGCAGATGAAGAAGATGTTCTAGCTACGTTTAACCATGTACATCAACATTTAAAAAACGAGGGTGTGTTAATTTTTGACGTTCATACAACACATAAAATGGACACACAGTTTAACGGTGCAACTTATTTAGACGATCGAGAAGATTTAACACTCGTTTGGCAAACTGAGCCGGGGGAATTACCACATAGTGTATGGCATGATTTAGTATTCTTCGTCCGAGAAGACAATGGTCAGTATGTACGTCATGATGAAACACAATTTCAGAGAACGTTAGATAAAACAATCTATCAAAGTATGTTAGAATCAGTCGGATTTAAAAATATTAAAATGTTTTACGACTTTGATCCTACATGTAACGATCCAAAGAGTGACAGATTATTTTTTGTTGCTTATAAATAATAAAAGTAAAATCCCTCCTTTGCGCATGTATATCATCAAAGGAGGGTTTCTTATGTCGTTTTTATCACAATTACAAGCTTGGTGTCTTAAAAACCGATTGCTTGTAGTAATCAGTGGCATTGTTTTAGTAGGTTTATTAGTCGTTTTTGTTCAATTTGCACCAACTGAACCAGAACCAGTTGCCAATCCCTTACCTTTGCAACAGAATGCATCATTTGAAACGGGGAAATCAACGCATGATCATAATAAAATGCAGAATAATCAGCAACAACCTATTCCAATTGTCGTCGATATTAAAGGTGCCGTTAAGCGACCGAATACTTATCAGATGATGTCTGATGATCGCATAAAACAATTACTCGATAAAGCGGGTATCTTGCCAAACTCAGATCTATCTCAAATCAATCTTGCAGAAAAACTGACTGATCAAAAAATGTTGTACATTCCTAAGAAGGGAGAACAACCTAAAGCTGTTGTCGCATCTAATGATAGGCCTTCATCAACTGACAATCAGCCCGTGAATTTAAATACTGCACAACTAAGTGATTTAACGAATGTACCGGGAATTGGTCCGGCAAAAGCGCAAGCCATTTTGTCATATCGTGAAGAAAAAGGTCAATTTCAATCAGTAGAACAATTGAAAGAAGTGAAAGGGATTGGCGACAAAACCTATGAGAACTTGAGTACCTATTTTACAGTATGATTGGAGCATGTGTAACTTTGATGTTAAAATCAATTTAACTAAAAAAATGATTGAGAGGAGATATTAGATGGAAAGAATCAAATGGCATGATTATTTTATGGCACAAGCCCATTTACTTGCATTACGATCAACATGTAAACGTTTATCTGTTGGTGCGACTATTATTAAAGACAATCGAATTATAGCAGGTGGTTATAACGGCTCTGTCGCAGGTGAGGTACACTGTATCGATGAAGACTGCCTACTTGAAGATGGCCATTGCATTCGTACAATACATGCAGAGATGAATGCAATACTCCAATGTGCTAAGCAAGGTGTATCAACAGAAGGTGCAACAATTTACGTCACTCACTTCCCATGTTTAAATTGCACAAAGTCAATTATTCAAGCAGGTATTAAAACGATTTATTATGCAAAGGATTATCATAACCATGCGTATGCGTTACAATTACTTGATCAATCGGGTGTGAAATATGAACACATTCCATTTGAACCAGAACGCATTGCAAATTATATTTTAGATAGTCAATGATTTATATTTTATTGTCATATATTATCGGTCAGTTAGCTTATCATCATACTTTTTCAGCTTGTTTTATCGCGTTTACATTATACATAAGTATGTTGATAAAACAGCAATCATCCTTTAAGTTAATAATTGCCAGTTTTATAGGTGTGTTTGGTTACTATATCGAATCATGCACACCTTCACTGCCCTTACAACAAGCTGAATTATCTGATATACCTCAACAAGTGATAATTCATATTGAAACATTACCTGTTTTTAATGGAGATTTTTATCATGCAACAGCAACAATACATGATATTGCGTACCATTTAACTTTTAAAAATTATAAGGATAACCAAAAGCAACCCCACACTGAATTTATAGGGTATTATGATTGTATAGTTGATGCCAAAATAAGGACGCCCGATCCCGACCAAGCCAGTTCGCTTCCCTCTTTATTTGTATCTGAACTTGATCAATCAAAATGTAACTATCCACATCAAGTTACCTTCAAAGATCGTATTATAATCGTCCGAAATTATGCGATTGAACGCCTTGTTCAATCCAATCTACCGGGCTATCCATATATCATTGCACTAGTCACCGGTTCAACAGATTATATTCCATATTTGCAACAGCAACTGTTAAAAGATCTTGGCATTTCTCATTTATTTGCAGTGAGTGGGACGCATGTTGCCATAATGACAGGATTACTTTATATGATCGGTAAACGTTGTCCGATGCCTCTTTATTTCACTCAAGTATGTATTCTACTCATACTCCCTCTATTTTTAGTTTTTTCCGGAAATAGTCCTAGTGCACAAAGGGCTGTCACAATGGCCTTTCTTGCAATATTGCTGGCACGTTATATTCAGCAACATACTTTACTTATCTTATTGCTCTCATATATTATCTTATCTACTTACCAGCCAACTATCCATGCACATTTAGGGTTTCAGTTTTCTTATGTTATTTGTTTTTTACTGATTATGCTTCGTGACACATATATACAACAACCATTTCTACGCGCTACTTTCATAACAAGCTTTATAGCTGTTCTCGGTACAGCATCTATCAGTTATTCATACTTTAATGAATTTCAATGGATAGGACTAATATCGAATCTCTTTTTTATCCCACTTTATGGACTTACAATAATTCCATTATCTTTTCTAGTTACTGTATTCGCTTTACTTATTCCTTCACTTTTATCAATATTGAAATTCCCATTTTACTTATTGTTTAACATTCATCAGTTTTTGTCTTTTTGTTTAAAACCACTCATTCTTTGGAAATTAATCATTCCTTCATTTGGAGAATTAGGCTATGCATTATGCATTTTCTTTATTTTCATCGCTTCTTATTTGTTAGCAAAAAAGAAATTGAAAATTTTATGTTTCTGGATTGCAACTTTTATCTGTGTCACGCAACTTTGTCATCCTCATCTTGAAAATCGGATGACAGTTATAGATGTTGGTCAAGGGGATGCCATTTTATTTGAAGCCAAAACAGGGGAAACTTTACTCATTGATACCGGGGGTGCACTTGAAACTAAACGGCAGATGAATAAAGCATCCATTACTGACCGAAAACTTTTCCCTTATCTCAAAGAACGGGGCATTGGTACGATAGATTATTTGATTATTACACATGCGCATGCAGATCATATGGGTGAAATCAATCATCTTGCGCAACGT